>JAGFJE010000628.1 GCA_024103175.1 Phaeodactylibacter sp.
CCGGTGACATCAAAGCCTTTGTCTGCCAGGTGTCGGGAATAGCGCCCCCGGCCGCAGGCCAGGTCCAGAATACGAGCGCCGGGCCGGGGCCCGAGCGTTTCCAGCAAATGGTCAATAAACCCTTCGGCTTCGGATTCGTTCCGGTCCTTGTACAAAATGTGATAGTAGGGCGAGTCGAACCAGTTCTCAAACCATTTCACCTGTTTTGACCGTTTATTTTTTTCGGCAGATATGCGTTTCACTGTTTTCGTTTTTTCCCGCCCCTGGGTGCGGATGCTGTTTCAGCCTGCGCAAATATAGTGCGAGCGGGGAGCATTCCAAAATGACTTGTTTTACCCGCCGCTTCATAAGTTCTTACAGGCCGGGCAAAATTTCCTATTTTTGTGGGAAATCGGAAAGCATGTCCGCAAACCAAGTCCTGGAATCAAAAAATAAAAAGATTTGACACTAATTAAATCAATTTCCGGAATACGGGGAACGATCGGGGGAAGAGCAGGCGATAACCTCACGCCCAGAGATGTAGTGGATTTTACCGCCGCTTTCGGGTACTGGCTGCGGGAGAACGGCGCCGCCCCCAAAGTGGTTATCGGCCGGGATGGGCGCATCTCGGGGCCAATGGTGAGCCAACTGGTGTCCTCGACACTGATGGGGCTGGGCATCGATGTGGTTGACCTCGGCCCATCCACAACGCCTACCGTGGAAATGGCGGTTCCGGCCGAGCAGGCGGGCGCGGGCATTATCATCACGGCCAGCCACAACCCCGAAAACTGGAATGCGCTGAAATTCCTCAACCATAAGGGTGAATTCATCTCCCAGGCCGACGGGCAGGCCCTGCTCCGGCTGGTAGAGCAAGGTAATATTGAATATGCCGGAGTGAAGGAACTGGGCAAATACCGCACAAGTCAAGGGTATTTCGCCCACCACATCGAAAAAATACTGGCCCTGCCTTTTGTGGATGCCGATGCCGTTCGAAAACAGGGCTACAAGGTAGTAGTCGACTGCATCAACAGCACCGGCGCCCTGGCCCTGCCGCCCCTGCTGGAGGCCCTGGGGTGCGAGGCCGTCCTGCTCAATGCCGAGCCCAATGGCCGGTTCGCCCACAATCCCGAACCACTTCCCCTCCACCTGCAGGATCTCTGCCGGGTAGTGAAAGAAGAAAAAGCGGCCCTCGGCGTCGCCGTCGACCCGGACGTGGACCGCCTGGCGCTGGTTTGTGAAGACGGGCAGCTCTTCGGCGAAGAATATACCCTGGTAGCCGTTGCGGACTTCATCCTGCAGCATCAGCCGGGCAATACCGTATCCAACCTCTCTTCCACCCGCGCCCTGCGCGATGTGACGCACCTCCACGGCGGGCAGTATTTCGCCAGCGCGGTGGGAGAGGTCAACGTGGTGGAAAAAATGAAGGAAGTGAACGCCGTCATCGGCGGAGAGGGCAACGGCGGCGTGATCGTCCCCGGCCTGCACTACGGGCGGGACGCCCTGGCGGGGCTGGCCATCTTTCTCACTTACCTGGCGCAAAGTAACCGGACGGCCAGCGAACTGCGGCGTTCTTACCCCGATTACTATATGGTCAAGGATAAGGCGGATCTGAGGCCGGAGATCGATGTGGATAACCTCCTCAAAGAACTGGAGCAACGGTTCAGCCGGGAAAATTACAGCACGATCGACGGCCTGAAGATCGACTTCGAACACGGCTGGGTGCACCTGCGCAAGTCGAATACCGAGCCCATCATCCGGATCTATTCGGAAAGTAATAGCCCGGAAGCGGCGCAGAAGCTGGCAAACGATATGAAAACGGCGATGGAGGATATCCTGCGGCAGGAGGCTTAAAGGTGGTATTGCTATATTGCTATATTGTAATATTGTTTTGCGGCAGCCCCGGTGGCTCTGGTTTCAGCAGGCCAGCCATTCATCCATATAGCCATATACCATTAAACAATCCAGCAATTCAACAATATACCCATGCAAGCTATAACCAAAAATAAAACCAGCCAACTCGAGCAATACTTCGCCCCCTTCCGGGAGAAGGTCATCGGTTACAACCAGCAGTTCGAGACACCCCATGGCCCCCGGCGGATCGTTTACGCTGATTGGACGGCCAGCGGGCGGCTCTATGAACCGATCGAACGATTGCTTTCCGGAGAGATCGCCGCTCATGTCGGTAATACCCATACCGAAACCACGGTGACCGGCTCCTCCATGACCCTGGCCTATCACCGGGCCAAGGACATCATCAAGGCGCACGTGGGCGCCCACTCCAAAGACGTGCTGATCTCCTCCAATTCGGGCATGACCGG
>JAGFJE010000648.1 GCA_024103175.1 Phaeodactylibacter sp.
CGCCCCTGCCTGCTCGCCAGCCCGCCTGCTGTGCCAGCATGGCCGGCAGGCTCGCTGGCAGGCAGGTTGCCTGGCCGAAAAATAGCCTCAAATTATTGATCAACAACTTCGTTCCCGGCGCACTAGGGCCGGTTGGCTGCTTGCTGCTTTCTCATCACTACCTTATACCCTTCGAACCAGAAGACCGCTGCGAATGCGACGGCGGCGCAGACGAGCCACAGTTGCGGCGACAGGCGGGACAGGTGGAACGTCTCGCGCACCACAGGCACGAACTGAAGGGCCACGAGCAGCAGTACAGACGCGCCCAGCATCAGCGGCAGCAGGTTGTTCCGGTAACGGATGGTGTTAAAGATCGCCTCGCGGAAGGAACGATTGACTAAGGTCAGGAAGATGTTGCTGATGATGAGGGTGATGAAAGCCATCGTCCGGGTATGGGTTTCACTCATGCCGGAGGCCATGGCCCAGTAATAGGCGCCCAGCACGCCGGCGGCGATGATCAGCCCCTGCAGGATGCTGCCGGAGAGTTCCCGCCAGGAAAACAGGCTGGCGGAAGGGTCGCGGGGCGGCTGGCTCATCACCCCTTGTTCCATGGGCTCGTTCTCGAAGAAAATGGAGCAGGTCGGCCCCATGATCATCTCCAGGAAGATGATGTGCACGGGGGAGAAGAGGTTGCGGTAGTCCCAGTTGAGCAACAAAGGCATCAGGACGACGAGTATGATCGGGATGTGGATGGAGATGATGTAGCGGATGGCTTTTTTCAGGTTGTGGTAGATCTTGCGGCCGTTGGCGATGGCTTCGGCCATCTTCTCCAGATTGTCATCGGTGATTATGAGGGCGGCGGCTTTTTTGGCAATATCGGCGCCGCGGTTGCCCATGGCCACGCCAATGTGGGCGGCCTTGAGTGCCGGGCCGTCGTTGACTCCGTCGCCGGTCATGGCTACGATCTGGCCGTTGGCCTTAAGGGCCTCGACGACCTTGAGTTTGGCTTCGGGGAACATGCGGGCGAAAATGTCGGTTGTACCTGCCGCCTCCCGCAGTTTTTCCGCCGGCATGTTCAGAACGGCCTCGCCCAGCAGGTACTGCCCGTTGTGGCGCAGGCCGCTTTCTCCGGCGATGGTCAGCGCCGTTTCGGCATAGTCGCCGGTGATCATCTTTACCTGTATGCCTGCTGCGTAGAACTGGCCGAATACTTCTTTAATGCCCTTCTTGGGCGGATCGTAAAGCGCCACCAGCCCCAGGAACCGCCACTCGAAATCGTCCTGTCGCTCCGGGAAGGTTTCGGGTATGGAGGCTGCCCGGGCAACGCCCAGCACCCGGAAGCCCTTGGCCGCCAGTCCCCGCGTAATGCTTTCCACCTTCTTTATCTGGCTATCGGAAAGAGGAGCGTGAGCGAGTATCCGCTCTACGGCGCCTTTGGCGGCAATGATCGTCTCTTCATTCCTTCGCCAGATGTGGGTCATCATGGGAGGCTGTCCGTGCAGCGGATATTCGTGCACCATCTGAAACCGGGTGCGGGCATCGAGGGAGGCATTTTGGAGATAGGCCTGGTGCAGCGCTTTTTCCATGGGGTCGAACGGCAAGGGTTCGCTTGCCCACATGGCGCAGGCCAGCACCGGATTGTCGGGGTGGCGGCCCATATCCGCCGCTTCGATGAGGCTGCCTTTTTCAAAGTCATACACCGCCGCCAGCGACATTTTATTTTCGGTGATCGTACCTGTTTTATCCAGGCAGATGACGCTGGCCGAGCCCAGGCTTTCCACAGTAATAGGCTGTTTGACCAGCAGGCCGATCTTGCTCATCCGGTAGGCGCCGATGGCCATAAAGGAGGAAAAGGCGACCGGAATTTCTTCCGGGATGAGCGACATGGTCATCACCAGCCCGAAGAGCAGGCTGACGACCAGGTCGAAAGTTGACATATAGTTGATCCCAAAAACCAGCAGGAAGGCCAGCAGCCCCACCAGCGCCATGCGCTGAACGAAGGCGCTCACCTGCTTCTGGAGGAGGGATTTTTCCGGGGTAATGCTTTCGATGCTTTTGCCCAGCCTGGCCAGCTCGGTCCGGGCGCCGGTTTGGGTAACGCGGGCAGTACACAGGCCGGAAGCGACGAGGGTGCCCTGCAGGATAGCTTCTCCGCCATCCCGGAAAACGGGCATGGACTCTCCGGTCATAATAGATTCATCCACCGAAAAGTCGTTCTGCCGGAGCACTTCGGCGTCGGCAGGCACGGTCTCCCCCTCCGATACGATCATAATGTCGTCGGGCACCAGCTCTTCGGCCGCCAACCGCACTTCCTCGCCGTCCCGGATGAGGCGTATGGCGCTCTGGGTATATTTCTTCAGGCTTCTGATGGCGTTGGCGCTGCGCACCTCCTGGTAAATAGAGACAATGACGACCATGGCCATGGCGAAGAGCATGATCTGCCCTTCGTAGGTATTGCCGAGGAAAAAGTAAATGGCGCATACTACCACCAGGATGAGGAACATGGGTTCGCGGGCAACATCCCACATCATCCGGAAGATGTGGCGGGCGCGGCCGGAGTAGAGCGCGTTCTTTCCAAAGCGCTTTTGCCGGCTTGCCACTTCCTGCCGGCTGAGGCCCTGGAAAGCCTGGTTATTAATCTCTTTCACCTTAACTTTTTTGGACTTTTTTTTAAGCATTTTTTAGGAAAGGCTTAATGCTCCTTAAATGCCAGTGGTTGCAATATTGCCGGAAAAGATTCTTGAAAACAATGATTTCTGCCACCTGCCGCCTCCTATTTGCATTGTTCATTGCATGGATGGCCCGTACGGGTTATCTTGAGGGGTAGTTGAAATGCCGGAATAAGGGGTGTGGAGCTGCCCGGCGCCGGCTCACCC
>JAGFJE010000651.1 GCA_024103175.1 Phaeodactylibacter sp.
CCCAGACACGGTCTGGGATTTTCGATATACTGAATAAATTTCTCCATTTCCTTTGTATCTCCTCCTTTCATCTGAATTAAATAGTACGTACTTTCGCAGATACAAGCCCCACTTGAACGAAGGCTCACGTTTTGCGTGAGAGATGCATTAGTTCAAGTTGGGCTTTTTTGTTTGTTTTTGTCAATAATCTCCCTGCAGCCAGAATTTGCACATTGGGGTTCATGCCCCGTATGTGTTTAGAGCGTTGAGGCGACATCTTTTTGCCCCTTGTTCCTGTCGATAGATGGGCAAAAAGGCGTCATCTCATGCGGTCAAATTTCGCCAGATGACACCTTTCGCCTTGAACTACTGGGATTCCGGCGAAAAGGCGAAAGATGTCACCTGGCTCGATGCTAAACAAATACCGACGCCCCCGGGCTTCGGCGTGAACTCAGCGTTCGGCTGAACTCACGCCGAAGTCCGAACGCCAGGATTTATCACCGCTTCCGACATTCGCCGGAACAGGGTATGCGGCTGTTCCTACAGTAAAAATCTCTACGATCCTATCATACTTCTCAAATCCTGCATCAGTGCAGCCCTTTCCTTGTCTATAGCCTGTATCTGGCCCATGATGGCTAAAGGCGGCTCATACTCCATCTCCTCATACACGATCTCCTTATACCGGTTAATGCTCAGGTCATATCCATTCTCCACGATCTCCTCCAGCGGCACAAAAAAGTGTTTTGCTTTGCGGTCCACATTAGGCTCCTCATGGCGTTTCTTCCAGCTCAGTACAATATCCGGCAGGTCGCTCTCCTCCTGTTTGCTGCGTTTATCATCCAGGCTATAGCCGTCGGCCTGCATGTCGTAGAACCACACCTTTTCCGTTTTCCCGCCTTTCACGAAGATCAGGATGGCGGTGCTTACCCCGGCATAGGGTTTGAACACGCCGCTGGGCATAGAAATCACCCCTTGCAGTTCGCCCTCCTCCAGTATCATTTGGCGGGTGGCCTTATGCGCCCGGCTGGAGCCGAAGAGCACCCCATCCGGTACGATCACTGCTGCCCGGCCGCCGATGCGCAGGGAGATGAAGATCCGCTCGATGAAGAGCAGCTCGGTCTTGGTGGTGGAGAGGGAGAAGTCCGGGTTCACATCGCCCTTATCGATGCTGCCTTTGAAGGGCGGGTTGGCCAGGATGATGTGGTACTGGTTGTCCTCATGGTAGTGTTTGGAGAGGGTATCCTTGTAGTCGATGTTCGGCGCCGTGAGGCCGTGCATCATCAGGTTCATCAGGCCGATGCGCACCATGGTGGAGTCGAAGTCGTAGCCGTGAAAAGTCTGCTCCTGGAGGATGCGGCGGGCGTTTTCGTCCACCAGCTTGTCGCCGATGGTGCCGCGCCGGAAGCCGTCCTCATCGGTCACGCGGTATTCCTCGCTCGTGTATTGAGTGAGGATGTGCTGGTAGGCGCCCAGTAGGAAGCCCGCCGTGCCGCAGGCCGGGTCGCATACCGTTTCCCCCAGTTTGGGGTTCACCAGCTCGCACATAAGCTTGATGATGTGGCGGGGTGTCCGGAATTGCCCGTTCTTACCGGCGGAGGCGATTTCGGAAAGCAGGTATTCGTACACATCGCCCTGGGTATCCTGGAAAGTCTGTTTGCCCTTGAGGTCTTCCTCCATATCCTTATACAGCTCGTCTATCAGCTTGATGGCCTCCACCAGCAGGGAGGCTTTGGGGATCATGAACACGGCATTCGCCATGTGCCGGGTGAAGGCCTGCCCTTCGCCGTTCAGCGCTTTGATGAAGGGAAACACTTTCAGCTGTACATGCTGCAGCATGGCCTCGGCGGGTAGGTGGCGGAATTCGCTCCAGCGGAGGCTGCTCTTATTTACTGTTTGATTGGTGTTGGGGATCTCGAAGGCGCCTTCAAAGAGGGATTTGTAGTTTTCGCCCGTCCAATCGGCGTCTTTCACCTTTTTGCGGTCCATCTCATCCAGCCGCCGCATGAAGAGCAGGTAGGAGATCTGCTCGATCGCCGTCAGCGGGTTGGAGATGCCGCCGGACCAGAACTTGTCCCAGAGCTGGTCGATCTTTGATTTTATGCTGGGTGTGAGCATATTAGTTTGTTGAGTTTTGGGCCGTAATGATAGTCATTTTTGGGAAGCTTTGCTATACCGACAACCTCACTTCCCATACTGCTGGTAGAACCAATCAAAAGCTTCGATAAACTTATGCAATTCGCTTTCCTTTGCCAGCAAGCGATGTTAAAACTGGACGATCAGTCGCTCTATCGGCCAGAACAAAGCGGCGTTGGCCGCATAATCCAGGATCTGCCCGACGACCTCTCTCCTTATTCTGGTATCGGTGCTCCTTTTCACTTCGACAAGCGTAGGTATCGCGTCCTGGTCAACAAACAAATGGTCCACCGCCCATCGGTTGCCGGCGTTTTCATCGTCCGGAATCCCCAGTGCGTCGGGAACTAAGTAGATGGTAGTTTTCGGGAGGTTATTTTGGCGATAGACAAGGCGCGAAGAGTGAAGATAGCCGTAGCTACCTGAGCGATGAGCAACGCAGTATATCGCCAAAAGAAGCCGCGAAAACTGTCAGATATTTAGTTCCCGAGGCACTACTTCCCGGGAGATCAGCAGCCACCTTCTCGGGTCTTCGGGGTTGACCTGGCTGCCGGCCAGCAGCTTGGGGTAATCGTTCAGCAGGCGCTGTAGTAGATCCTCGCTGTCGTAGAAAGATTCGTTCATTTCTATCAGTTTCCCGTCTTCTCCTAAGATGAATATGGTGTCTTCCATAAGCCGCTTTTATTGAAAATTGGTCAGTTTTTTTAGGCTACTACTTTCTCCGTCAGCTCCAGTATCTCCTCTATATCCTTTGGCCGGAACAACCCGCGGATGCCATCCGGATGAAATACATTAAAGGGTGTCTGGATCAGGTCTTTCTTTTCCACCGTCCCCTTTTCCAGGATGAATGACTTTAGTACTTCAAGGAAGCGGATCTGCAGGGCGTTGTAGTCGTTGTGCTCTTGGATGAATGCCTCAAATGCCCGGGCAACCGTATCGGTAAAAGTAGCTAGTTCTTCCAGCCCGAGAATGTGTTTGATGAACTGTATAAACTTAGCCTTCTTATTGTCGTAAACGCGCTGCAGCAACTCCTCAGTGATGAAAGGGTTTTGCTGGCTGAGCATTTCCGCCAGGCGCTCCACCTCCTCATCGGTCAGTTCCAGGCCCGCTTTGAGCTTTTGCAGGGTGAGGTTGGTGCTGGCCATCTTGCGAAGGCGCTCTTCCACCAGGCGGCGGTATTCCGCGATGCTGATCGCCTCGTTTTCCGGCCCGAATTCCACCTTCTCTTTGGAGGTGGTCAGGTCTTTGAAGTCGAATTTTTCCATCTCCCGTTTGATGGTGTCCGTCTCCCGGAAACGCATGAGGGGCGCCAGGCGCCGGCTGAGTTCGTCCAGCTGGCCATCATCGACAGCTGCCCAGAAGTGGTTGGTTTGGGCTTTCTCTATCCATTCCTGTTCCTGCCGGACGATATTGATGGATAGCGGCAGCTCGGAGATCTGTTCCACCAAGGCATCTTTAAGGGTTTCAAACCGCTCTTTGTCCTCCGCCATCAGGGCGATAGAGGTTTCCACCACGTCTTTCTCAAAGCGCATCGCTTTAAAGTCCACCCCCGAGATGGTGCGCATCAGCGGCCGGATGCTGCCTCTGAGGAATTCCAGTTTGGTATCCGTCAACTGGTTCCAAAACTCCTCTGCTTGGGCCTTTTCCAGACTGACCTGGGCGTCGAGCACCACTACCGATTTTTCCGGCAGTTGGATGATCATCTGCCGCAGCAGTTCAATTTCTTTGATGATAATATCCTCAGCCTCCTTCTCCATTGCCAACTCCACCTTATCCAGCCGCAGGCCGAACAAACGGACGGGCAGCGCCACCTGCTCCTTATGTTCTTTACCTTTAGGGTTGAGCTTGAAGTAGTCAAAATTGTCCCAGCAGTCGATGATCAGGAACTTATCCTTCTCCGGGCACCAGGGCCTGATCTTCTTCGGTTCCAGCAGCCGCGTGCCCCGCCCGATCATCTGCCAGAATTTGGTATAGGAATACACCGGTTTGGCGAAGACCAGGTTGACCACTTCCCGCACATCTATGCCGGTATCCAGCATATCCACGCTGATGGCCACCCGGGGCATGTCCTGTTTCGTGAACTGGTTCAGTAGCCCTCCTTTGCCATGCACCCGCTTATCCTCCGAAACGATGACCTTTGCCAATTCCCCCTTATACTCCGGGTAGAGCCCATCGAACACCTCTTTGATCCGCCGGGCGTGCGCCTTGGTGAGGCAGAAGAAGATCGCCTTGCCTGGCAAGACCCCATTGGGCCCTTTAATGCACTCCTCCATAAACTCCCGGACGATCAAGGCATTGGTGCCGCGGTTGGTTACCCGTTTTTCCAGCTCACTTCCCTCGTAGTTGACCTCTTCCGGTTCCTTCCCTTCCGCCAGCATCCGCTTCTGATCCTCCAGGCTGATGGTCCGTTTGTTGATGCCCTCCTGCTGGAACTTGGTCTGTATCCGCAGTACCTCAAAATCGGCCAGGTAAGGCGGAATGTTATTGACCGCCTCATCGTAGGTATAGGCAAATGTAGGAATGCCGTCCTCACATTCAAACAGCTTGAAAGTGTTGTGGTCGATCACATCCGTAGGCGTAGCTGTTAGCCCCAGCTTGACGCCAT
>JAGFJE010000663.1 GCA_024103175.1 Phaeodactylibacter sp.
CTTCGGAGACCATCAGCGCCAGCTTTTCCCGGTGGCCCTCCTGCCAGACGGATGAGGGCGCCTTGACAGAACGCGCAGTAAGCAAGGCGGTGAGGTTGGCCAGGGTGCCGCCGGAAGTAAGCACCCCGTCCGCCCCTTCCCCAAAACCCATCTGGCGGGCGGCGGCTTTCATCACCAACCGCTCAATAGCCGTACCGGCAATGCCCATCTCGTAGACGCCCATTCCGTTGTTGAGCAGGCCGTCCACCAGGCCGGCCAGGGCCGCTGTCGGCGCCGCCGGGCTGATCTGGTGCCCCATATACCGGGGGTGTTGCACGCGCACCGACCGGGCCAGTACTTTTTCGAAAAGCGCGGCAGGATGCCCTCCCCGGTTTTCCCGGTAATCGTCTTCCCAGAAAGCGTACTCTTCTTCCGGGGCGGAAAAAGGAATGGCCGGTTCGCCTTCTTCCTCCTGAACAGAACGGAGGTGATCGGCCAACAAGTCGACAAGTTCGTGGCCATGGCGGCGGAAAGCTTCCGGATCGTAGGCCTGCTGGATCAATGTATTCATGAAATTGGATTTGACTGGACGCAATTTGGCAAGATTTTCCAGATTTTGGAAATCTGGAAAATCTACGCCGCCTCCACACAAATATTCTTAACTTCAGCACGAAGAAAACCGAATCAACCAACTTAGCATGACCTTTGAAGAATACCGAAAATACGACGGCCTGGGCCTGGCCAAACTCATCCGGAAAAGGGAAGTGACAGCTACGGAACTGGTAGAAGTCGCCGTCACCCGGGCGGAGAGCGTCAACCCCACCATCAACGCCATCATCCACCCGCTCTACGACATGGCAAGGGAGATGGCGGAAAAAGCCGATCCGGAAAGCCCGTTTGCCGGCATCCCCTTTCTGGTGAAGGACCTCGGGTTGGAGGTTGCCGGAACACCGCTGAGCGCAGGCAGCAGGGGCTACCGGGATTACGTCTCCAAAGAAGACAGCTATATCGTTGAGCGCTTTCGCCAGGCGGGCCTGTCCTTTCTGGGCAAAACCAATACCCCTGAATTCGGAACGACCCCTTATACGGAGCCAAAACATTTCGGCCCCACGCGCAATCCCTGGAATATCGGCCGCACCGCGGGCGGGTCGAGCGGCGGCTCGGCTGCCGCGGTAGCCGCCGGCATTACGCCCCTGGCCAGCGCCAGCGACGGCGGGGGGTCCATCCGTATTCCCGCCTCCTGTTGCGGGCTGTTCGGGCTGAAGCCAAGCCGGGGGCGCATCAGCCTGGGGCCCGGCCGGGGCGAAGGCTGGAGCGGAGCCGTCATGGAGCACTGCGTCAGCCGCTCCGTGCGCGACAGCGCCGCCCTTCTGGACGCCATACAGGGGCCGGCGCCGGGAGAGCCCTTTATCATCCAGCCTCCGGAAAAACCCTACCTGGAAACCCTAAAAGAAGCTCCCGGCAGGCTCCGCATCGGAATGAGCACGGCCCATACACTTGGACAGGAAGTGGAAGCAGAATGCATTCTCGCCGTTGAAAAAACCGCCAAGCTGCTGGAATCGCTCGGCCACCATGTGGAACTGGCGCCTCTCCCATACCGGCGCGAAGACCTGACCGAAACATTTTTGACCGTTATCTGCGGAGAAGTTGCCGCCGGTGTCGATGAACTCAGCGAGCATCTCGGGCGCACCGCCCGCCCCGGCGATGTAGAGCGTACAAACTTTGCCCTCGCGATGCTGGGCAGGAACTTCAGCGCCGGAGATTACGCTTACCAGCGGCGTAAATGGAACGACATTTCCCGCCGCCTCGGCGCCTTTCACCAACAGTACGACCTGCTGCTGACGCCAACCGTCTCCAGAGTACCGTTCCGGATCGGAGAACTGCAGCCATCCGACGCCGAACAGCGCCTGCTCAAACTTGTGACCAGCCTCAACCTGGAAGGAGTCCTCAAAGCCCGCATCGGGCCGCTGGCGGAAAAGATCTTCTCCTACATTCCTTATACCGCGCTGGGCAATATGGCCGGCCAGCCCTCTATGTCGGTTCCCCTGCATTGGTCGGAGGACGGGCTGCCGGTGGGCGTGATGTTCACCGGGCCGGTAGGCCGGGAAGATATGCTGTTCCGCCTCGCCGCTCAGCTGGAGGAGGCGCAGCCCTGGATGAAAAAGGCGCCGGAGGTGTGAGGGGCATAGAACATTGCCTGATGGCTGGATTGTTTGATGGTTTAATTGTTAAATTGACCCCTGGAAAGTGCATGGACTGAATTAGTGAATGGCTACCCGTCTATGGTTGGACAGCATGCCCCGGGGGCGTGTACGATGTATGTACCAAGGGCAGTCCTTAGGCCATGTACGATGTACGAAGTTGTCCAACCTTAGAATGGTGGCCTAGTGAATTAGCGAATGACTGAATACCAGGAGCTTAACAGGGGACTGTTCGCGATTCGCTGTTCGCCGTTCGCAAGTTCCTGAAAATCAAAGGGGGGGGTCGAAAGACACAGAAAAATGAACTATCCCCTTAACAGCGCTTTGTGCCTCACTAATTGTTTCCAGGTACTAACAATTTAACAATGGAACAATCTAACCATCCAACACTCCAGCAATCCAACCATGCAACCATCCAACCATAAAAAACACCTGATCGTCATCGGCGGCCCGACCGCCAGCGGCAAGACGGCCTTTGCCATCCGCCTGGCCCGGCATTTCGATACCGCCATCGTTTCGGCCGACAGCCGGCAGTTCTACCGGGAGATGAATATCGGTACGGCAAAACCTACAGAAGGGGAGCTGGCGCAGGCGCCGCATTACCTGATCAACAGCCTGAGCATTGAGGAAGAATACAGCGTAGGGGATTTTGAGCGGAACGCCCTGCAACTTCTGGAAAGGCTCTTCCGGGAAAAGGACGTGGTTATTCTGGCGGGAGGCTCCGGCCTGTACATCAAGGCCCTCTGTGAGGGGCTGGATGAATTTCCCGAAGTACCGCTGGAGATCCGCAATGCAGTGGAGGAGGAATACCGAAATAAGGGGCTGGCCTTCCTGCAGGAAGAGGTTGCCCGCCTTGACCCGGATTATTACAGGGACGTGGACCGGCAAAACCCGCACCGGCTGATCCGCGCCCTGGCGGTCTACCGGGCAAGCGGAAGGCCCTTTTCCGGTTTTCGGAAAGAAAACAAGCCGCCCCGCCCTTTTACCCCCATTTACCTGCAGCTTCACTGGCCCCGGCAGAAACTGTACCGCCGAATTAACCGCAGGGTAGAACAGATGGCCACTGCCGGCCTGGCAGAGGAAGCCCGCACGCTTTTCCCCAGGCGCGAGCTCACTGCCCTGCAAACCATCGGCTACCAGGAACTGTTCGATCATTTTGAAGGGAAATACAGCCGGGAAGAGGCCATTGGCCTGATCCAGCGCAATACCCGCCGCTACGCCAAACGGCAGCTGACCTGGTACCGCCGGGACGGCCACTGGAAACTTCTCCGCCCGGATGACTGGGAGCTGGCCCTGAAGTACATCGAAGCCGTAAGAACTGAGGGCATTCAAATCCGACAGGGCAAAGCAGTAGGCTGCCCTTTCATTGCCGCAGATGAAGACACGGTAGCCATACAGATCCTGAAAAATGAAGAAAAACCTTCATTCCTTCTTTACAAGGAGAAAAAACAAGAGGCCCTCCTCCAGGGCCCTTTCCTCCAACCGGCCACCGGTGATCTGGCCGGAAAGTTGCTGATCCACCAGGCGGCCCTGCTCGCCGGCGAGCGGCAGCTCTACGCCTTTTCTCCCATAGATAACGAAGTATTCCAAAAGGTATGCCTTATTGAAGGCCGGGGCCGGGAAGCCCTGCCCGGATGGATGGAACCCCATTGGCGGGACTTCCGGCGGCAGTACGCTGGTGCGAAGATCTTAAAGCTGGAGATGCCCGCCCCTCAGTTGGGTGATCCGTGAAGAGCCGCGGGTATAATGCTCCAGGAGATGACACGGCGAACCCAGGCAACCGAAAAACAATAAAACCATAATTTACCGCTCATACCCCTCATCATAAATCCGGATAAACGCCACCTCCTCCACCTCTTCCATCGGGCGCAGCTCGTATACCCGCTTTTCCGAGAACTCGCCGGCGTAGGGGTGGTCAAAATCAGCGAATACCGATGTTCCTGGATGAGGGTTCTTCTCCCGGACAAATTCCCGGCCCAGCACCAGGCCGATCTTGCCGTAGTCGTTAAAAAAGTACTCCTGGAGCAAGGGAATGATGTGGTGTTCGAAGGCAGCTTTCAGCCCATCCAGGTCACGAACATCGAGGAAGTAGGCATGGCCGATCTGGTAGTCCTCGCCCAGGAGCAATTCCAGGCGGCGGTTGATGGCTTCCAGCATGCGCTGCAGGTCGACGCCAGCCTCCTGCGGGCCGCTGGCCAGTTTGG
>JAGFJE010000668.1 GCA_024103175.1 Phaeodactylibacter sp.
ATGGCGGTTCGGCCGGCCTGCTGCGCGAAGGCAAGGGCACCACCTGGGAAGGCGGCATGCGCGAACCCATGATCGCCTGGTGGCCGGGAACCATACCCGCCGGCAGAACGTCTGACGAACTGGCCACTACAATGGACCTGCTGCCCACCGCCGCCGCTCTGGCCGGGGCTGCCCTCCCGGGCCGCCCGCTCGACGGATATGACCTGCTTCCCCTGCTGCGGGGCGAAGTCGCCTCTCCCCGAAAATTCTTCGCCTATTACCGCGGCGACCAGCTTTTTGCCGCCCGGTACGGGCACTGGAAAGCCCACTTCATCACCCAGACGGCCTACCCCGACGAGCCGGTTGTCGTTCACGACCCTCCCCTGCTCTACCATTTGGAACACGACCCGAGCGAACAGTACGATGTATCCGCTCAGCACCCGGAAGTGATCGAAGCGATCGGGGAACTGGTAGAGGAGCACTACGCGCGCGTCGGGCGCACCCACCTGCCGGCAGTGGAAGCAGAAAATCTGCTGGAGCAGGCCCGGGTTACCGGAGGGGCCCTCCGCGTGCAAGACATGTCCCCCTTCAAGGGGAACTGGGGCGGCAGCGCCCAGCTGTGGTGGGTGGAAGCCCGCCCCGGCGCACGCCTGGCCCTGCCCCTGGAAGCCCCGGAAGCCGGCGCCTACGAACTCACCGGCTTCTTCACCCGGGCGAGGGACTACGGTATCGTCCGCCTGTACGTCAACGGCCAGCCGGCGGGGGAACTGATGGATGGCTTTGCGCAGGGCGTAGAGCCCACCGGGCCGCTATCCTTCGGCAGGGTGCAGCTGCAGGAAGGAGTAAACGAGCTGGAAATCGAACTGGTGGGCAAGGATATTCGCTCAGGGGGATTCTCCGACGGGTACCTCGTAGGAATAGATGGGTTCTCGTTGAGAAAATAGCAAACGGGTTAAACCTTTGAGGTTTCGGAAACCTCAAAGGTTTTGCCCTACCCATTTCCCGCTTTTTCCCGTGCCTTTTCCGCTCTTTTCTCTGCCTTTTTCATCCGCTCTTCCGCCTTCAGTGCGTCCTTTTCGGCTTTGATGGCAGCGGCACGGGCACGGGCGGCCTCCTCGCGGGCCTCAGCGGCCTTGCGTTCTTTCTTGTAGGCGCGCACGTCCGTTTTGGCGTCCTTATGGCGGGCCTTGACGGCCTCCAACTCCTGCTCGCTTTCGGTGGGTTCCTTCTTTTTGAAAATGGAGAAAAGCCCTTCTTTTTCCTCCGGCTCCGCCTTTGGGGTTTCTTTTTCCTTATCGCGTTTGAAGATGCTTTGCGCCTGGGTGGGCGTGGAAAGGGCGAATAAGCATACAAAACTCAACCCAAACAACAACTGCGATTGCCACTTCATATTGTTTTTCTTTAGATTTGGTGAAGTGTCCCTCTAACGAAAAAACGGGGATGTTTCTTACAATCGTTCACACATTTACACCTACTGAACTCAAGATGTCCAATAGAATGGTAGCCAGTGAAGGCGAAACGGTGTAAAAACCGTTTGAGTTCAATCTACTTGAAAGGGCCCGCCAAGAGGTTTGTTGGCTTCTGTAAACATACTCTTTTTCATTCAAAATATGTCTCATATTCCGCCAGGAGTTCCTTCAGCTCCCGGATGGCCGCTTCGCTTTCTGCAGCGTCGGCGCCGTCAATTTTTTCAAACAGCGGTTTCATCGGCAGCAGATAATTGTGCAGTTGGTTGTGGGCCTCCCCTTTCATGGTGCACTGTTTGAAGATGTTCTGGAAGGCTGCTTCCAGTTCTTCCCGCAGGGCCTGGCGGGCGTCAGCATCAGCCCCTCTCCCTTCATACCGGGCAAGGATGGCCTGCATTTCGGCAATGCCGGAAGTCGTTTCGGGGTTGGCCTGCCAGCGTTTGCCGTTGTCGAGCTGCACCGGCTCTGCCGTGCCGTGGTGATGGCCGCCACAGGCCGTTAGGAGCAGAAAGGTGGGAAGAAGAATTAATACGATGTTTTTCATGGTTGACTCTGTTTTTGATTACTTGTGAAGCAGGATAAAATAAGCACTTCGGCATTTTATGGAAATGATCTTTGTCATCGAAAGGGTCATAGCAGATCGGGGCTTTTACAGGAAAACCTTATATTTGAAGGGAGTCAGAAAGAAAACCTGATGACCGATGGCGGTTCAACTCAACAAAAGACTGCTTACTGTAGAGGAATACCACAAGATGGGGGAAGCCGGCATCCTTCAGGAGCAAGGACTTGAATTGATCAATGGAGAAATCATCAAGAGGAGCCCGATCGGTAGTAAACACGTTTCCTGCGTCAATAAGCTGAACGCCTTGCTGAATGCTCTGCTCGGGAAAAAAGCGATCGTCAGCGTGCAAAACCCCGTAATTATCGGCGGCCTTTCTGAACCCGAGCCGGATATTGCCATACTTGTGTATAGGGAGGACTATTATGCTGAAGAGATCCCAAGCGCAAAAGACGTACTGCTCATCATCGAAGTGGCCGATACTTCCTTAGCATACAACCGCGAGGTTAAACTGCCGCAGTATGCCGAAAGTGGGGTCCCGGAATTCTGGCTCGTCAACCTGACGGAAAATGTGATCGAGGTGCACTGGCAGCCGATGGGGAATGATTATAAGTTCCGCGAGTTATTGCGCACGGAAGATGTGATAAGGGCAAAAAATTTTGATTTGGCAATACCTGTGGAAAAGGTGTTGATATAAACTCGAAAAACTCCCTGGCATCACTCCACCTGCACCCTCCCCCACCCCAGCCCCCGCCAGCCCCCATCCTTCCCTCTCGCCGCCAGCGAAAACACATAACTGCCCGCCGCCAGGCCGCCTGCCTCAAAGGAAGTGCGGTGGCTTCCTGCTGGCTGCCACCCTTCTTCCTTCCTTTCCACCAACTGCCCCTGCGCATTGAACACCCGCAATTCTACCCTCGCCCCTTCCGCCAGCCGGTACTCGATATGATGCGGCCCTGCTCCGACCGGATTCGGGTAATGGCGCAACAGCATGCCCGTGCCCGAAGCTTCTTTAGCAGGCACCAGCCCGCCCAGCGCCTCCAGCCCGAACCAGAGGGTGGGGTGCTCCTCCTGATCGACCGCCAGTTCGAAATAACCGGGCGATATCGGCTGTAGAATGATGGCTTCCCCGGCTTCGCCGATGGAATTGAGCGGATACACCCGCAGGGAGTCCGCCTGGATGTGCAGGCGCAGGGTGAGCGCCAGGGGCGCCTGTACCGTCGGCCCGGTTCCCCAGTTGTTGTGCACGGTCTGAATGCCGTCCCACACCATGCCGGAATTTTGCTGGACGGTGGAGACGGTGAGCAGGGAGCGGTGAGCGGTGATCAGGGGCGCCTGCGAGAGGGCCAGCCAGCTGACGGACCCAAAGCGGCTGGCCTGTACCAGCGCCAGCTCGCCGGCAGTGGTGTTGGCGCCGTCATCCAGAAAGCCGGTGATGGCGGCAAAGCGGGGGGAGGCGGTGGTTAGCAGGCCTTTTTCCGTATCGAGCATGGTTTCGCCGGTAGAGGTGGTGAAGGGGTTGTTTCCCACGTCCGGCAAAGTAGTGAAATCGGTAGTGGCCGTCGCCTGGTAGCTCTGCGTGCGGATGGCATGGGTGAGCCCCAGGCGTTTGTCGTAAGGTACGAACTTACCCCAGCGCCCCTGGTTGTCGATCTTACCGGAGCGGTAGATCCAGTCTGGGGCATATTGAACTGCTACAGGAGCGTTGTCTTCCGCCAGGAAGCCGTTGCGGAACGCATAGGCAAAGGCGGGGAACATCGCCATGATGGAGTTATCGCGGTGCAGGCTGAAGAAGCCGTCCAGGAAATTGCCGTCCCACCGGCTGTTGCCGTTGTAGTCGAACCACATGATGCCGTCCACGCCGTGAAAGGCGCTGTAGGCCGCCAGGGCGTGCACCATTTCCGTGCGGAAGCGGTTGGGCGCCGCGTGGTTGTACTCGCTGACGGTGTAGGGCTTGTCCGCCAGTTGGAGGCCGGCGCAGACATTGGCAACCGAACTGAGAAAGTCGTCCTTTAGCAAAGGCTCATTTCTGATCAGCCAGTTGTAAGGGTCCCAGGCGTTGCCCGGGAACCAGGGGTGATCCCAGTAGTTGTGGTCGTCGAGGTAGTCCAGGCCGTCGTGCAGGGAAGCGTCGCTGACGCCGCCCAGAGCATTGGTGCCGGTGATGGGCGCCGGTACTCCCAGTGCTTCCCGCAGGTAGGCAGACAGATCGTCGAAGTGGCTTCGCTGCAGGTAGAGGTAGAAAGCCGCCATATCGGCCAGGCGGGCGTCGGTGTAGAGCAGGCGCTCCGCCCAGGGGATGCGCCGGACGGGCCCTTCCTCCAGGCTCTCCCCGTCCAGCAGGCCCGACTGCCAGGGCGGCGACAGGCTGAAGGCATCGAAGTACAGGACGCCCTCTCCCAGGGGGCTGATGGTGATGCGGCCATGGCCGGTATTGTCTTCGGGTGCGACAAAAGAGAAGGAAAAGGTTTGCCACTCTTCCGTCAGCCCGTAAGAGGCGCCCGTAT
>JAGFJE010000669.1 GCA_024103175.1 Phaeodactylibacter sp.
GCCTCCACCAGTTCCTTGGCCAGGGCCAGGCCGATACCCGTCCCTTCTCCTTTGCGGGTAGCCGTGGCGTCCACCTGATAGAAGCGGTCGAAGATCTTGTCCAGCTCGTTCGGAGGTATACCTTGGCCATTGTCTTCGACCCTGAGCTGGACAAAGTCGGAAGTCGGCCCGCCTTCGCCTGCGGATATGGCGGATGAAAAAAATCGGAAGTCGGAATGGTGGCTAATTGTAGCAACAAGCAACTTTACTTTCCCTCCGGTTGGTGTAAACTTAATAGCATTGGAAAGCAAATTGCTCACCACCTGGCGCAGGCGCTCCGGGTCGTAGTCCATCAGCAGGCTGTCGGTATCGGTGTGGAAGGAGAGCTGAATGTCTTTGGCCTCGGCGCTGGAATGGAAGGACTCGCAGAGATACCGCAGGAAGGGTATGGCATCGGCCTGCGCCATTTCCAGCTTTAAGGCGCCCACCTCCAGCTTGCGCAGGTCGAGCATCTGGTTTACGAGGTTCAGCAGGGCCTGCCCGTTGCGGCGGATGAGCCGCCGGATCTTCGCCTGTCCCCGGATCTGCTCCGCCATGCCCAGGATAACGGTGAGGGGGGTGCGGAACTCATGGGTGATGTTGGTATAGAGGTCGGTTTTGAAGGCGTCCAGCTCTTTGAGGCGCCGGGCCTCCCGGGAGAGGTAACGTTGCCTGAACCGGTAAAAGGCAAACAACCCCGCCATGGCCAACACGGAAATGCCCAAAAACCATAGCAATTGATTTCTTTCGCGGCGATTGCGTTCGTTTTCCAGTTCCAGGGTAAGGATCTGGTTTTCCTTTTCCCGGGTCTCGTATTCGACTTTCAATTTGTTGATTTCCGCTTCTCTGGTTTGGCGCAGCTCCGATTCCAGCAATTCAGCGTACTGCTTATGGTATTGCAGGGCCAGTTGGTACTGCCCCAGTTTTTCCGCCAGGCCGGCGGCTTCCTCGCATACGAACAGGGCAGTGCGGTGTTCTTTCTCGAGGCGGGTTGCGCCTATCCACCTCTGGATGTGCTGGAAATGGGCCCTGGCTTCCTCTGGTTGCCCGTTTTCGATCAGACAGGCCGCCAGATGGACATGATTTTCTACATTCCACACCACGCCCGGAAAGAAGCGCGCTATGCTCACCGCTTCTGTGCCATGCTGGATGCAGCCCTGCCAATCTTTGATATGGCGATAATGCCTGGCCAGGTTTTTATGGTTCAGCATGAGCAGCAAAGTGTCTTGCACGATTGGATGCAGGCCGATGGACTCATGGAGGTAGAAAATGGCGGAGTCGGTGGGAAGGCTTCCCAGGTTACTGTAATTGCTGTAGGTATGCGCCAATACTTTGAGGAAGTCGGAGTTGGGAGGCAACTTTTCCATTTTCTTCATAAAAGCCAGATAAGGCTTCGCGGACTCCCCCTTGTCCTGGGGCCTGAGAAAAAACATGACCATATTGTACTCCGCCCACAGCATTCGGGTGGTGTCGCCTATCTGTTCGGCCATGCTGAGGCTTTGCTGTAGATGGTGGTACAGGGTATCCTGAGGATAGGACTCCCTTTCCTCAATAACAAACCGCTGTACATAGTCTATATAGCCAATGGTATCCCTGCTTTCCAGATAGGTATACAAGCGCAAGACAGGATCGGAGGGTATTTCGCTTTCCTTCGTTGGAGAAGAAGCTGGCGATGCCTCTGCCTGGGCATGGCAGATCTGTACGGACATTACGAATGCCAGGGCAAATAACAGGGCCTTCGGGCACATGGGTATCAGAGTGTTTTCCCCAATATACGGAAAAGCAGGCTATCAGGAAACATGAGCCTGTTCAGGAAACAGTGCTTTTTTCAAAAATTAACACTGATTTTCAGGCGCCTGCGAACTGTCGAACACCGAATTCCGAACAGCGCCGGAAATATGTGGAAGGCCAGGCAAACCAAAGCCCCCGGCACATTTCCGGCAGCTCTCTACTCCCCCTCCTGCGGCTCCTCCCGCATCACCGATTTGATCTTCTCCACGACTTCCGGCGTCACTTCCTCCAGGCCGTGGGCCGACCTGGCGTGCTCGGCCGCCTGTTGCAATGCTTCTTCTTCCGTTTTTGCGCGGATGACGCCGTCGCAGTCGTAGCCAACGTCCCGGCAGTGAATTACTTTTTCCATGGTTTATTATTTTTTGAAGTTTTGCAATTATTTTTCGGGCAGGCAATCGATGCCGAACTGTTGCATACGGGCTACCTCATCGGCCAGGAAATAACCCCACTCGCGGATGAATTTACCGTCCTCGATCGTTGAGGCAATGACCTCTTGCCATTCCGCTGATGTGCCGGAGGGCTCCACTCCTTTGAATATACCGTATGGGAAATCACCCCGGTGGCTGGCCTTTACCTGGATAAAGGCAACAACCTTATTGCCTTCAGATACCACATCTTTTACGGTGGCGTGATAATCGGGAAAGGCTGCACGAAAAGGCTTGTGCCTCTTAATAAACCCATCCGGGTCGGCGAGATAGGGCCTTACCTCTTCCTCCCAGTTGCTGGAATTCAGTACTTCAAACCAATT
>JAGFJE010000274.1 GCA_024103175.1 Phaeodactylibacter sp.
TCCTGCATGGCCCATCCGTGATCGCGAAAGCTCTGCTCCAGTTCCTGCCGGATTCCTGCCTTTTCTTCGGATGGGCCATCGATCAGAAAAGTATTGGACCCACTGGAGGAAGGGAAGTGGCCCAGGAAATGGCCCCGGCTGATGAGTACGCTCCCCTGGAAGATGGAATTGGCCAGGCCGCCGATGAGCTTGAGGTTAAGCACCGCCCCGTTTTCGTCGAGGTATTGGAGGGTGTCCCCGGTTTTCAGCCCCAGGCCCCATTGAATGACCGTCTGGTCGGCAATGGCGGGGATGGTATTTTCCCCCAGTTCTTCGTTTAGGGACATCCACGGGCTATCCATATTCAGGCCTTCCGTTTTATTTACAAAGCTAAACCTTCCAGACAGGGCATGGGGTTCAACACCCAGTATCCGCGGGCTGGCGGTGCGGTTGAGGTTCAGGCAGCTGGCGTCATCTCCCTCGTGGGCCATGAGCTGTACCACCCGGTAGTCTTTTTCCAGCCCGGCCTCGAAACGGACAGCAGGCTCGTTGAGGTTGTACAAAACCGGGATGGCCGACTCGGCGTAAAACAGGAAGCCGCCGGCGCCGCTGCTTTTATCTTCCGCATCGGAGAGGAAATCTTTCCGGTTGGCGCCGGTAGTAACGATGAGGAAGGAAGCGATAGCGAAAAGGGCGACCACGAGAAAACTACGGCCGGCATTTCTTTGTATGTTTTGCCGGATGAGCCTGGGCGCCGTCATATGGAATGTATCGTTAGCTTTTTCCCTTTTTCGGAAAAGGCGGTCCGCCAGCAACAGAAAAGAGAGCAGCAGCAGCCCCCCGGCGGCAAAGAACAGGCCGGCATTCCGGAACTCGCTTTGAGCGTAACTCCAGGCCACTATAATGAGGGCCGCGGCTCCGCCGGCGTACATCGCCGCATTTTTCACAGCCTGGACCCACCGGCGTTCCGAACCCGCCGTTCGGGTTTGCAGGGCGTGGGGGTGCTGTTTCAGCAGGCGGTTGAGGTAGAAGAAAATAGTCAGAAAGCAAAGGAGTACGCTTAGGGCGAAGCCGGTGAGCAATGTCGCCGGGCGGAAGATGGAAATCAGGGTTTGGGTACGCACGATATCCGCCCAGATGCTGTTCAGGGCGGCAAAGACCGCCTGGTTGTAAGCCACAGCCAGCAACAGCCCCAGGGCCGCTCCCGCCAGGGATACCAGCAGCCCCTCCCCCAGCAGCATTATTTTCACCTGCCGGTTGGTGAAGCCCAGAAAGGAAAGCGTGCCGATCTGAGCCATCCGCCGTTCGGTATTCAGCAGGAAGAGCAGCACCGTCAGCAGCATGCCTGCCGCTACCAGGAAAAAGCTCAGGCCCAGGAACAGCTGGCTGAAATCTACGCCGTTTCCGGCGGCGAGGAGGGCATTGTCCCGAACGGCCTCCACCTTGAAGCCCAGCCGGAGAGGAGTGATATCGTCTTTTACTGCTTTCTCAATTTCGCCCCGCGAAATATCCCGGCCGGCAAACCGGATAATGGTGCATTCTCCGAACCGGCTGCGCCACAATTCCCGGGCAGCGGGATAGCTTATGTAGGCTTTGGGGGCGCCTTTGTGCCGGTTCCAATATGCTTCGTCTTTATCCCGGATTTTTTCCAGGTCGACGGGCACGCCGGTTTCCCAGTCGCGGCAATTGCCGGCGTCGGACAGCCCCGGCAGGTGGGGCATCAGGCGCTCATCGGCCCAGGGGCCTTCCAGCGGCACTATTTTTTTGACGGTAAAGCGGGAGGCCCGTTCTTCCAGCTCCCTCAGCGGGCCGATGATGAAATAGCGCATTTCGATGGTGTCGCCCGGCCTTGCCTGCAGGTCTTCCGCCAGCCATTCATTAATGATCATTTCCCCGGGAAACAGCTCTTCCCGTGGGAGGGTGGACACAAAGGAGTACGGGGCAGAACGCCCATTCAGAGACAGGGCGTTCACGAAATAGGTAAGGATGAATTCTTTCGGGAGGGGCGCCGCCGACAGCGCTTCCTGTATGGTTTTTTCAATAAAAACCCGATCGGAAGTGATCTCCCAGGCCTCCTGAATTGGGTTGTATTGGAGGTTCAGGTTGATGTCTTCCATATCCCAGCTTTGGGAAAGCGCCTGCTCTGTTTCCTCTTTGTTCAGCCCTTCCCCGGCGGATATCAGCAGGTGGTTGGCCTTTCCACTTACCGCCATCGTTTCGTTCAGGAAGCCGAGGGGCAGGAAAACGTTGTAGGGCGCCGACTGTATATTCTTCAGGCCGAACCGCCCCATTTCCTCTTCTTCCAGGATGCCGGCTACGGTTACCCGCAGGGGACGGATCAGTTCTGCATCGGATACGAAAGGGGCGTTCAGGGGAATGAGGCTCAGCTTTTTGATGCGGAGCAGGCATTCATCCCCTTCCTTCAGGTTGAGCCGCTCGGCGAGGTTGCGGCTGATGAAGGCCTCGTCAGCAGAAAGGGCGGACAGCGCGGAAGGGCCTCCGGCCACGCGGGTAAAGCCCCCATCAATGCCCAGTACCTGCACTTTAGGCAGGCTGTACTGGCCTCCGGCGGCGGATGCCATTCCTTCCAGCAACAGCAGGGGCGCTACCGGGCGGGATATTTCTTCTTCCAGGCGGGCCGCCAGAGAATCGGTAAAATAACGGTCGCCGGCCGAAACCGTGTGGGTGGTTCCGCCCAGCCGGAGCTCGACGATCTTCAGCAGGGAATACTGCACCGAGTCTCCTACGATCAGCGCCCCGGTGATCACCGCGGTGCTGATGGCTACGCCCAACGCCACGGCCAGGTTCTGTTTCCAGAAGTGGCGGAGGGTTTGGAGGATGAGGCGGGAGAGGGTCATGATAATATTTGGAAAATGGTTAGAGGCTGTTTCATTTTTAGTGATTCTCGGCAGATAAGGGAAAAATTTTGTTTGGCATATAATGATTTTTAAAAAATAGAATTACTTTTAGGGATAGTTTAGCCTGCATCTAAATTTCAGGGGTGCGGCGCCCATAAAAATTCGCCCTGAGGGCGGTACAAGGAACCAGTTCTTTGCAGTCGATCAAATATAGGAAACACCATTAATAAACCCTTATCAGCTATTGTTATGGCTTCAAAAAAATCCACTCCCAAAACAGGCCTGAACGCACTCCAGAAATTCCTCCTGCAAAATAATGATGTAAACTTCAAAAGCCTATCCCTCGATGATCCGGAACAACTCAACGAGTTGGACTGGAAAGGGCTGAAGAGGCAAAAGCAGAAAATACTTACCCATCTTAAAGGTTACAAGCGCCTTCTGAAATTATTGCCATATGATGACAGGAAGGCCATTCTCGGGCTAATTGCCGACGGCGTCAGTTCTGCCCTGCAGGTAGCGGAAATGCCCAAGGAAAAGTTCATAACAAAATATTTGCACCTCTTTGATGGCGCCCGGGACAGGATAGAGCAATTTCATGGTGAGGCCTTAAAAGTAAAGACCCGCGTGCTGCTTCAGTTCATGGCGTCAAAGCAAAAATAGCTCGGCCCTTTGGCTTCCTCTTTTTCAACCTAAAACCCTTCGAAATGACTGACAACAACCTCCCCAGTTTCGAAACTCTTTTTGGTGGCCTGGAATTCAAAAAGGGGGACGAAGGCAGGACCGTTTATTCCCCTGCCGCCTACCTTGCAGACTTACTCCAATTAATGGAAGATAATTTTGGAGAGAATAATGAGGTATTTTCCCAAAGAAGGAAAGATATCTTTTCAGAAACCAAGCTCAGTACTAAAAACACGTTCTCACAGATCCCCTATCTGGAAATCGTCAACAAGATCCTGAAGGATAAGATCGAAGGAGGCGGGGAGGAGGACGCTTTCGAGCTGTTAAAGGCGTCAAAATACCCGTTCAACCTCCCTTTCAATTGGGAGAATGAGAGATTTAAGAAACACCTGGGGTTCTCCGGAGTCGAAGCCGTTGAGTTCTTTAAGCTTTTTATGATCCGGGATGAGTTCAGAAGCGAAAGTGAAAAGAACCTTCTTTTTGCCCTGGAATACCTGGGCCTGTCACCTGAAGAATTAGAATGCATTATTGAGGAGCCAGGTGATGTCAATGCGTTTTTGAACGCTCATTTCCATTTAGGCCTCACTGAACCCATCTCTGCTCCACCTGCCGAACTGGTAAGCGTATCCTCCTTTCTGGCGATCACGGGCCTGTCGGCAGAGGAGTTGCTGGATCTACTATACGGGAATTTAAGCGAAACGGCGAAAAACAGCAACGGGGAGGAGGAGGCCAGCATGGCCAATGCCTTATTTATAAACAACGGCATGGCTGGCCACGCCAGGCTGGATAATCAAGAAGAGAACATCTTGTGGGGGCCAGCGGTGAACGCCGATGCCTTAAACAGCGATTGGTTTTTGCGCATCAGCCGCGCCAGCCGATTCATCCGGATGGCAAAACAAACAGGGATCTCTTTTATTGCCCTGGATACCATCCTGCGTACCTGTTGCCGGAATACCCTCGATGAAGAGGCCATTAAGATCATCGCGATCATTAAGCAAATACAGGATAACTACGAGCTGCCGATTGACCAGGTATGTGCCTTCATTGGCAATATTGATATTCTTGGCATCGGGGATGAGGACGCTCCTGTAGACCTGTTCAACCGGGCATTCAATGTAAAGTTTGCTCCCATCAGCAAAACGTACATCCCGCTTTCCGAATTCATTCCCAAGGCATATGCCGGGGAGGACGATCCAATGGAACCGCTGGATCTTCCTGCAGATATTATGGCCGAAGAAAGCCGCGAATTCAGGAACCGCATACAACAAGCGCTCCATATTTCCAACAAAGGCCTGAAATTGATCCTTGAAAAATTCGAGGCGAAATACCAGGGCGACGAGTCGGAAAATTCTCCCTTTGAAGACGGGCAAATGGGGCTTCAGGAACTTTCCCTGCTGTTCCGGATCAGCAAACTGGTTGAGGCCATGGATATTTCCTATTCCGAATTTTTCGACCTCCTGGACTTGCTCGAAAATGACCCGTCAATCCGGGAGTTTGCCCAGTTTTCCATTCTTATCAACAATAAGGCGGAAGAATTGGATTGCTATAAAATACTGACAGGATATGATGAGCAATCTTTCGAAGAGGAAAGGCGAAAAGCTGAAGCGGCCAAGGGCGCTCCGCTCACGGATGCGGAAAACCAGGCCGTTCATGACGCGGTGGAGGCGATGATCCGGTCTCAGATCCAGGCCTCTCTATGGCTGGTTCAAACCCTGGGCGCCGTTGTTCGATGGATGCAGAGTTATGACTTCACTGCCGAAGAACTCAAGTTAATACTTACGGGAAAACATAAAACGGAAAAAGAGCGCGCAGCAGCGGAAAAACAGAAACTCGGTTTTCTAAACAACCTCTATCAGCAGTTCAAAAGCGTGTTTTTCCAGGAAGAGCACTTTGTTTCCGGTTTGTTTGGGGAGCGGGCTTCCCGCATTTTCTACAAAGCCGTATTGGAAGAGAAGGGATCACTTGTGTCCGAAAAGGATAAGCGCATTGTCCATTTCAATGAGGAAGCCGCCCGGGCAGCCGCCTTCAGGGGGCTCAACCAACTGCCCGCCATCCACCAGGAAGACTTCCTTGGGCTTGGCATTCATGAGAAGATGGTGGACAAGATATTCGACAACCTCGTTTTTAAGGGATATATCAAAACCGATGGCAGGCTGGTTGAAGAGGCTTTTCCTGAAAAAGCCGAAGCATTTAAAATCAATAACAATACGGTTGCGGAAAAGGAGCAGGTTTTTGAGATTTTTTACCAGCTTTTCCACATTGAAAACGGGAACGGTGAAATGCTTCATCCGGGCGATGGCGATGATCCGGAAAATGGCGAGCCCGAGGAAGAGGCATTGGTGGACATGCAGTTTTTCTACTCAGACCTCGAGGAAATTCCGGTGGACGAAGCCCGGAAAAAAGAATTGTATGACAACCTGATCTTCAACGGCTATATCGATGAGGAAGGCAATGTGCTGGACCCCTTGTTCTTTTCCCATAAAGAAAACCAGGAAAAATTTGAGGTCAACGCCAGAATTGACGCCTACTCCGAAAAGATCCACAGCATCATTAGCGCAAATATCCAGGCCTTTGAGAGGGCCAAGCTGAAATTGGATAAGGAGATTTTCAGCGGCATCCCATTTAAGGAAATTGAGTTGGAGGACCTGGTTGAAAACCTTCGGTTTAACGAGTACATTACCGAGGACGGTTATTTCAAAGAAAAGAATAAAATACTGAAAACCGATGTAAGGGATTTCAACCTGTCTTTGATGTTTTACCCTTTCCGGCATCAGATCCTGGCGGCCATCAAACAGGCCATTTCCAGGTTGAAGGACAGGTACTATGTGGTCACTAAAGCAATGCTTGAGGAAGCGGCAGATGAAATTGTAGCGGGCCTGGTTTACGATAGCTTAAAGGATGAATATTTCCCGAATGGGGCCGCTACCGGGGAAGAGCACTCCTTTTTCATCGACAGGGATAATCTCTCTCGATTTGAGATCGGCCCTTACTTCAATGGTATTTATACCCAAGCTGTTTTCGACGCCATTGGGCAGTTTCTGGAGTCCGGGCGGCAGTACCAGCTGAATGCCATTAGCCTGCAGCCTCTGGAACTGGATGAAGAAAGCATCGAAGACTTGATGTTGGATCTGCATACCAGAGGGTTTATTGACGAACAGGGAAGTATTCCGGAAAGCCAATTGCCCTTCTTTCTGAATATTAACAATGCCCTCCTTTTCGAAATGGAGGGATTTGAGGATTACAACAAGGACATCTTTTTCATTTTGAACGCGGCCGCCAGGGAAATAGAGGCGGGGGTGGATGAAATCGTTACCCAATTGCGCAACCTGTGGGAAGCACAAAAAAACATTGTATACGCCTCTCTTCAGGAATTCCTGGAATTGCCCGCCGAACTGGTGGAAGTGTTATGTGGCCACATATTCCGGGATCCGCCGAATATTGTGGAAGAAGTCATCGTCCCGGTTTTGAAATCAGTAGATGAGGACGAGCAGATCCTCAAATCGCCTGATGATAATAAATTCAACTTTGCTCTGAAGCGAATGAAGCAATTTGCCTTCCTGGCCTTAAAACTGGGAATGGACGAAAAAGCGGCGGATGTAGTGTTTGAAGACCAGGAACTGGTGGAGAAGTTCCCGGAAAGGCTGGCCATGCCGGAAGAGATCGATTCCTTCGGCCTTTTGCTGGACTGGGAAGTAGACGCTTCCGAAATCGAAGGCCTGGATGAGAAAGGCAGGATACCCGCTATTTATATGTTTAAAGGAAATCAGTACTGGGTCTATGATGCCAAAAATTACAACCTGCTGGCTTCTGCCTTAAGCCTGAAAAATATTTCGGAGTCCTTCGCCAACTTGACCCATATCGATGCTGCTTTTAAGGATGAAAAAGAGAACATCTGGATCATATCCGGAACCCAATATTTTTGTAAGGCAAAAGATGATGACAAATGGCAGCGCAGGGAAAAGGCCTGGGGAAAGGTAGAGAGTAACTTCAGCGACCCCGAAAGAATAGATGCTTCCTTTGTCGATAATGAAGGTAAGGCTTACCTCTTTTCCGGCGATCAGTATATCCGTTACTCGGGAGATATTTCCAATGTCGACCCGGGGTTCCCCAAAACGATACAGGGCAACTGGAAGAATGAACTGGAGTTCGGCCTTCCTGCCCGTTATCACAAATCCATTGACGCAGCGTTCCAAAGCCCTGATAATACTACCTACATCTTTAAGGATCACAAATTTATCAGCTCGGAAGACCCCACAAAGGAAATAGATATCAATCAATTTTGGGGCAAGGTGAAGAATAATTTCGCTGTCGCCGAAAAAATTGACGCTTGCTTTACAATTGATCAGTATTTATTTGTATTCGCCGGTGATCAGCTCATGATTTTCTCGAACAGCATAGAAAATGAGGAGCTGTATGCTGATGACGGAACCCTTACCACGCTGAAAACCTGGGAACTTGACCTACCCCAGGATCTCGACTATGGCCTGGATGCCGCCTTTTTGGGCTTTGATAAATTCCTTTACCTTTTCAAAGACGGCCAGTATTGTCCGGTCAATACCGAGGATACTCCCGATAACCCTGAACTCATTCCCATAACCCGGCAATGGGGCATTTTAAAAAACAATATCCTCAGCGACGGTAAGGTCGACGCCGCCTTTACAGGCCTGGACGGCAGAACCTACCTGTTCAGCGGCGATCAGTATTATCGCTATTCCTGGAGTAATTATTCCAAGGTAGATGAGGGGTATCCAAAGGCCATTGCCGAAGACTGGGCGGGGCTTACCACTGTTGACGCCGCTTTTGTGCTCGACGGCAAAACCTATCTTTTCGGCAAAAAAACAGAAGAGGAAGAGGCCTCCAGCTTCTACATCCGGTATTCTACCAATGATTATTCAGAGCATGATGAAGAGTATCCCAAAGAAGCCAATGACAACTGGTGGAACCTGCCCAACGCACTGGTAGCGGCAGGCTTTTCTACTCCCGATGCGGTGTTTGTTGGTACGGATAAAGCGGTGCATCTGTTCAAAGGGGGGCAATTCATTTCCTTTGATGCCAATCACCGGTGGTGGAGCGAACCAAGGCTGTTGGCTGATAAGTGGGACAGCATCCCGTTCGCTTCCGTTGCTGCGGCTTTTACGGGTAAGGATGGCAAAACCTATGTCTTCTCCGCAGAACCCATGTCCGCTCAGGAAGGTGAGGGCAATATAGTGGAAAATGATGTGCCCCTATTCCAGTATATCCGATATTCGGACAAAGCGTACAATAAAATTGATGACCGCTATCCGAAGGTCATTTCTGATTTCTGGGGTAACGTGGCCAACAATATCCAGCGCTATAAAAAGGTAGATGCAGCGCTCACGCTTGTTTCAACCGAGAAGGAAGAAGATGAAAATGGCGAAGAACAGGAAGTAAAGCGCAACCATACTTATCTGTTTTCCGGCAACCAGTTCTTCAGATATACCGACCGGGGGAATGGATATTCCAACGTCGATGAAGGTTATCCCAAAACCATAAAAACTTCCCTCAAGGAGGAACCCCGCTTCAAGAACATGGAGCTGGAACTGGAAAGTGGCATTGACGCCGCATTTGCAGACCAGCGAAACGTCTACCTCATAAAAGGGGGCCAGGTCCATATTATTTCTGAAGAGAAGTATAGAAATTATTCGAATGGCCTGGAGATGCCCCTCAGAGCTGCCTTTTTTGAGGATGGAAAGGTCTACGCGGAAAGCCAGGGCCAGCAGGAAAGGCCTGGCTGGTTCAGGCTGACAAGCCTGGAAGGGGCCGATATATCCACCGATCCTGCCGAGCCGGCATTGTTCAGGGCGGTGGCGGAAGAGTTCAGAAATGTCCCTGAGCATTTTAAGCAGGGCCTGGATGCCGTTCTGAAAGGAAGTGATGGCAACTTGTACCTGTTCAAAGATGGAGATTGCTTCAACGGATTGCTGGAGAAAACCTATCCCATCAACGAAGAATGGGGAAGGGTGAAAAACAATATTTTCATTGACAACCGCATCGATGCCGCCTTTGTCGGAAGGGATGGGAAAACCTACCTGTTCCGGCGAGATCAATTTGTATGTTACGAAGCGCCTGAGGGGGGCAGCATGGCGTTGCCGGAATTCGTAAAAGGCAATCCCGAGCCAATTGCGAAGCACTGGGGGGGGCTGGCAAATGTACATATCGCTTATGTGAGGGATGACAAAACCTACCTCCTGGAAAAACCTGACGAGGAAGGCCGATTTCGGTACATCTGTTGTGAATCGGACGACTATTCAACAATAGGCAATTATCCGATCCAAACAGCAGACTTTTCCTGGTGGGGGATACCCGCTGCTTATGTCGAGGAAGGCTTCACCCAAGTCGATACCGTCCTGATCGAAGATGAGCATATGTTCCTGATCAAGGGGAAAAACTTCATTCAATATAATGGTGAAGAAAAACTTTGGACCTATGAGCGGCCATTGGAGCGGATCTGGAAAGGCATACCCTTTAATGACGCCAACTTCAAATCAGTAATAACCGCATTCACCGGTGTAGACGGCCTGATCTATTTCTTTTCTGAGGAAGCTTTTGTTTCTTATGAAAAGAACCTGCCGGAGAACCCCTTCGGTGAAATAAAGGAGATCAGGGTGCATTGGGCAAAGGTGGATAACAATATTGTCGGGAACAACAAGGTAGACGCCGCCTTTGTATATGGCCATGAAACTACTTACCTGTTTTCTGGCGGCCAATTTGTCCGGTACTCCACCAGCGATTATCGTTTTGTGGACGAGGGGTATCCAAAAATTATTTCCGAGAGCCTGAGAAAAGAAGACGCCTTTAAAAACCTGCCCGCAGAATTTGACAGCCTGATGGAAACGGGCGCTCCGGAAGAAAGGAGGATCGATTCCATCATTTCCAATAAAGGGAATATTTACATCTTTGAAAACACCAATTGCCACGTTCTTTCCCAATCGCTCAACCGGGCTTATCCCATAGAAAGCATCGGGAAGATCCGGAATGCGATTGAAAAGTATAACCGAATTGACGCTGCGTACCTGAATGATAATGGAGATACCATACTGTTCTGCGGCGACCAGTTCTTTAAATACGCTGACAGCAATTATGAATACGTTGATGAGGGATACCCCAAGCTCATCGCAGAAAACCTGTCTGCGGAAGAAAACATTGGCATTTTCTCATCCCATTTCAATTACGACATTGATGCGGCCCTCAAGACGCGGGACGGCAATACTTTCCTGTTCAAGGGGGAGCAATTTTATTCCTCCGAAAACGGCGGGCAGGAAGGAACCGTCGCTGAAACTTTTGGCAAAATCGACAATGTGTTTTTCACTGGGGCGTCGAATACCGGAGAGTCTCCAAATATTGAAATTGATGCGGCTTTTACCGGCCCGGACGGCTACCTGTACATCTTCAAAGAAGGCCAATTTCTCCGGTACTCCCGGATGGAAAACGAATATGCAGATGAGGGCTATCCAATGCCCATTAAAGATAATTGGGGGAATCTGCCGGTAAATTACGAAAGTGGCTTTGATTCCGCTTTCACATTTGAAGGGAAAACCTATTTCGTCAAAGGAGATGAATACGTCCGCTTTTCCGATAAATACTACCGGAGGATTGACAGCATTTATCCTCAAAAATTCACCAGCCGATGGAGCGACTGGAATGATTTTTTATTAAATGATCTCCGCAACATCAGCAAATACCTGCGCCTCAATGAGCAGCATACCGGCGCGGATTACACCCTCACCGATTTTTTCTACTCGGGTGACGGCTACAAAAAAGAGCCGTATAAAATGTTGTCAGAGCTATTCGGCTGGGCGGTGGAAGAGGTGAAGTTTGTCAAACGCAACAACGCTTTCCTGGAGGCCGAAAACCAGTTTGAAGTTGACTTCAATATTGAGTTGGTCAACAAAATGTATGACATTTTCAGGGTTTCCAATAAGATTGGGGCAGGGCCATCGGAAATATTCCCCGAGGTATGGGAAAACCGATACTTAAATAACCGGACGGGGCTGGCGGCAGAGGCCCTGTATATCTACCTGGGTTTAAACAACAGCGAGAAAAACTGGAAGATCCTGTCTGCCCAGATCCGCGATGAGCTTAATTTACTTCAGCGGGGCCACCTCATGCCTTTCCTGATCGCTATCGACGATGAGGTAGAGAATGCGCGAGACTTATTCAACAAATTATTGATCGACGTTGAAATGGGCAGTGAGGGGATGACTTCCGTTATTAAAGAGGCTATTTCGGCGATCCAGTTGTATTTCCACCGTTATTTCGTCAATTTGGAAAAGCCAACTGTTGAGGGGGAAAGCGAAGCGGCTACCAAAGCACATTTGAAAAGCCTGTGGTCCTGGATGCAGAATTATCGGGTATGGGAAGCCAACCGCAAGGTTTTCCTCTACCCCGAAAATTACATCCGCCCGGAATTGCGCGATACCAAGACGCCCGATTTTAAAACCCTGGAGGATGATCTGTTGCAAGGGGACATGACGGACGGACGGGTAGAAAGGGCCTACAAAAAATACCTGGACGCCTACACAGAAGTTTCGCGTTTGAGGATCGCCGGCGGATATTCCTATTTCTTCCCCAAGAGCCCTCATACGAAGCAACTCATATTTTTCGGACAAACCCGAAGCCATCCGAAAAGGTATTTTTACCGAACCGCTTATTTTGAAGAAGGCTCTACCCGGGACGCCCATTGGAACCCCTGGCTGGAAGTAAACATTAAGATTGACGTCGACCGGGTGTACCCGGTCTATGCCTTCGGAAGAATGTTCGTCTTTTGGGTAAAGGCCGAATCCGTTTCGGAAGAAAAGGAATCAGATACTGCGGTTTTGAATGTCACTCAAACAGATGATAACAACCAGACCGTCAAATCGGCAAACAGCAGTAAGAAAAATGTCATAAGGATCTATTTCTCTTATTACAACCTGAATAAGGAATGGGCGCCCATCCAGGTGCTGAGCGCCCAAGGGGAAAGGGACGAGCCCAATGAAGAGATCACCCTGGAGCACAAGGGCGCCTTAAGTGATATTCAACTGCATGTGGAAAATTCGAATAAGATCGGCGATTTTGATTCGGAGAATATTGTTATCAAATGTACCTACAAGGAATCCGTAGTAAGTGGGATTGAATCCATCTCCTTCGTAACCGATCCGGATACGGGAATGATCATCGATTTCGAACTGAAGTATGCCTATACGGACCAGGGGCGCAACAGGGCCTTCCATTTGAAACCGGAACTGGTGGCCGACCCCATTCCGGACGCCACCTTCCCCGAATCAGGCATTGATGAATTCCTGGAAATTTTCCATGACGGCGAAAATGTCAGCCCGGATACCATCATCCCTCTGAATACATTTGAAAACTCTCCGGACGGCCCGTGGTTCAGCTTTGTCCACAAAGGCGGCAGCTTCCTGGCCAAGCCTGCCGTAGACAGCCTGGGCGCCGATCACTACCTGCGCGCCCTGGCTAATCAAACGGACTTCCCAATACCCCGGGAGCCCGTCGATGCAGCTTTTAAAGGCCTGGATGGAAATAATTATTTTTTCCAAAACCAGGTGGGCGATGACAAGGTGAACCAATATCTCATCATTCCGGGCCTTGGTTTTGATGACTCCGTAGTTCCGCAAAGTGACCTCAGATGGGGGTTGCCCGACAGCAAACTGGAGAGGGTCACGGCCATATTTCGGGATGATTCAGCCGGGAAGTTTCATTTTTTCGATGGTTCAACGGTTTATACCTATTCCAACAACCAGCTGGAGTTCACCGATAAAGACAACCCCAAAACGGTTGCCGACAGCATCAATGCCAGCCGGTTTCCTAAGGACTGGGCCTCATTGGACGCCTGGTTCAGGAATGCCGCTGGGAAAGGGTTCTTTTTTGATGGCGCCAAATTTGTAACCACCGACAATTTGGAGCTTGAGCTGGACATCAACGCCAGGTGGGGCAAGGCGAGAAACACCATCACCGACCCCGATTCGGCCACTCCGGTTATTGGCGCTTTTGTGTCGGGCAGTGATGCCTTCCTCATCAGCCATTCCAACGCCGGGTCCGAAAATTCAGAGATCTTCAAATATTCGGGCAGTGAATACCGGGTGGCGGAAGCTGGATTTCCGATAGCCAATAGTGTACTTGGCCTCCTGCAGGAATTGGGCGTAAGCAACGCCCCCAACGATATTGGCCCGGATGAACGGGTAACCGCCGCGTTTAACATCATACCTGAATCCTTCGACCTGCTGGCAGCCCCTTCGTTGTCGGGCCTTGAGATCTACCTCGAAACCAGCGCCGGAGGAAAGTGGATCATCAATGGAAGCGCCATTACCGAGGCGGAAGATAGCAGAAGCTTTGAAACGGAGTTCCTGGAGCGCATTGACACCAACTTTTTCTTTATCTTCGGCGATGTAGATTTTGACCTCAACACCGGAATAAATGGGGATATTCAATCCGGGTTTATCGGGGGGGATTTTGTCCTTTATTTGTTCTTTGGCACTTCCTCTAAGCAAATTCCGTTAAGCGGCACGGTTATAGATCCGGACTTCCAAGGCTCGTCCATTTCCATCGCCGGCGAAGTACACCCGATCGTTTCCAAATGGGGCCTGGAACTCAATCCATTTACGGAATCCAACGCCCGGGTAGACGCCGCTTTTTATGAAGAACGAGAGGGCAAAACCTATCTTTTCAGCGGTGGCCAGTATTTGGTTTATTCCAATTCCAACCTGGTTAACGGAGACTACGGTCTGGCCGATCCTTCTTATCCTAAGGCATTGAGCAACAGCAATGAGCCACTTTTCCAATTACCGGCCTTCAGTAAGATGGATGCGGTGTTCAAAGCAATCGACGGGAAAGTACATTTCTTCAGTGACAGCCAATTCGTTGAATCTACCGTCAATACGAGTAATGGCCGATGGGCCCTTTCCGCTGCCCAAAGTGTTAATTTGAGGTGGGGGTTTGTGGCCAATACCATCCTCGAACAGGGGGTACAGGCCGCCTTCGTCCATGATGCCAAGATCTATCTCATCGGTGTAGGAGAGTATGTCCGGTATATTCCCGATCCATCAGATGGGTCGATCCCGGAAACCATTGATACCGGCCAGCCAATAAAGTTGTCCTCCGGCTTGAGCAAACAGATAGACGCCGTATTTACCTTAGAGGATGGAGAATCGGATGAGGAGAACCCAAAAGAAAACATCTATTTATTCTCCGGGGATCAATACGCGAAAATCGAAAACGGGGATGGCCTGAATACGGTTACCGACGCCCATTTTAAATCCATAAAGGATAACTGGGGCAATATGCTCCCGGAGATCAAGAAAAATGGTTTGAACGCAGCCTTAAATACCGAATCCATACTGTACTTATTCCAGGGTGGCGCCTTTGTCAAATATGACATGATACCCGAAGACAATTCCATCCCGGTGCTTCCTTATGAATTGGAGGAAGCACAGTATGACATCATTCGGCTGACGACCAACACGGCCTATAAACTGAATCAGGCCTTGTTTGAAGGCGGCGTAGAGGGTTTGCTGAACCGGGAGATCCAGGAAATTGATGAGACGCCCGGTTTCGAACCGTTCGATGCTTCGGAGAACCCGGTTGATCCCGCCGACCCCAATGTGGTGGTGGTCAAAAAGGATCGGGTTCATCATTACCCCACCAGTTCTTACCTCGATTTCAATAGCGCCAACGGCATTTACTACTGGGAGATATTTTTCCATGCGCCTCACCTCATTGCACAAGCATTCAACACCAATCAATGCTTCGAGGAATCCAAGCGCTGGTATGAATTTATTTTTGACCCGACGGAAGTGGCCGATTACTGGAAATTCCTTCCGTTCCTTTCTGTAGATGTAGAGGCCATCGTCAACTCGGGAAGAGAAAAGCTGGAGGCGGTTGCCGGATTGTTCACGGATGAAGCAGATGCGGCAACCCAGGATGCCCTCCAGGCAGACCTGGCTACGCTTCATGCTGTATTTGACGGCCTGGAACCTTTCATTCCATTCTTCACCGCTGAAAAGAGTATGATTGATGCGGATAAAGAGGCGCTGAAAGATATTGACACCAAAGCGGCCGGGAATATCTTAAAGGAACAAAAAGGCCTCCTTGAAAACGCGGATGTCAAGGATGAGGAGACAATAGAAGTGATCGAAAGCCTGGAAGAACTAATGGGCATCATCGGCCAGCTGCCGGGCCAGTACGACCTGATGCAGACCTCCTCTGCCCAGATCGATGCCTTCCTTAAAGACCCGTTCGACCCGCATGCCATTGCCACCCTCCGCCGCATAGCCTACCGCCGGGCTATTGTGATGGCCTACATCGACAATTTGATCGATTGGGGGGATATGCTCTTCCGCCAGTATACGGTAGAAAGCATCAATGAAGCCCGGATGCTCTACATTTTAGCCTATGATCTGCTGGGCCAAAAACCGGAAAGCATGGGGAACCTGATCTTATCGGATGATAAGGCGTTTGAGCAGTTGGATGCCGGTATCGGTGGCATTGATGATATGGATTTTCTTTTGGAATTGGAGGATGCCGAGGAAGATATTGCCGGGAATGAAAGCCCCAAGCCGGTAACGGAATTGACGGAGCAGGGGCCGGTCAACATCCACGACAGCGTTCTGAACCCCTATTTCTTCATTCCTGAGAACGAACTTTTCCTGGAATATTGGGGCCGGGTGGAGGATCGTTTGTACAAGATCCGGCAGAGCCTCAACATCCTTGGCGTCAAACAGCCGCTGCCGCTGTTTCAGCCGCCGATCGACCCGATGGCCATTGTACAGGCCGTAGGCAGTGGGGCCGGCGTAAGGCAGGCTATCGCCGTTATGAAAGCAGCCGTTCCGGAATACCGGTTCAGTTTTCTTATCCAGAAGGCCAAGGAACTGGTTCAAAAGCTCAACGAATTTGGCGGCGAACTGCTGGCAACCCTGGAAAAGAAGGACGCTGAGGAATTGAATATGATGTATGCCGAAAATGAAGGCGTCATTTTGAGCAATATGATGAAGGTCAGGGAAGCGCATTTGGAAGAGGCGGAATACAATATAGAGTCTCTGAAGTGGAGCAAGAAAAATGCCGATGACCGGGTTCAAAAATATTCCGCTTACCTGGATGCCGGCAAGTTGCCCACTGAGCATGCCCAAATCGCCATGATGAGCCTCGGCGCGGCTATGATGTTGAGTTCCTCCATCATCAAACTGGCCTCCGGCCTGGCGCATCTATTTCCCAACAGCAACCTGGGGCTGTTCATTCTTGGCGTTACGCATGGGGGTAAAAATGTGGGGGATGCGCTTGACAAGTTCGGGGAAGCCCTCGAAACCGGCGGCGACGGCATCAGCATGGCGGGCGAAGCCCTCGGCATAGAGGCTCAATTCCAGAGGATGCAACAAGAGTGGGAACTCCAGAAGTTGCTGGCCGAAAGCGATGCGCTCCAGATCGACGCTCAAATTAAAGGTGCGGAGATCCAAAAGAGCATCGCTCAATACGAGATCAGCAACCTGGAAAGAGAGATCAGCCAAAACGAGTCTATCCGTACCTTCATGAAGCAAAAGTTCACCAACCAGCAGCTTTATCAGTGGATGGCCAGCCAGCTTTCCGGCCTGTACTTCCAGGCCTACCAAATTGCTTTTGATATGGCCAAGTCGGCAGAGCGGGCTTACCAGTATGAGCGGGGCGCCAAAGAAAGTGACGTCCATTTCATTCATTCCACCTATTGGGATAGCCAGCGGAAAGGACTGCTTGCCGGCCAAAGGCTGGGGCTGGGCCTCGACCGGATGGAACAGGCCTTTATTCAAAGCGGCGGGCGCCGGCTGGAGATCTCCAAAAATATTTCCATGCTCGAACTGGACCCCATTGCCTTCCTCGAGCTGAAAACCAAAGGGGTTTGCGAATTCAGTTTATCCGAAGCCTTATTTGATTACGATTTCCAGGGGCACTATTGCCGGCAGATCAAAACGATCTCCCTGTCCTTCGATGCGGCGGAAGGAGAAACCGTCAATGCGACCCTTACCCAGCTGAATCATAAAACCATCCTCGAACCGGACCCCAAAGCGGTAAAGTTCCTGCTTCAGCCCAAGGACAAAATGCCCCTATCCATCCGGGCCGACTGGAAAGCCAACCGCCAGATCGTGTTGTCCCATGTAGATGAATTTGAAAAGGGTAACGGCATGTTCGAATTGCGGTTGGATGATGAACGCTACCTGCCATTTGAAGGGGCCGGCGCCGTCTCCACCTGGCGCCTGGAACTGAACGGCAAGAAGGGCTCTTACAACCTGAAGGATGTGCTGGATGTGGTGGTCAATATCAAGTATACCGCTTTGCAGGGGGGAGAGAAGTTTGCCAACGCCGTCAAGGGGTTGCTCAAGCCCTATCAGGCCAGCAGGTATTTTGACCTGCTCTTCGATTTTCCGGATGAATGGAATGCATTTCTGGAAAGTGATTCGGATGAATTCACCCTGGCCTTCACCAGGGGCCTGTTCCCCAATATGAGCAGCAGTAAGATCGCCGGCATCTTCACCAAATACGATCTTTATGAGGATGGCCAGGCCAGCATGGCCCTGAATAATAATGAAGAGTTTATCATGCAGGACGGAAAGCTGTTACTCACGGAGGGCCTGAGCATCGGCAGCCGGGGTTCCGACTTCACTTTCAAAGTGGAAGGGGATAAGCGCAATATCAAGAATGTCGAGATGGTGTTCAGCTATATGGCGAAGGTTTAGGTTGCTTGTTTGGGGGGCGTTTGTTTGCTGCAAAAGCGGCCTTCAAACAGCCTCTAAAATTTAAATATTCAAAAATGGGAAAAAACCAAAGAAGGAGGGCCCAGCGAAAAGCAAAAGCCGAGGCCGAGGCCCAGGCTAAAACTCAGGCTGCGGCTCAGGGCGGGGCCGTCAACAGGCGGGAAGCAAGAGCACAAGACAGTCCTTCCTCTAAATTGACCAGGAGGCAAAGCAGAGGCCCGGATCCGGCTTCCGCCAGCAGCGCCGGCCCTGCTGTTTCCAGCGCTTCCTCCGGTGCGGCCAGGTCGCGCAGGGACGCCAGAAAAGGAAAAGAAAAAGAGGATGCTCCTTCTGCTCAAAGAGGGAACCGCAGCAATGATGCGGTAAGGCGAGTGAGTTTAAGAGACCTGAATGGAGAGGGTAGTTTTCAGATCCTTGGAGATACGAGGCCTCCGGAAGTAAATACGCGCAAGCCTACCGAGTTCAGCATCGACGAAGATAGTGGGACGTTTAAATTCAACATAACTGCCCGGGCCAGCCAGGGGCCGGCCGAGTCCAGAAGCCTGGCGCCGGGCAAGCATGAAATTGGGACGATAACCATAGGCGATGATGGGAGTATCTCGGTTGAACCCGATGACTTGAATAAAAAATATTTCAGAAAAAAAGAGCAAAACGACCGAGTTATTAACCAAGCTACAAAAGGCGAACCTGGAAAAGAATTCACTATTATTGAACCCAGTAAAGAATTCAAAGTATTTTACAATATCAGTGAAGCCGATGCTCAAAAACTTGCCGCTTTTGAACAAGAACACCTGGATGATTTCAACAAAGCATTTGAACTGACCTTGCAAAGCCTGGATGATGCGCTGCAAAGTTTAGAAGGACAAACCTTTAATTCAAAAGAAGAAGCCATCGCGGCATTGAAAGAAAAAGTCCATCCCGCATTAATACCGGACAACCCCGACGACCCGGAAAGCTGGCGGCAAAAAGCAAAGAGCCGGATGGAAGAGCTAATTGGTTTATCTACTACGGAAAGGGACCATGGAGATAACCCTCCTCATGTTCCGGCTGACCACATCTGGAGGTTTAATAAAAAAACACTTGCTGTTGAGGTAACTTTAACAATGAGCGACGAGCATAAAGCAACGGACAGTGTCATTTCTTTGGATAAGCTTGAGCTGGGCCAGGATGATGGGACCGCCGCCACGTCGCTCGAGATCACCCCGGCTGATATTGGAAAGGGCCTGAGGATCAAAGAGGGGACAGGACTGGATGTGCAAACGCCTGAGTCAGGGGAATTCTTCGATAGAATAACCGCCCCTTTTGTGGGCAAACTTCTAGGTATTACCGATGACGGCAAGCTGGAGGTCAGTATTGAAAAGGAGGTACTGCCTCCCGATTTAAAATCTGAATTTCCTGATGATACAAATGAAGTTACCATAAAAATCGACAGGTCAGCTGTCGATAAAAAGGATGCTTCTGATGAAGATGTACGCCTGACCCGCGAAGCCCAGGCCCTGGATTCCAAGAAAAAAACCCTGGAACAAGAAATTTCATCAATCCGGAGTGAAATTAACGACCTTGAAGTGAAAGGCTCAAACCCGCTTCAGTTGGAAAGGCGAAGAGCAGATTTAAAGGCAAAAGAAGCTGATCTAAACGCTGCTATAGTCAATCTGGACAGAGTGCGAACCCACCTCAATACTTCAGAGACACCGGAACCCACATCCGATACAGATGAGGTCGACTTTGGAGACTTTGATGCATTACAAGCAGGTGCGGCAGCTACTCTGGCGGAATTTGATTAATGCTATGGATCCATTACAGGTTATTCTTTAATCACTAGCGTATTTCATAACCAATATCGCAATGGAAAGAGGAAAAAGCTCCGGTTCCAGTAAAAGGAAGAAAACCCCTCCAACGAGTCGCCGGAAAGAGGCCGTAAAGCGGCCGGCCCGGGCAGATAGGGAGGATCCGTCGCCAACGCTTTCCAGAAGGCAGAGACGGGCTGCGGCGGCTCCCCCTCCCGACACTGCGCCTCGGAAAAGGGGGAGAAAAGAAGGATCAGATAGCGGCCAGGGCGCGGAAATGCGGGGGCGGGCTGAAGAGGACATTCTTTTGGAAGATGAACAGGATGATGATAGTGGGCAGGAAGATGAGCAGGAAGAAGAGGAAAGCAGCCGGGAAGCTGATCAGGAGGAAATAGATAATTTTATGGATGCTTTTCTATCTCACGAGGCAAAACCGGTTTTTCTGCCGGAATTCGGAAAATTTAAAGGCGAAAAGGCAGATAGGTTCAAATTGAGGACAAAGGGCGGTGATGAAGTTAATTTACCGACCGAAAGAACCGATTTCAATACCCTTTTTACCTTTAAATCGAAGAATTGGGATTCGCAGGTCAGAACGAATCCTCAAGGGCCCCATACCATCTCCCATATATTCACTTCTCAGTTGTTTGAAGAAGCGGTAAAGGACATGAATGGCCTGGGAACCGGACTCCAGGCATTTTTTGAAAAACAAGTTCCTTCTCCGGAAGAGATCGCGGCAATTTTTATCAGAGAAGGCATAACCCTTGAAGGGGAAAGAGATGAGGAGAAAGGCGAGGGCCTGAAAGTGTTGGTCAACAATCAGAACCCATCTTTTTTCTACACCCGGTTTTTCCAGCATTACAAAGAATTATACCATGCCATTCAGGAAGCCCTGGAAAGTGATGAACTAGACGATGCTCTGTTTCTGAACCTGAGGGCTATTTTAGACCTGCACCCTTATGCTACTTATTCCTGGAAGGGCAAAAAACCGGGCAACAAGATCGCAAAATCAAGCACAGCAGGAAAAAATGAGCACAGAGTTCCAGATCTACTTTCTCTGGGTGATGCCATCAGCCATATAGATGAAAATATCGATGACGGGTTGGCCAAGGGAAGTTTTGTCGATGGCGAAGCCTACCTCGCCTTTGTGCGAAACAGATTGGAAATGGTTTATACCGAAGAAGAGGCGCTCGAGATACTTCGTAATAGTGAGAAATATGGGAAATACTTCTCATCAGATGACGATGATGACGAGTAGGAGGCCCGTTCACATACTCTCTCCAAACAAGCGCTCAGGGGCGCCTTACCAGCCGCCCATTCTCCAGCAGGAACACCCGCCCTGCCCGTGCGGCCAGGCGCAGGTCGTGAGTGACGAGGATCAAGGTTACTCCTTCCGTTCTGTTCAGTTCGAAGAGCAGTTCGGCGAGCAGGCCGGAATTTTTCTGGTCGAGGGCGCCGGTGGGCTCATCCGCCAGCAGGAGGCCCGGGCCGTTGGCCAGGGCGCGCACGACGGCAGCCCGCTGGCATTCGCCGCCCGATAATTCCCCGGGTTTCTGGTGGCGTTGCTCCCAGATCCCTATCCTTTTTAGCAGTTCCTGCCCTCGGTGAATGCTCTCGGCCTTCAACCGGCTGTCTTTCAGGGGAATGGTAGGCATCAGAACGTTTTCCAGTAAAGTGCACTGGGGAAAAAGGTGGTGTTGCTGAAAGACGAAGCCGATCTCCCGGTTGCGGAAGGCGGCGAGTTGCCGGCTGGAAAAATGGGTGACGTCCTTTCCTTTGAACAGGACCCGCCCCTCATCGGGATGGTCCAGCGTGCCGATGATGTTGAGCAGGGTGGTTTTCCCGGAACCGGAAGGGCCGACGATGGCTACGCTTTCCCCTTCTTCCACCTGCAGGGAAAGGCCGGAAAGCACCGCTCTGTCTCCGGAGCGGTGGGAAGCATAGCTTTTGCTGATGTTTTCTACGTTCAGGATCATTGGCTTTTATTTTGAAACGGCTTCCGTTACCTTTCCTTTAATCACATGCTCATAAATGCCGATCATTTTTGACGCCTGCTCGTTGAGGTGAAAATGCCGCTCAATGCCCTGTCGGCCATTTTCGCTCAGCCGCGCCAGCTGCTGAGGGCCGAACAATACCTCCTTCAGGGCTGCCGCCAGCCTTTCCGGGCGGTTGGGTTCATAGGTGATACCCCCCCCGGAGGTGGCAATGATCTCGGGGAATGCGCCCAGCCGCGGCTGTACCACCGGCGTTCCCGAGGCCAGGGCTTCCAGCAGGTACAGGCCGAAGGCCTCCCCATTTCGGACGGGAACCGACAATACGGCAACCTTCCGGAAGAACGCCTTTCTTCCTTCCCCTTCAAAGTCTTCGTGGAAATCTACCTGGTGCAAAAGGCCTGCCCGCCGCAGCTTCCGCTTCTGTGCTTTTACGAAACCGGCGTCATCCCGGGTGTAGCCTCCGCTGATCACGAGTTGGGTGTCGGCTGCTTCGGGCGCCTTCTTCAGTTCGATGAAGGCATCCACCAGGATATCCAGGCCGTTATCGCGGGACATGCGCGACAGGAATCCGATATTCCCCGGCTTCCGGGGCGCCGGCGTAAACTCATAATCCAATGGCTCTACCCCCAGGTGAAGGCTCCATACTTTATCTTGCGGGAGGTTTAGCCTTTCTCTCATCAGGCGGGTGTAGTGATCGCTGACGGAGAGGAAAGCGTCTACGTGAGAGGCCTTCCGGCTCATCAAACCCCATACTTCTCTTTGGGCCTCGGGGCGCATGACATCCACCCAGGTGTCCTCATCCTGCAGGGAGCAGATAACCGGCACATTCAGCTTTTCCCTGATCCGGTGGGCCAGGCCCAGGAGCAGGGCGTTGGACAGGTGGATGATGTCGGGGCGGCAATACCGGCCGATCCAGTCCACCAGGTGGTTCAGTTCGCCCTCCTGCCCGCCGTCTTCTCCCAGCAGCATGGATACGGTCATCTCTTCCAGGCCGGCGGCGCGGGTAGAGCCGGCCATCCGGGAGGCCACCTTCAGGGCCGGCTTGGAGTCCAGCATCCGGTTCAGCCAGGAAGGGGCGCGGCGAAGCGCCGGCCAGAGCTGCTTCAGGTAAATGCTGATGGCGCCGTAAAACACCGGGATGTCATTCAGGTCGTGCTCATCCGCAAACAGGGGGAGGTACATGGGGATCTTGACGACATCGTGTTGCATGGAACGGAGGGCATGGACGTATTTGCTGTCCCGCAGGCAGTTGCCGCAGTAGAAGCTGCCGCCCGATCCCGGTATGATGTGTATGATCTGCATTTCAGGGCTTGTTGTTGGTTGTTAGTTGCTTGTTGTTTGTTCGCCGAAGCAGTAGATCCTTCCGTCGTTCGCTCCGATAAAGAACCGGCCTTCGGCTACGGCCGGCGTCGCATCCACCGGCGAGCCGATTTCATAAGACCACAGGACGGCGCCGTCGTCCAGGCTCAGTATCTCGACATCCCCCCGCATGTTTGCCACAAGCACTTTCCCGCCGGCGATAACCGGGGAGGCATCTATCCGGCTGCCGGAGCGGTACCGCCAAAGTAGCCTGCCTGTTTTCTTGTCCACACAGTAAATGTTCTTATCCCGGCTGCCGATGACGAGCCTGTTCCCCGACAGGGCGGGAGAAGCGATGAAGGGGAGTGCGGCCCCGGCGCCTTCGAATGACCAGGATACCTCCCCCTTTTCCATATCGATGCAGGAGAGGCGGCCGTCGTAATCGCCGACGAAGGCCAGTCCCTCCTCCACGGCAGCGGAGCCGGCGATGTAAGTGGCGACGTCCACTTTCTTTTTCAATTTTCCGCTTCCCATATCGACGATATGAAGGAAGCCGTCGCAACCGCCGAAAACGGCCTCATTGCCGCGTACCGCCGCCGCTCCGTTGACGTAGTTGTCGGATTCGTACTTCCATTTCAAGGCCCCGGTATTGGCGTCCACACAATGCAGGGAATAGTCGTAGCTCCCTACGATGACCCGGGTCTCATTGCCCCTTTGCCACCAGTTGGGGGAGCCCATGATCTGGTTCTCCGTCTGATATCTCCACAGTTCCCTGCCGGTATGCAGGTTGAGGGCCAGCAGCGTGCCGTCCATATTTCCAACGAATACCTTTTCCTGGAAGATGAGGGCCGGCGCTTCTATTGCGTTTTCGGTTTGTATATTCCACAGTTCCTTTCCCTGCCGGCTGATGGCGTAGAGGCATCCGTCGACGGAACCTACCACCAGGACGCCGTTGCACACCACGGGCGACGCCTTGATGGCGTCTTCGGTTTTAAATGTCCACAACAGCTCCGGGCGTGTGGGAAGCTCAGCCTTACTGGCGCCCAGCAACTGTTGGCCGCCGCGGAAGACGGGCCAGCAGCCCTTGCTCTGGGCAAGGAGGCTGGAGGAAAGAAGTAAACCGATTATGGTGATGATGATCTTCATTGCTGTAAAAAA
>JAGFJE010000734.1 GCA_024103175.1 Phaeodactylibacter sp.
GGCATCATTGTGACGGCCACGCTGGCATCCATCGGCGCCGCCGCAGTGCCCGGGGCCGGCATGATCACCCTGGTTATCGTACTGGCGCAGGCGGGTATCCCCGAGGCAGGGCTGGCCCTCATCTTCGCCGTCGACCGCCCCCTGGATATGTGCCGGACGATCGCCAACGTCACCGGAGACGCTACCGTGTCGATGGTGGTGGCAAAAAGCGTAGGTAAACTGGCGTAAAATATCACCTGTCCTTGCCAAAAATAAAGAATGCCCAGGCCACCACCGCCGAAACCAGCAACCCGAGGTCCTGATAAATGCCGAAGGCAAAGACTGCCGACGAGCCGATCAAGGCCCAGATCGTAGGGATGGCCAGGGCCCAGCGTGGCACGCGCCGGTTCGTCAGTAGCAGCATCCCAAAAGTGAAGATGGTGAGCGGGCAGGGGAGCCCGAAGGTTGGTGTCTCCGGATAATAGTGCCCCATCGCCCGCCCCACAAGCGGATAAAGGACTAGCGCATAAACCAGTAGAATCCAGGCGGCGGTAGTGGAAAACCGGCCCACTGCCCCGAAGGAGAGTTTCCCCCTGAAACCGAAGTACAGGAAAGCCACCCCCTGCAGGACGAATAGCGCGCCGAACCCGTAGGCCGCCTTGTTGATGGCTGAAAAGAACATCCAGTGATACGCCACTCCAGTCCATATCCACATTATCGCCAGCAGTCCGGATATGGCCTTACTGCTCCCGGAACGCCGCAGGAACAAAAGAGTCAGCGCTGCGAAAGCGATGAGGTAAAGGACGTATTGGGCCGGATATACCGCTTCATTGTAAGCACGGAATACTTCCAGGAATTGCTCTTTGGTAAAGGGAGGGTTCATTTTTTTATTTCCATCATACTGCTATCCCGGTTGATCCGCAATGATATACGTCAATAGTTGGTAGTCGACCCCAGGGTGGAGGGGGCAACTGCACTGAAATGGGAAAGCATGTGGGAATGTGAGTGAATTTTCAATATCTTAATGGGATCAAAAACGCAAAACCATGAGATCGACACTTGAAACCCTTATCGGACAAGGCCAGGTTGCCAAAGCCCTTAAGAAGAACTCCGCTGACAAACGAGCCGTGCAGGCCCTGCAGCAAGTGCTTTTTGAGCTGGGCTTCGGCAAGGAGATAAAGTGGGATAAGTACGGCGCCGATGGCGATTACGGCGGGGCAACTACGGCAGCTGTAAAGGCCTTCGCTGAAAAGAACGGCATCAGTACAGATGGTGAGGCGGTCAGCGCCGAGCTGGCCGGAGCCATCATCCGGCAGCATGAGATGGTGGAAGGCCTGCGGGAACTGAAAACAGCCCTCGATAAAGGGAATGTGGAAAAAGTAATGGCGCGCGGTTCTTCCCACAAAAGCGCCGTAGTGGCCTTACAGTATTTGCTCCGCGCCCTGGGCTTCGCCCAAGAGCTCCAGTGGGATAAGTACGGGGCCGATGGAGACTACGGCGGAGCTACTACCGCTGCCGTGGCGGCCCTGGCCAAACAGGAGGGTATCGACTCTGACGGCAGCAAAATAAGCGCCGAACTCGCCCGCAAGATCCTGGACAAACATACCCCCTTCCTGGGCGATGAATGGCTGAAGGCCGAGTCCATCCCCACTTCCGCCTCCACGCAAAGCCGCCGGAGAGGGCGGAGCGAATTTGAAAAGCTGTTCCCTTTCTCCAACCGGGACGCGCTGGCCATACAGGACGAGCTCGGCCATACCTTCCGGTTCGGCCCGCTGGCGCACGACATCCCCGGCGATGAGTTTAAACTGGAATTCCTCCAGGTGACCAAAAAGGACGGCGACGCCAGCTATTACTTCCCTGAAGGCCATCGCAACAACAGCCCCAAAGACAAGATCGTCCTGCATTTCACTGCCGGCCAGATCTCCGGAGACTTCGGGGCGCTGACCCGAAAGGACAAAGAAATCTCCACGGCCTTCCTGGTCGGCCGCGACGGCGCCATTTACAAGCTGTTCGATTCCGTTAAAGCCTGGTCCTACCACCTGGGCAGCGGCTCCATGGGGGGCAACACTTCTATGAGTTCCAGCTCCGTAGGCATCGAGATCTCCAACTGGGGGCCGCTGAAGGAAGACGGGGCCGGCAACCTCACCACCTGGGACCACGGCTACTGGTTTTGCACGCTGGATCAGGAAGATGCCTATGTCAAACTCAGCCGCCCTTTCCGGGGCGCCCGTTATTTTGCCCGCATCACGCCCCACCAGTACGAAAGCGTCATCATTCTGCTGCGCTATTTGACCAAAACACTGGGCATCGAACCCAATTTCCTGCCTGAAGGCAAACGGCAGGCCACCTTCGCCAGCCATGCGGAGGCCAAAGCCTTTAAAGGCATCTGCTGCCACGTCAACTTCCGCAGTTCCGGAAAATGGGACCTTCCGGAGGAGGGCTTCGACTGGGAGCAGGTGATCGCCGGAGTTGCCGGCAGCTTTGCTCCCGCCCTGCCGCAGGGGCCCCGCAGCCGTTCCATCTTCTCCATCCCGCAAGTCGTTTCCGAAGAAGAGGTCCTGGAACAATTACAGGGGCTGGAGCGCGGGGATCAGGATATCAGTAAGTACGGGGAAGACGGGCCGGAGGTGGATATTTGAGCCTTCCGGAACTGACCAATACAAAAGATCGAATAACAACCCGCGCCCATGTCCAAACCCAGCCAGAACATTCAGCTTCCCTTTGAAAGGAGCCACGCCTTCATTATCGGCATCAACGACTACGAACATATCACCCCGCTGAAAACAGCGGTCAATGACGCGCTGGGCATCGCTCAGCGGCTGGAAGAGCAACACGCCTATACCGTGCATCCACCTCTGCTCAACGTGAAGAAAACCGCCATTCTCCAATGGCTCTCCTCGACAGTACCCCGGTCCGTAGGGCCCAAAGACCGCGTGGTGTTCTACTTCGTCGGCCACGGCATCGCCCTCGACAGTGAGGAAGGCCCCAACGGCTACCTCGTGCCCGCCGACGCCCGGCCCGGAGATCCCGGGACCCTCATCCCCATGAATGAATTCCACCGGGCGCTCAACAGCCTGCCCTGCCGCCACGGAGTTATACCTGTATCTGCGCAACCAGGTGGAAAAGCAGGCCACCGAACTGACTCCCCGGCAGACGCCCTCCCTGTTCAACCTCGCCCGCCACGATAAAGGAGAATATATCTTCCTGCACCCCCGTCACCGCCTCAACCTGCCCCCCGCCCCCAACCGCAACCCGTTCAAAGGGCTGTCTTCCTTCGACGAAGCGGACGCCTCCCTGTTTTACGGGCGGGAACGGGTGGTGAAAGCCCTGCGGGAAATGGCGGGCAATTCACCCTTGCTGGTCGTCAGCGGAGCTTCCGGAACGGGTAAATCGTCAGTGGTCAAAGCGGGCCTTCTGCCACAGTTGCGGCGCGAAGGCTGCCGGGTGCTGCCGGTCATCCGCCCGGGAAAGGAACCCGTGGTTACTTTGGAAACGGAACTGCCGGAGGCCGAAAAGCAGTTTCGAGGAAATGGGAAAACTGTATTGGTGATCGACCAGTACGAAGAACTGATCACCCAGTGCCTGGACCCCGCCCAGCGGCAGGCCTTTGAACAGCAACTGGCCGCCTGGCTGGATGCCTTTCCCCAATTGAGGATCATACTGAGCATTCGCTCCGATTTCGAGCCGCAGTTTGAAAAATCGCCTCTGGCGCCCCGGTGGCAGGAAGGGCGCTACGTGGCGCCCCCCTTCAGCCTGGACGAACTGCGGGAGGCCATCGTCAAACCCGCCGTTCAGGAAGTGCTCTTTTACGAACCCGAGGGCCTGGTGGATCAAATAGTGGAAGAGGTCAGCCAGGCGCCGGGCGCTTTGCCCCTGCTTTCCTTTACGTTGAGCGAACTGTACGAGGCCTACCTCAAAAGCGGCCGGCAGGACCGCGCCCTGCTTGAGGCCGATTATCAATAGCTGGGCGGCGTGATCGGCGCCCTGCGCACCAAAGCCGATGACGTCTATAACCGGCAGGATGGCCCCCACCGCAACAGCATGCGCAAACTCATGCTGAGAATGGCCTCTCTGGAAGGGGGCGAGCTGGCCGGCAAGCGCGTCTACGAAGAAGAACTGCAATTTGCCGATGCGGCGGAAACCAAACGCATGGCCACTGTCGCCCGCCAATTGGTGGAAGCCCACCTGGTGCAGCGCGGCGTCGACGCCCGGGAAAAAGTATACGTCGAGCCTGCCCACGACGCTCTGGTGCGCGCCTGGGGCCGCCTGTGGGAATGGGTGAAGGCCACGGGGGAGGAAAAGCTCAGCCTGCAGAATAAGCTCAGCCAGGCGGTGAAGGATTACCAGGCTATGGCAAAAACTGAACCCAAAAAGGCCCGGCGGCTGTTGTGGAACGACAACCCGCGCCTTGGCCTGCTGGAGGCGGAACTGCAACATAAAGAACATAACCTCAACGCACAGGAGGAGGCCTTCGTCCGGGCCAGTGTCAAAAGGCGCAGGGCGCGGCGCCGGCAGCTGATCGGCAGCCTGGCCGGGGCCGCAGCCATATTTGCAATATTGGCCTTATTTGCCAATGCTCAGAGTGCTCTGGCCCGGAAAAATGCTTTGGCGGAACAACGCCAGCGCGAGCGGGTGGATTCAGCGCTGCAAGTAGTCACCCGGCAGCGCAATGAGGCCCTCTCCGCCAACCTGGCCACCAAGTCCTCCCTCACGCTGCCATCCGACCCGACGGTGGCTTTCCGGCTGGCGGAGGCCTCCTTGCAATATGACAGCGCCAATACCCTGGCGGCAGGGGCGTTGCTCAGCGCCTTTTACGCTTCTGCCAACCTGAGGGATGGGAAAGCAGGGTATTTGTATCAGAAAGCAGGCGCCATGCCTGCCGCCCTGACGAATGCGATCCCTGAAAATATGTGGGAGGAAAGGGAGGAAACCCGGCCCTTCCGGGAGTACAGCCCCAACTGGGGAGGGATCGTACAAAGGATGTATTCTCCCGGCGGCAAGTATTTATTTCAGTTGCATCAGGACCAGCACGGCCCATTCACCGCAACGGTCTGGAATTTTGATACCGAGGAATACCTGGAAGTGGTAGCCGGAGAAACCAAAGTGCCTTTTTCACCCTATTCGTTCACCCCTGATGAACAGTACATCGTCATTCCCGTCCGCAACGCAGTGGAGGTCTGGCCGGCCCAGGGGCGCTGGCCGGTTGCCTTCAAACTGCCGGCTCCCTTTTACCTCACCCAGGCCTTCTTTGATGAGCAGGGGCGGAATATATACGCAGAAACGGCCAACGGGAATGTTTATAAATGGAACCTAAATGGCTCACCGACGGGCAATACGATATCACCATCGACAACAAGAGCAAAAGCGTCGCAATCCGTCCCGCCGGCAAACCGGAGGCCCTGCTGGAACTGCTGGGCCACGAATTGTGGATCGAATCGGTTTCCATTTCTCCGAACGGCAGATACATCCTCACCACCTCCAACGACGAACTGATCCTTTGGGATTGGAAGGGCAATAAGCTCTTCTCTCTGCCCCGGGGAGGCTGCGCCGGCTTCCTACCCGACGGAAAGGCCTTTTTTCTCTGGGAAACACCCTATATGGAACACGAACAGATCGGCCAGATCGACCTCTTCACGCTGGATGTGGCCGGGTTGGTGGAGTGGGCGGATGAAAGTGGGATCTACCAATTGTCGGTGGAGGATAAGCGGAAGTATGGAGTGGTTGAGTGATATTTTTATAATCTCCGTTGAACTATTGCTCCGATCTTACCCACATATTCCCTGATCACCTCCAGGGTCGAGGTGTCCTTATCGTATACGGAGTACCAGCCCTGGTACTCATGCGGCGGGTCGCCGATGAAGTCGTCGCCCGGGCGCCAGATGGCGCGGGGTTCGCGGGGCCGGCCTTCGCCCCCCCATGCCCAGAAGTTGGCGCCGGCCAGGGCCCGGCTATCGCGGGCCAGTTGGTAAACCTCATCAAACATATCCCGGTAATAGCGATCCCGCCAGTAAGTGGAGGCGGTATCCGAATGGCTGTCATAGTCGCGGGCAATACCGAATTCTTCCAGGACCATGGGTTTGTTCAGCTTTTCGGCCCAGCGAAGATGGCGTTGGATATAGTTTTTTGCCTTTTCCAGCGCTTTGTCGTAGGTGCGTTCCGGCTCCATGGGGTCATACCACTGCCAGTTCTGTATCCAGATGTGAACGGTGGTGTAATCAATTTCCGGAATCCGGTGGTCCTTTCTGAAGTGGTTGCCGGTAGGGAGCTGGGTATTGCCTTCACTGCCGATGCAGACGAGGTGGTGGGGGTCGAGTTGTTTGATGAAGCGGGCCGACCGGCGTATCCACTGCCGGTATTTGCAGGAAGAGAACATACCCCGGGGTTCATTGGCCAGCTGCCAGGCCATTATGGTGGGGTCTTCTTTATAGGCAATGCCGGTATAGGAATTGACGCGGCCGATCACTTTTTCCAGGTGGGCGAAGTAAGCGGCCATGGCCGTTTTATCCTTATAAAACCGGGCGCTGTAACGCATATAGGGCAGCCAGCCGCCGCCCTCCGCCGGAGGAGGGTAGGGAATGTCGCTGCCTTCTGCCCAGGACACGTACTGCGCAAAGCCTCCCGACCAGGGCCAGAAGTTGGACAGGCAGACGACAGCCGCCATATCCCGTTTGCCCATCTCGGCCAGCAGGAAATCCAGGGCTTCCCAGAGGCCTTCATTGTACTGCCCAGGCGCCGGTTGCAGGGCCGGCGCCATACGCCAGGGAGAGCCGTCCGGGCCTTCGCTGCCGCCCATGATGCGGAGGTTGTGGATGCCGGCTGCCTGCAGGCGGTCCAGCTCGCGCAGTAGCCGCTCCCGGTTGCCGCCCGCACCCTGGCTGGCCAGGTTGATGCCATACCAGAAATTGGCGCCCAGAAAATGGTAAGGCCTGCCGTTTCTAATGAAATCAGTTCCTTCAACTGTTATGAATGGCTGGGAAAGGGCAGGGGTTATCATGAACGACGATATAAGCAGGACTGTAAAAAAATTGTTCATATCTATTGATTATGGCCTCCCGAAAATAGTAAAATCTTCCTGCTTTCACCTTTCTCTTATTACGGGCATGGCATGAAGTTTACCCGTCCGAAAAAGTTGCAGCTTTTTGCATGAATAAGCTCAAATCGGCAAAAAACCATCTAATGACGTGGCATTTTGCATTTTTTTGCCGGACCTTGCCGATATTGTAAATATTATTTAGTAAAATTGTTCGGGGGAGATAATAGCAATCACCCGGCTGTAATCTTATTGGTAATTGGCCGGCAGGCATACAAACCAAGGAAAAAACGCACCTTCCACCTGACGGGAGAGGAGAAATTCTCCTATCCCCCTTTCGCACTGCCACAGCAGCCTGGCCAATTTCATTTTCAGTACATAACCATGATATTAATCGTTGACAGCGGTTCTACAAAATCAGAATGGACCATTCTGGATGGGGCGGGAATAGCCCTTCAGCAGATCCTGGAAGGGATCAGCCCCTTCTTTCACGATGATGAAGAAATGGCGCAGGCATTTCGGCAGATCCCGCCGAAAGGTATCCGGCATATTCATTATTACGGCACCGGTTGCAGTTCCGGCCCTAACCGGGCAAAGGTTCACCTGGCGTTGAAGAAGGCTTTTCCGGAGGCACAGCTGGTGGAGGTAGATTCCGACATTATGGGGGCTGCCCGGGGGCTTTGCCAGCACGAACCGGGTATTGCCGGCATTTTGGGTACGGGTTCGAACTCCTGTGTCTTCGACGGAGAATCGATCGTCAAACAACACGGCGGGCTGGGCTATATCCTGGGAGATGAAGGCAGCGGCGCTGTATTGGGTAAAATGATGATGCAGGATTTCCTGAACCATAAGCTGCCGGCTCACCTGGAGAAGGAACTGGAGGAGCAGTTCAGCCTGAACCGCGAACTGCTGCTGCACAAAGTCTACCGGCAGCCCTTGCCCAACCGGTATCTGGCCTCCTTCGCTCCGTTTGTACACCACTACCGGGAAGATGACTACATACAGGGCCTGCTGGCCCGGCACTTCAGCGGTTTTTTCGAAAGCCTGTTGTGGGCTTTTTCCAGTTATACGGATCTTCCGCTGCACCTTACCGGTTCGGTATCCTGGTATTTCAAGGAGGAGATCCTACAGGCCAGTAAACAATTTCCCTTTGAAATAGGTACAATCCTAAAAGGCCCGATACCCGGCCTGATCCAATTTCACAGTACGCCCTGACCCCGAAGGCAAAAGGGCGTTCAATCCACTGAAAAGCAATGAAGAAGAAAGACCCTTCACCAACAGGCAAACTCGTCACCGAGTCGCCTTCTTATTATGATAACCTCGAAAAGATGAGCACCGGCGAGCTTCTCCGGGGCATCAACGAGGAGGATAAAACCGTTCCGCTGGCCGTGGAAAAGGCCATTCCTATGATCGAACGGCTCGTCAATGCCATCGTCCCCAAAATGGAGGAAGGAGGCAGGCTGTTCTATATCGGGGCAGGCACCAGCGGCCGCCTGGGCATCGTCGATGCTTCGGAATGCCCGCCCACTTACGGAGTGCCTTACGGCCTGGTCATCGGCCTGATCGCCGGCGGGGACGCCGCCATCCGGCAGGCCGTGGAGTTTGCCGAGGATGATTACAACCAGGCCTGGAAAGACCTTTCCGAACACCATATTGCCTCCCAGGACGTGCTCATCGGCATTGCCGCTTCCGGGCGCACGCCTTATGTCATTGGCGGACTGCGCGATGCCCAGCAGCATGGCATTCTCACCGGATGTATTACCTGCAATACGCACTCCGAGGTGGCCAAGTTCGCCGACTACCCCATCGAGGTGGTGGTGGGGCCCGAATTCGTCACCGGCAGTACCCGCATGAAGTCCGGCACGGCCCAGAAACTCATTCTGAATATGATCTCCACCACCGTCATGATCCGCCTGGGCAGAGTGCGCGGCAATAAAATGGTGGATATGCAGCTCACCAATACCAAACTGGTAAAAAGAGGGGTCAATATGATCATGGCGGAACTGGACGTTGACGAAGACGATGCCCGGGAGCTGCTCGAGAAGTACGGCTCCGTCCGCCAGGCCATCGACAGCACCCGTTAGAGGCACAAATTTCAGGCCATGCTCAAAAGTGAACGGCAGGAACACATCCTCCGGGAAATCAACATTCACAACAAAGTGCTGTGCTCCGACCTCAGCATCAAGCTCGGCGTATCAGAGGACACCATTCGCCGCGACCTCAATGAACTGGCCGAACAGGATAAGGTCATCAAGGTTCATGGCGGCGCCTTGTCCAAATCCTACCACACCTCCACCTACCGGCAGGCCGAAGTATACTCCCTGCAGGAAAAGACCATCATTGCCGGCAAGGCCGTCACCCTGCTCCAGGAAGGCATGCTTGTATTTGTCAGCGGAGGGACGACCAACCGGGAGCTGGCCCGCATTCTGCCGCCCGGCCTGAGCGCCACCTTTTTCACTCCGAGCCTGAGCACCGCCATCCAACTGATGGAGCACCCTTCCTCCGAAGTCGTATTGCTGGGCGGCAGGGTATCGCGCAACGCCGGCATTAGTGTCGGCGGCGAAGTGGTCAGCCGCCTCAGCGAGGTCAGGGCCGACCTCTGCATCCTGGGCACCAACAGCATCGACGCCGAGGAAGGCATCACCGATTCGGACTGGGAAGTGGTGCAGGTCAAAAAGGCCATGATCGGCCGGGCAGATAAAATAGTAGCCCTGGCCCTTTCCGAAAAACTGGACTCCGTGCAGCGAATGAAAGTCTGCGATATCGGCCAGGTCGATTGCCTCATCACCGAGCTCCCCCCCAAAGACAAACGCCTGCTGCCCTATAAAAAAAAAGGAGTGGAGGTGATTTGAATGCTTCCGCTATTTCCGCATCACTACACCGCTGCTGCCGGCCAGTACCAGCCGGCCATCGTCCTGCCGTACATTGCCGATGCCCAGAAGCACTTCCCCTCCTTCAGCCACCGCCCGGGGTTCCTCCAAAAAGTTGAGGTACACCGCCAGCGCCTGTTCCCGGTATATGCGCTCGTAGGCCAGGATGCTCAGGGACAGGAGGAGGGCGAGCAGGGTGAAAAGAAGAAAACGCTTGACAATTTTCATAATCAGAGCTATCGCTTATCTTTGGCTATTGCCAGTGATCCGTTTTTCGCTGAAAGTACAACAAGATGCGTGTTTTAAAATACCTTCTTCCCGCTTTTCTGGTTTTGCTGAGCAGCGTCCGGGCTCTCGCCTGCAACTGCGAGCCCGTGCAGCAACTCGGCGCCGCCGACTGGAACGATGCGGACATCATTTTCACCGCCACCCTGCTTGAGCACCGGATGGGAATGGTGGGCATGCTCCGGTTCGAACCCCGAAAATCGTATAAAGGGCAGGGGGAGCCCGGGATGACGTTCTACTTCCAACCCGGAAAGGACCATACCTTACTGCATGCCGTGAAGGAGTTCAGGCCCGGAGACGAATGGGTGGTTTTCGCCACCAAAAAAAATACCGGCAATCGGGAATACTACCGCCTGAAGGCCTCTCCCAACCGGGCCGATTGTGCGCTGAGCCGGCCCGTTCAGGAGGACGACCCTTACCTTACTTTCCTGGAGGAAATGGCCCGGACGGCGGGAGGTCACCGGAAAATGTACGATGAGCAGGGCCGGTTAACGGCGGAAGGGGCCTACCTGGAACAGGTTCCCGTTTCCCGTTGGGCGTACTATGAGCCCGAAAGGGAAACCGTAGTGTCCGGAAATTATGAAAATGGCCGACGGGAGGGAGAATGGCTGCTCCTGAAAGAAATGCCCGGCGGTAAAAAGCAGGCCATACGAAAAACGATCTACAACAGCGGCAGCCCTGCCGAGATCCACGATTACAGCCATACCGGAACGATCAGCCTGAAAAAGATCCTTACCGATAGCACCGAAACCCGCTTTTACTTCCGGCCGGACGGCGCCCTCAAAAACCGGATACACGCCAACCTCGAGGAAAATACAACACACATCATCAGCTATTCCGAAACCGGAGCTATAGAGGAGGAGCGCTTCCTGGAAGCACAGAAAGTAGTGCGACAGTACCGGTATAATGAAAAGGGGGAGCGGATTGAAGAGGGACAAAGGTAACCCGCCTTCCGCCCCGTCTTCGCTGCGCTCTTCCGGGCAAGCCCGTCTTCGTCCCTCAGCCGGGTAAACTTCCGACCGACTTTGTATCACCTTGTGATCACAATATAGTCCCGGATCAGCGTCCTTAAAAACCCGATCTTATCCCGCGGCTCTTCCCCCAGGCCCAGGATGCCGGTGAGGCGGGTGACGAGTTCGTCCACGACCTTCTGGTGGGCGCTGTTGCGGTAAGTGCGGTAGCGGGTGACGATGTTCTTGATGGCCAGCATATCTTCTTCCGACAGCTGGCGCACCATCGGATACTGGGGCTCGTAATTTTCCAGCGTATTGATATTGAGGATGTCTTCCAGCCGGAAGCGGAGGTTGTGCCGCACCCGGATGACGGTGGTGTTGGCCGTCATATCCCCCAGTCGTTGGTTATTTTCCGAAGAGCTGATGAGCAGGGACCCCAGGATGCCGATGGAAAAGAGCGTATCGACGACGTGGAAAACGGCGCGCAGCAGGTAATCGCTCAGCCCCGGCTCCTGCCCGTCGAGCCGCACCACCTTGATCCCCATGGCCTTCTTGCCCCACGACTGCCCGTCGGCCAGCACCTCCGACAGCAGGTGATATACCATGAACCCGCAGATCATCATAAAAGACAGGGCTACTCCCAGAAAGGGCGACTGCTCGAAGCCCCGCGCCAGGGCGTTGAGCAGCGTCAGGAACAGAAAGAAGTACAGCGCCCCCAGGATGACGAGGTCGATGAAAAAGGCGAAGATGCGTTCGCGCAGGGGCGCCAGCTCGTATTCGATGACGACGTTCTGGGTGGTGCGGATGTCTATGGTCTTCATG
>JAGFJE010000741.1 GCA_024103175.1 Phaeodactylibacter sp.
AAAGCGGAAAAGCAGGCGCTGAGCGACCATTTGTAGCCATATTCCGACTTCCGGCTTCGCACTTCCGACTTAAAATGGTGGCACGCCCAAAGTCCAGTTAACTACTCCCCCGCCGGCCGCCGAAACCCGATCGACTGCTTGTTGAACACAAAGCTGCTCTTGTCCGTCTTGAAGGTTTGCACATCCTCAATGGTCAGCAGGTTGGCCGGGGTGTGCGCCCGTTCTTCCGGGGACAGGGCCGCCAGGCGCAGGTTGTGGTTCTTGATGGCCTCGTTGACGATGTTGCGCACCGTGCGGGCGTTGCCGAAGTACTTGTCGCGGTAGTCGTGGAGGAAGGCCAGGTATTCTTTGATATGGTCTTCGGCTTCCGGGGAGGGCACCACATTTTCCTCGGCCAGCATCTGCAGGGCGATGCGGTTGAGCTCTTTCGGTGTGTAATCTTCGAACTTGAGGATCTTGTCGAAGCGGGAGTTCAAGCCTGGGTTGGCCTTCAGGAAGGCCTCCATATTGTCGGGGTAGCCGGCGACGAAGACGAAGAAGCGGCCGCGGTGGTCCTCCATGCGCTTGAGGAGGGTCTGAATGGCCTCGTCGCCGAAATCGCCGCCGCTGCCGGCGCGCTGGGTCAGGGAGTAGGCCTCGTCGATGAACAGGACGCCGCCCATAGACTCGTCGATGCGCTCGGCGGTCTTGATGGCCGTTTGGCCCACGTGGCCGGCGACCAGGCCCTGGCGGTCGGTCTCCACCATGTGTCCCCGCTCCAGAACGCCCAGGGCTTTGTAGATCTGGGTGAGGATGCGGGCCACCGTCGTTTTGCCGGTGCCGGGGTTGCCGATGAAGACGGTATGCAGGAAGAAGCTGTTGAGCACGTCGCGGTTGGTCTCCCGGTAGAAGCGCACCAGGCGGACCAGCTCGCTGATCTGCGCCTTGATGTTCTCCATGCCGATGAGGCGGTAGAGCTGGTCGAGGGATTCCTTGAGCAGCGGCTCGTCCACCGGGATGTTGGGCAGTTCGGGCTTGGCTTCCACGTCGATCTTTTCCACGTCTCCCAGGCGGATGAGAGAGAGCCGTTCCTTGTCCAGGCTCTTGGGGTCGTCTTCCGACATGATGCGCAAGCCAAGGTTGACCTTCGACTTTTCGATGAGGTCGTACACGAAACGGGCGTTGCCGAAGGAGCGGTCGCGCTTGCGGAAGGCGTTGATGATGATCTCGTCGATCTTTTTCTTGGCGTCCCCGGTCAGCACCACCCCCTTTTCGCGGCAGGCGAAGTCGGCGATCTGGGACAGTTCCTGCGGGAGGTAGTCGGAAAACTCGAAATACAATTTAAAGCGGGACTTCAGCCCCGGGTTGGAGTCCAGGAAATGCTTCATCTCCTTGGGGTAGCCGGCGACGATCACCGCCAGGTCTCCCGGGCCGTTCGACATTTCCTTGACCAGGATCTCGATCACCTCCCGGCCGAAGTCTTTACTGTCGTCATTGGAGCGGGCCAGGGCGTAGGCCTCGTCGATGAAGAGCACCCCTCCCCTCGCCTTCTCGATGGCCTCCTTGACCTTGGGCGCCGTCTGGCCGATGTATTCGCCCACCAGGTCGACGCGGTCCACCTCGTGCACATGCCCTTTGGTAAGCAGGCCCATCTTTTTGTAGAGCAGGCCCATCATCTTGGCCACGGTGGTCTTGCCCGTCCCCGGGTTGCCGATGAAGACGGAATGGACGTTGATCTCCTCCTTTTCGCGGAAGCCTTTTTCCTTGCGCAGTTGCAGGAACTGTATGTACTTGGCGTGGTCGAGCACCTGGGTCTTGATGGCATCCAGGCCGATCAGGGCGTCAAGTTTGACCATTACCTCGTCGAAGGTCTGGTTGAAGCTCTCGTCGGGTGAGAGCACGACGGGCGCCTGCCGGTTGGGCAGCAGGACGCCGGAGATGCCCTCCTCGAACTCATCGGCCACTTCAAAGGGAACTACCGCCAGCAGCTTGTCCATGAAGACGATCTCGGCTGTATAGCGGTCCTTCCGCCAGGAACCCTTCACATTGGAGCCCCAGCCGGCGGTGATGCGGATGAATTCGTCCCGCTTATCGATGCGTTGCAGGCGGACGACCTGGCCCTTCAGCTCGCGGGCGTCATTGTAGAATTTGGTGAACAGTTCGCAGTGCCAGGACCGGGCGGTATGCAGGTTGCGCAGGGAGATCTCCACGTAGATATAGCGGGTCTCTTCGCTGCTGAATGTCTTGAAGTATATCCGTTCGTCTTCAATGACATCATCGTAGGGGCCTTCGTAGAGTTTGAGCGACTGCACTTCCAGGTAGGGGTTCTCCCCGGGCAGCATTTCCTGGCCGGCGTCCTCCACGTAAAAATATTTGGTGGCTACCTTCTCTCCTTCGATCCAGGCTTCCCAGTAGTAGGTGCCTTTCTTCCAGAACGCGCCCTCGTTCTTATTGCCCCACCCCTCGCGTATGTACATGATGTGATCGTACTTGCTCACCTTGCGCCGGAAGGGCAGGGAGCAGAGCAGCTTCTGGGATTTTTTCATCGAATAGCACTTCAGTTCCACCTCCACTTCCCAGTCCTCGACATCGAAAAGTTTATTGTAGAAAGAGAGCTCGGCGTATACGTAGGTCGTCTCGTAACGGTCGAATACCTGGCGGTACTTCTTCTTGTTGTCCGCCAGCCACTCCGTGGATGCATAGACCTTCAGTTCACGGAACTTGAACTTTTTGAATTCCGTATGGAGGTATTCTTCGGCCATTCCGCTTTATGCTTTTTTTTAGTTCAACTTTTAAAGATAAAAAAACAGGGGTTTGAGGGTGAATATTTTCCTGTAATTTACAAAAAATCTCTGAAAATAGGCCGGATAAAAGACAGGCGCCGGTGAAGCCATTTGGGAAGAATTGGGGCCGGTTTCATAAGTTTGTTATCTTTCGGCTTCAACCAACCGGCGATGGCTATTGTAAAACTAAACATTCCCACCCTTGTTACGGACACCTATATTGAGGAAAAGGCACACTACCACCTTCGCCCGTTGTTCACGGGCTTTCCGGTGGCTACTCATCGCCGTTACGACAATGCCGTGGCGCTTTTCCAGAAGGAAGTCCGCCAGGCATTTAAGGGATATACCCTGACCCGGCAGAGCGCCGGACGCCTGTTGTGGTTTCTCTTCCGCCCGGATATTCAGTATCACCAGTTCCAACTGGAGTTCAACCTGGGAAGCCAGTTTATCAGCGGGCTTTTCGGCATGGCCGCCTTTTCACTGGAAGGCAAGCGCTTCGCAGTGCTGCCCTCCCTCCACAATTATATGTTCATGCTTCCCCCCAGGAAGGGAAGCAAAACGGAGCTGCAGGGAGCGGCAAAACAAGCCGTCCGGGCCCTGTTGCGCAAGATCAGGAAGGAAAACGAGAGCGAGTTCGACCCGGAATCCTTCTTTGCCGGGCGGCGGGAATTCCTGGCCAACATAGAGGTAGCCGTCAATATCGGCCAGGGGGGCTTCAGCTTTGACGCGCCTCCTGCCACCTGGTTCCTCAGCAGCCTGATGGGGGATACTGAATTTGACGGCGCTGTAGAGATCGAACGGGTGGGCCAGGACCTCAACAGCCTCTATCCGGCAGAGCTTCGCCGCGCCTATTATCAGGAAGAACTTGTCAGCCAGTTGTATCAGGCCATTTTTCAGCGCGGCAATACGCCCCTGGCCATTATCGGGCCGGAAGGGGTAGGCAAACACAGCGTCATTCACGAAGTGATCTGGCGCTATGAGAACGGCTTCTATGAACCCAAGAAAGGGCGCACGCAACGCATCTGGTTGATCGACCCCACCCGCATCATCTCGGGAATGAGCATTGTGGGGATGTGGCAAAAGCGCTTCGAGGCCATTATTTCCTTCCTCAGGCAACCGGCCGAGGGATCAAAAACCAGCGATAAGATACTGGTCGACAACCCGGTGGCCCTGCTGCGCATCGGCAAATCGGCACAAAACAATATGACGCTCAGCGATGTGCTGCGCCCGTATCTCGAAAAGCGGCAGTTGCAAGCCACCATCCTGGCCACCCCGGAGGAATGGAAGATCATTCAGGAAAAAGGGCGGCGTTTTGCCGGCCTCTTCCAGGCCGTTCGCCTCAATGAACCCGATATGGAAACGGCCATCCGCATCATACTCAAAAACCGGCGGGCGCTGGAGCGGGAAAACGATACGGTGATCACCATACAGGCCGTGCGCCAGCTGCTGAGCATACAGCGGAATTACCTGCGGAACAAACCGCTGCCGGGAAGCGTGATGAAACTGATGCGCCAACTGGCCGTCAAGTACCGCTACCGCTCCGCCAATGCCCCGGAAGTACGGGAGGAATTCGAAGCCTTCAGCGGGCTGGAAGAACGCATCTTCGACTCCACCCGCCAGTTCCGGGAAGGAGAAGTACGGGAACAGATCGGCCAGGAGCTGGTCGGCCAACCCAAAGCGGTGGACGCCCTGTCCAATACCATTCATATCATCAAGGCCAAACTGGCGGACAAGAGCAAGCCCCTGGCCTCCTTTCTGTTCATCGGGCCCACCGGCGTGGGCAAGACCCAGGCCGCTAAAGTCATCTGCAAATACCTGATGGGCGACGAGAAGCACCTGATGCGCTTCGACATGAACGAATACATCGACCCGGGGGCTGTCCAGCGCCTTATCGGCGACGACTACAACCCAGAGGGGCAGCTCACCGGAACCGTCCGCTACCGCCCCTTCGGCATCATCCTGCTCGATGAAATAGAAAAGGCCCATCCCCTCGTCCATGACCTGCTCCTCCAGGTGCTGGATGACGGCCGGCTGACCGACAGCCTGGGCAGAACGGTCGATTTCACCAATACCATCATCATCATGACCTCCAACGTGGGGGCCCGGCAGGCCAATACAAGGCTGGGGTATCAGGCCGGCCCGGACGACGAAGGCGAGGTATACCGGCGCGCCGTGGAAAATGAATTCCGCCCGGAATTCATCAACCGGATCGGCCAGATCATTATTTTCAACCCGCTGGAACTCAGCCATATTCACAGCATCGCACGCCTGCAGATCCGGGAGTTGCTACAGCGCGACGGCTTCGTCCGGCGAACGACCATCCTGAACATTTCCGGGGAGGCGCTGGAATGGGTCGCTCAACGCGGTTTCGACGCCCGCATGGGGGGAAGGGCGCTCAAACGGCAGATCGAACGGGACCTTACGGCCCTGTCCGCCGAACAATTGATCTCCACCCAGATCGATACGCCCATCCTCTTTGACGTATTGCTACAGGACGGCCGGCTCAAACCCAGCATCCACCCCCTGCAGTTCGTACAGCCGGTAGAGGACGACTGGCTGCCCAGCCTGCCGGACGAAGCAAAGGGCAAGCGTTTTTACAACCAACTGCTCCACACCCTGGAAACAATCAGGAACCAACTGCAGGCCTATGAAGTAAGAATGGCCGCTGATGCCGGGCCCCTCGTCTTCGCCGACGGAAAAGCATCCAGTGGGCTGGGGTGGGAATACTATCATTTTAAAGACCGGGTGGAGGAAACTCGACAAGCCATAAAAAACACCAGCCTCGGATTCCGGGACCGCAATTACAAATACGGGCCGGCCATACCGCTGCGGCTGAAACCGGTGAGCCTCACCCCCCGGAAGGACTGGTCGGCCAAGGGCATACGGGAGAATATCAAAGACCGGTTGTTCCAGCAGGAAGGCATTCAGGAGATCAGCGAAGCCTATCAATTCGGAGCGGCTCAATTTGACAGCATAAAAACCGAATTTATCGGCAATTATCTGGATGTGGCTTTGCTCCAACTCCAATTGCGAGGGGTACTCAAGGGAAAACCGGAAAAAAGAAGCCTGAAAATTGAATCCTACATTACCGGTATGGGGCAATGGGAAACGGTTTTTTTGCTGGATAAGTATTCCGAATTACTCCAATTGCTGGATATCCCCCATAAGGTGCACAAACCCCGCGGCCTGATAGATATCGAGGCCTTCTCTCTGCCTGAACTCCTGATGGGCGAAGAAGGCATCCACCTCTTTTACCTGGGGCAACGCAGCCCCGTTCCCATCCGGGTGACGCTGGGCGGGCCGGATGCTGAGCATAAGGCGTACCAGGTAGTGCGCATCTACGATGGACGGGATACGCTGACCGACCTCAGGACAGGGCTTTCCAATGCGGTGAACATTGCCGCCAGCGAATTCAAGCTTCTGCTCTACGCGGGTATCGGGAAGGAGTTGCGGGATGTGGTCAACCCGGTGAAGAAGAGGTAACTGCCCCTGTCTTTCAACAAAACCATTTAACCTCACGGCCCACACCATAACACCACCTCCTGCAGCGTTATACAAAAAATTGTATATTACGTTTATATGGACAAGGCTCAACTCATATCGGAAGTCAAAGAATTGCTGGGAAATGCCGAAACCGAAAAGGCGCTGAACCGGCTGACGGATTTCCTGCGCAGCAGCCCCAAATACAAGGAGTTGCACCACCTGGCCCTGCAGGCCCGCGCCCGGTTCCGGAAAGCGCAGCAGGACGAAATCCAGGGGCTGGCCTCCAGCGAGCAAACCAAACTGAGCTATAACCAGGCGACCCGGCAGGTGCTGCAGGTTGTCCAGTGGCTGGAGGAAGGCAACCTGAACCCGGACGCCAGTTTCGCCGAGGAAGCAAAGCCTGGGCGGTGGCCCTGGGCAATGGGCGCTATTGCGCTTATTCTGATCCTCGCGGGGGGGTGGTACCTCTGGAACAAGGCCTCACAACAACCGGAACCGGGAGAAGTCGCGCTATCCGATTGCCTGATAGATGAACCCTTCCCCGCTAACTCCGATTTTAATATTTTGCTGCGGCCATTCCAGAATTTGACGAAGGAAGAACAAAAACCTCACCTGATCATCGCCAGCAAATTGGATGAGTTCGTCACAAAACTAAATAATGTAAAATGTGATTTCGGGACTTTAGATGTTAAAAACCCCAATGATTTCTTCTCGAATGCAGACGCAGAAACCACAGCCCAGAAGTGTAACGCCAACCTCATCATCTGGGGCATAGTAGATGTGGATAAATCCGACAGCATCGTCGTGCAGACGAAGTACAAATTCATAAAACAAGACACCTTCGAAGTTTACAAGCTGGAATTGAAGGACGGCTCGGAGATCATTAAAGTACCCACCCTTTCTATTATCCCCACCGCTTCCACGATCACTCAGTCAATAATAGAAAGCATTCAACTGCTTTTCGGCCTCATAGCCTATGAAGCAGGCGACCGGGATAATGCCATTGAAATGCTGAAAGCTTATGAACCTCCGCCCAACGACACTACCACAAGCCTGGCATGGGGCATGGTTTTAGGAGATGCCTATCTGGACAAAGGACAGGAGGATGAAGCCTGGGAAACCTACAACCAGCTGCTGAAAACGCACGATTACCCCCTGGCCCGCAACAACCGGGGCGTACTTAATTACAAAAAAGGCAACTACGAGGAAGCCGCAGAAGACCTTTCTGTTTTTCTGGAAATAAAGCCCGACAATGTCGAGGCCCTGGAAATCCGCGGCTCCGCCTACCTCAAGGCAGACCAACTGAAAAAGGCGCGCACAGACCTGCAGAAAGTACGGGAAATAAGAACGGCCCCCAACCCCGAGCTCAACCGCAAGCTCGAAGAGGTCGATAAAAAGATCCGGGAGGAAGAACAAACCAAAGCTTCAGCCGAGGCCCAGCTAGAGGCCAACCCCAATAACCTGGCGGCCTGGGACCAGAAGGCCCTCTCGAGCATTAAACTGGGCGACTACAAAGAAGCCGTCAAGGCCGGCGAAGCCATTCTCCAGCGCGACACGGATAACGTAGACGCCTTTATCAAGATCATCAAAGCCTACCGCAACGCCGGTGATACGGCCAAAGTTGAGGAAACCATCCGCCGGGCGGAAGCCGCCGGCATCTCCCGCCGGCAGCTCGGAGAGGCCCTCCCTTTCAACCTGATCCAGCGCCCCGCCACCCGCTTTCCCATTAAACAGGAAAAGAACTGACACCTATGAAAATCGAACGCCGCGAACTCCTGCGCCTGCTATCTGTCTCCGGTGCTGCATCCCTGCTGGGCCTCAAAGCCTTCCGGAGCCAGGCACAGTGCCTGACCACCCCGGACATCCTGGGCCCTTTTTACCTTCCCGGAGCGCCGGAAATAGCTCAACTGGCGCCGGACGGAGCGCCGGGAACTCCTCTTTTCATTACCGGTACGGTATACGCCAATGACTGCGAATCACCGGTGCCAAATGCCAAGGTAGATGTATGGCATGCCAACGACGGCGGAGGCTACGAAGACGATCACTACCGGGGGATAGTGCTTAGCGATGGCAACGGGCAGTATGCATTCCAAACCATTCTTCCCGGAAAATACCTCAACGGCGCTCAGTTCCGCCCCCGGCATTTCCACTATAAAGTAAGCGCGGCGGAAACAGAACTAACCACCCAGGTCTACTTTGAGGGAGATACTTCTATTCCCACTGATCCGTGGGCTTCTTCTCCTGAAGCGGCCGAACGCATCATCCCGCTTTCAGAAGATGCTCAGGGTAACCTGCATGGAGTGGCAGATGTTTATCTCGATGTCGAACCGCTCATCAACAGCCAGGAGGACCCGGAGCGCTACCCCGGAAAGCCAGTTATCCGCCACATCATACCCAACCCTATAGTAGAAGAGGGAAAAGTACAGGTATATCTGCCCGAAGCAGCTTCCACAAGCCTGCAAATATTCAGCCTGCAGGGAAAACTGGTTGCCTCCCCGGTTAGGGGCCAGATCCGGGCCGGCGGCATTCAGGAATGGAACATCAGGGTTGAAAACCTCCATGGGCTGAAACTCCAACCGGGCATTTACATCATGCGGCTGCTGGTGAACGGCCTCCCCGCTGACGCCAAACGCTTCATCGCCGGCAGGTAAAAAATACAGCTTCCATAGTTTCGAATCCGGAAAAGTTGTAACTTTCAGGGCGACACACTTTAATGTTTTTGATGACATCCATAAGTTTTAAAGCCCTGAAACGATGCCGGAACACCTCATTCTCCCTCTGCTATTCTTCTTCATCGGCCTGCTCCTGGGCGGCCTGCTGGGGTGGCTCATCACCAAGATCCGCCAAAGGGATGGGCTGGTGCCTAAGGCGGAAGTTGAACAGGGTTATCTCCCCAAAGCCCTGTATAACCAACTCCAGGAACAGGCGGACCTCTACCTCGGCGACCTGCACGAAAAGGAAGAGGAACTCCGGATCCTGAGCGGCCGTCTTTCCGGCCAGGAGCAGATCATCCGCAACCTGGAAGATAAACTCGAATCACAGAAGGAAGAGCTGGAAAAGCTCCAGGAACGCTCCCGGGTGGAATTCGAGAACCTGGCCAACCGGCTGCTGGAGGAGAAAAGCCGAAAATTTACCCTCCAGAACCAGGAGCAGTTGGAAAATATACTTGCCCCACTGCGCGAAAAGATAAGATCTTTCGAAGAAGGAGTGGAAAAGCGGTTCCTCGAAGAAACCAAGGACAGGGTCAGCCTCAAGAAGGAGATCGAGCACCTTCGAGAACTCAACCAGCAACTGAGCGCCGACGCCAACAACCTGGCCAGCGCCCTCAAGGGCGACAACAAAACACAAGGAGACTGGGGAGAGATCCAGTTGGAACTGCTTCTGGAAAAAGCGGGGCTGGCCAAAGGCATCCACTATGAAGCCCAGCCCGGTTTTTCCGATAACGGCCAGCAGAAACGGCCCGATTTCGTCATCAACCTGCCGGAAGGCAAACATCTGGTCGTGGATTCGAAGGTATCCCTTACCGCCTACGAAAGATTCTTCCAGGCTACGGACGATAAAGAACGCCAGCTTCATCTCAAGGCCCATATAGACAGCATCCGCCAACACGTCAGAGGGCTGAGCAGTAAAAATTACCAGCAGCTGTACCAGATCAATTCCCCCGACTATCTGTTGCTTTTTATCCCTATCGAGCCGGCCTTCGCCCTTGCCGTGCAGCAGGACGAACGCCTCTTCCTGGACGCGCTGGACCAGAACATCGTCATCGTTTCCACCTCTACCCTACTCGCCACCATGCGCACGGTGTCCTACATCTGGAAGCAGGAAAAGCAGAAGCGCAGCGTCCTGGAAATCGCCCGGCAGAGCGGCATGCTCTACGATAAGTTCGTCAACTTCGTGGAAGACCTCAAAGGCATCGGCCAGCGCCTGGAACAGGCACAGGGCGCCTACCACGACGCCATGAACAAACTGGTGGACTCCAAAAAGTACGGCGACACCCTGGTGGGCCGGGCCGAACGCATCCGGGAACTCGGCGCCCGGGCCTCCAAAAACCTGCCGGAGGGGTTGGTGGAAGCCGCCAGGGATGAAGAAGAAGAATAGGGTATCATTCAAATAGCCGGCGGTGAATATTTCAAGTGAAGAACGCTATGTTTTTCTCCTGTCACCTCCACCACAAAGAGGTCATCGTAGGCATTTTCAGCCAGGCCCGAATATTCGTTCGAACCGGACAAGGCGTTCAGCATAACCGGAACGGTATTTGAATGGCCTATGATCAGTACTTTCTCTCCCGTGTGCTTCGCACGGACTTCATCCAGGAAATCCGCTATTTTACGGTTTGAGCCGTAAATATTTACTGACATCCCGAGCCGGTTTGCCAGGGGCGCCGCCGTAGCTTGGTTGCGTTTAAATGGGGTGGAATAAATAGCCGTTATCCCGGATTGCTGCAACATGAAGGACAGGTGTTGCGCCCGCGCCTCTCCGGCCGTCGTCAGCGGAGGGTCGTCTGTTCCATCATCGGCTTTTTCAGCATGGCGCACCAGGATAAAAGTAGTGATCTTCGCAGGCGTTTCTTGTACCTGCTGCTGCTGTTCACAGGCTGAAAGTAAAAGAAAAACCGACAACCAATATAAATTTTTCATCGCCTCGTTTTTCCATTCAAGATAAAACTAATATTATTTTTTACACCCCGACGCTCCGGGAAGCTTCCTCGTAGATAGCCTTCAGCCACGCCCGGTCGGTCAGCAGGCGGGTAGTACGGATTTTTTCTCCCAGCTTTTTCCAGCGGCGCCCCTTTCCCCGTACGATATGGAAGAGAATGTCGCAAAAGTTGAGGAAAGTTTGTTTCAGATCAGAAGAAATAAGCTTATTCCGCTTCAGGAAAATAGTGAAGGCGGCCAGGAGAGACAGCAACGGTTCGGTTTCTTCTTTTTCATAGTAGATCTTGGCCAGAATGACCCGGGCGCCGAGATAATAGTTCATATCCGAAAAGGCCACCTGATTGAGGTGGGCCTGTGCATCTTCATAGCGGTTGGTGTAATAGTAGAGTTCCGCCAGGTTATAATGCAAAGCGTTTTCCCGGAAATTCTCCGGCAGGGACGCGGCGTAACGCTGAATAAAATGCTCTATCCAGTGGTAGCGCTGCAGGCGAAGGGCCAGTTTGACCACGTTGGTAAATGCCCAGGGCGACAAATGGCCGTTGTCGATCAGTATTTCACTCTCAATGCCGTCCAGATACAGCTGCAGGGCACGGCTGATATATCCTTCCTTCCCCTGCCGTATTTTGCGCGCGCAATAATTGATGGCAAAAAGGTAAATATTTTTCAGGCTTTCGTTGGCAATACCGGCGGAATGATGGGCCAGCATGGCTTCAAGACGGCCGAAATGCGCCTCGTCATCCTCACTGAGCAACGCCTGAAGGATGGTAAAATACAATTCGATAACCGGCTCCCCGAAGAACCGGCAGTGCTGCAAATGGGCAAGCCAATGGTTGGAAATATTCAGTTCGTAATCTCCCTTGATGATGGTTTGCCGGTCGAGCATGGCGCAGGCGAACTGCAAGCGGCGCAGGTGATAATAGCAGTCCAGGTTGTCGGCCGCCCGTTGGATACTGGCGTCGTATTGCCGGAGCCGCTGCCGCTCAAAATGGCGCTCTTCCGCTTCAGCCCATTGGAGCTGCCGGAGGAAATACTCACTGTTGCGGGCCTTCCCCTGCTTCATGTACCGCCTCATGCGGCGCTGGCTTTGCCGGTAGCCCTTATTCAGTTGGCGGTTTGACAAATGGTCCATCAACAGGATCTCATTGCGCAGGGTTTCCTGCGCCTGGCGTTCTACCACCCAAAATCGTTCCACCAGTTGGTACAGGTTGCTGGCCAGATAACGAAAACGTTTATCTTCGTAGGGCTGCCCGGGAAACGCCGCCTCGTGACAGGCCTCTTTGCTCAGCTTGTCACTCGAAAAGCCGGGCCAAAACCCGAGCATAAACCCGAGCAACCGAGATAATTCTTCCCGCTCGTTGAAATACGGAGAGCTTACAAACTTCTGCAGGCGGGTGATTTCCTTCTCGTCCATTCCCCTTAAAGCCTTTACCAGTTTGCTTTTATTCATTTTACCGTTGGATTTTTTGCTTTTTTCCCGCTGTTTCCCCTTTCCCTTGCCTTGCCTTTATTCAAAGTTTATTCGACAAAAAATGTATTCACATATAAATTAAAATAAATCGTTTTGCAACAAACAGGCTTAAATCAAGAGCTTTCTAGCGTACATGCTTTCAAAAGCAATAACGTAGCTGTTTTGTTCGCCCGACAAACTAAAAAAAGTGTACTTGATAGGATTGTTGATACCCCTTATGTTTGCATTGTCATGAGAAATAAAGCAATCGGATAATGGGAAAAAAGACCTCGTTTCTTGTTTGGGTAGCCAGCCTTGCCTTTTCTATTGTATGCAGCCCTGCCGGGGCCCAGGAGCTCTGGCCCGGCGATGTTAACAATAACGGCATCGTCAGCGCCGTAGACCTTCTCTACCTGGGGCAAGCCTACGGAAGCATGGGGGCCCCGAGGGCCAATCCCGCCACCGATTGGGAAGCTCAGGCGCTTCCTGCTCCCTGGAGCCAGTCTTTCCCAAACGGGCTGAATTACGCTTACGCCGACTGTAATGGAGATGGGCTGGTTGACGATGCCGACCTCGATAGCGGTATTGAAGACAATTTCGGCAGGACGCACGGCGCCCTGATCCCGGATGGGTATTCCAATGGCAGGCCGGGGAATGCTCCGCAAATTCACCTGTCCCCCAGCGCAACCCTGGTGCAACCGGGGGCTGAAATAGACATCAGCCTCAGCCTGGGCGACGAGGGTTTTCCCGTGGCCAGTTTCTACGGCATAGCCCTCCTGTTCAGCTATGATTCGGAATTGCTTGGCGATGACGACGGTTTTGAGTTTGAATTCGCCGCGGAAGGTGAAAGTTGGGTCACTTCTCCGAAACTGGAATATTTCTTTCATGACGATGACGATAACCCGGGCAAAGCCCAGATCGCCGTCACGCGCACCAACCAGCAGCCTCAGGGGCCAGGCTTTGGGGAGATGGGCAAATTCTCCATTGTCATCGAAGATATTATCGTCGGCCTCGAAATAGATACCTTCCAGCTGAAGGTCGACAGCGTATTGCTGATCGGCGAAGGCTTCACCACCTATGCCGCCGTCCCGGATACCGCTACCATTATTATCGCCAGAGACAGTGCGCTATTGGGCTCCTCCAGCGGCAACTCCCAGGCGGATGTCAAGGTATACCCCAACCCGGCTTCCGGAGCATTCCACATCCAATGCGATGCAGAACTCACGGAGCTGTTACTGGCCGACGCCCTGGGCAGAGCCGTTCCTCTAGACATTCAACGAGCACACGGCCCAACCTACAAGGCCAATGCCTGCGGCCTTCTGCCCGGCCTCTATTGGCTTATTGGAAGAGCCGGCGATGGCTGGTTCAGAAAAAAAATCGTGATCCTTTAAAATAAATAGTTAAACCAAAATAATTCTGTGCTATGACAAAGATTCCTTTCAGCGCTTTCCTACTGAGCGCCCTGTTTTTCCTGGCCGCGTGCGATCTTAATGACGACCTCGGCTTCAATCCGGGCGACGGCCCACTGGGGGCCAACCCGAGCGGCGTTTTCATCCCTTGTGAAGACGGTATCGACATCTCTCCGGGCGATCTCCCGGATGAGATCCGAAACTATTTATCTGAGAATTACCCAGGGTTCAGTTTCGACGATATAGAAGAATTCCTGGGCTCGGGAGAAACGCGCTTTGGTATAGAGATCGAATTTGAAGATGATGAGATCGAATTCTACTTTGAAGCAGACGGCAGTTTGATCTCCTTCGGTGATGATATCTCCAGCCAGAGTGTTGCCATTGATGACTTGCCGGATGCCGTCCGGGAATATATTGAAGCCAATTACCCCGATATCCCCATCGAGGAGGCAGAGATCGAACTGGAATACGGTATGAGTTTCTTCGAAGTGGACCTCTCCGATGACATTGAATTATACTTCTCCGAAGACGGCGACTTCCTTTGCCGGGACGACGATGACGATGACGATGACGATGATGGAGACGACGACGACGGAGACGATGACGACGACGGGGATGATGACGACGACGGAGATGATGACGACGTTCCCGGATTCGTTATCGAATACCTCCAGGCCAACTACCCCGGGGTTGAAGTGGATGAAATTGACGATGAGCGCCTGTGTGACGGCACGCCGGCCCTGGAGGCCGAGCTGGAAAACGAATCGTTTGAACTTTATTTCAGCACCGATGGCAACTTCCTGTTCTCAGCTATACAAATCGATGAGCAAGGCCTTCCGCAAGCGGTCCTTGACGCCATTGCAAGTGAATTTCCCGGCTATCACATCGATGACGATGACGATGACGATATAAAAGAGCTTGTATTTGAAGATGGAAGTAAACAATACTGGGTCGAACTGGAAAGGCCGGGCGATGACGACGGCCTCGACGCCGTTTTTGATGAAAACGGCGGGCTGATCTGCCCGTAAGATACTGGATTCCCCCTTTATTTACATACCCAAACTACGGCTGCCCCTACGGGGGCAGTTTTTTTGTTAAAAGTCTGTTATCAAGGCTGATACTCGAAACATATACCCGGCGGATTGCGTTACGAAGCTGCTGAATTTTGGGAAAAATATCATCGTAGGGTTAAAGCAACAACAAAAATTACACCCATGAACTTCCTCCTCATCGCAGGTATAATATTTCTTTACCTCTTCCTCCTCGGCCTTGCGGGAGACCTGGACAGAAGGTTTCACAAAGGCAACAAGGAATTTTAATCTCAGGCGTAGCTCGCCTCCATTTTTTTAAACGACCGTATGATCTCAGCCCGCTTGTCCTGTAATCTCGCTTTTTCCTCCCCGGAAAGGCGGTTCAGCCTCCGGCTTTTCCGGTAGCGCTTTCTAAATTCCATATAGTAAAGGGAAAGATAACCCATCACCAATAATGCCGCTATAAAGGGAACGATAACCCAGGCGCCGGCCAGGGCCGCTATCAATATCCAGCCCAAAATGTAGAGGAGATGAGTTCCGAGGTTGGCGGCCCAGCGCACCGGAGCTTTAAACTCCAGCATTTTCACCTGGGTATCGGAAATATACTTAGCGAGCCAGGTTGGCGGATAGTTCCAGAGGTACCCCAGGGCGAAAAAGGGGAAGCCGAGTACGAGTAAGGCGCGGTTGGCCGCCGTATCCTGGCCTTTACCCACCATGGCCTGGTCGTCAATACCGTAGCTATCCAGTTCTGAAAAATACGCCGCCGTTTGCTGCCCCAACCCGTTTTTTTCCTTTTCCGGCAACCGGTTAACGATTTCCGCCACCCGCCGCTCCGTTTCCAGGGGCCCCGGGTAATAGGAAATAACCGGCATTTGAGGCCGGGGGGCTTCGTTCCGGTAGATGCGGTGCAAATATTCCACCAATTCATCATCCTGGGGGTTATCGATAATGACCATGCTCTCCTCGAGCCTGCTGCGCAACAGGCTGGTCAAAGAGGCCATACCCTGGTTGGCATTCTCCTCAAACTCATCCAGAAAGCGGCTGGCCAGGATGGGTTCCCCGAAATCGATCATCACCTCCGACCGGGGCCGGTCGGCATAGGTGAAATTTACCCCTACAGGAACGATAAAAACCTCTTCCAGGCCAACGGGGTGGCGCTCCAGCGTCCCCAGGGCAATGCGGGCCGTACCTTTCTGCAATCCGCCCAGGCGCTTCTCCTGCTTGGTGCGCCCCTCCGCCAGGATCATGATCACCTTGCGTTCGGCCAGGGCGTTATAACAAGCTTCAAAGGTCGAATAATTGTCTTTCAGTTTACCATACCCACCGTCTTTGAGCCGAAATACCGGAAGAATATTCAGGCCTCGGAGCAAACCGGCGTAGAAACGCTGCTTGAAAAGGTCGCCCCGCGCAAGAAAGTAAAGCGGGCGGTTGAGAAAACAGGCCAGAATGCAAGGTTCGAGGAAGGCCGTGGGGTGGTTGGCCGCCAGGATCACCGCCTCATTCCGGGGTATGCGTTCCGTATTGGATAGATAGATCTTCCGGTAAAAAGCCAGCAGGCCGAGCCTGGCAATAGGCTTGACGATGGAATAGAGCATTCGGTTGCGTTCTGATGGTTAACAATTCACCCCGCCAATATAGCAATTTGAAGATATTCTCCGCTTGCCGGTGATGATGTCGCCTCGTTGTGCTTCTCGAAAAATAAATCCCCAGCTGGGTTGTAACCTTTTCACAATCCCCCATTATGGAAGTGGAACAGAAAGAAACCAAAGAACCAGCGCTTTTCCGACTGTTTCCTAGAACGAAACCCGGGGCACTTTATGGAAAAAATCTTTATTTAATGCTTTCGAATTTGCAATTTAGCCGTACTCTTGCAAAAACCGTTCGAATGAGCGCGCCAAAAAGGACTGTTTCTGCGGCAGAAATGCAGGAAGAGTGGCTAGAAGTGCAGGCTGCTCAGGGCGACCCCGCCTTGTTCCAGCCGCTCTATGAGCGTTATTATGAAGATATTTTCCTCTTTGTTTTCCGCCGGACCACCGATGAAGCGCTCACCGCTGACCTCTGTTCCCAGGTTTTTCTGAAAGCTCTACAACGCATTAAAGACTACGAATATAAAGGCGTGCCCTTCTCCGCCTGGCTGTACCGCATCGCCAGCAACGAGGTGGCCCAGCATTTCCGAAAGGCCAAAAAAAACCGCATTGTAAGCGTAGAGGAAAGTAACATTTCCGGCCTTTTTGACGAGATCGAAGAGCACGACGACGAACAACACCGGCAGCTGCTGCTTGAAACACTGGATACCCTGAAGGAAGACGACCTGCAATTGATCGAGCTTCGTTTTTTCGAAGAACGGCCCTATAAGGAAATTGCAGAAATACTCGGCATTACCGAAAACAACGCCAAAGTGAAAACCTTCCGGATACTGAACAGAATGAAAAAAAAGATGAGTTGATGGTTAGACAACGCTACCCCCAGCGTGCAAACCGCAAAAGATATGGGCAACAACTACAATTTCAAGTTTAACCCCCGCCTACCTTCCCGGGAAGAGATACGGCGCCACAAAAATTTTGGCGCCCTCCTGCGGAAGTACAACAGCCAACAGGAGGGCCGGCGGGCCCGGAGGCTCCGCCGCTTGCGGGTGCTTTCCCTGAGCAGCGCCGCCGCCGCCGCCGTAGCGGCCATCGCCATACTCCTGGGAGGGGTCTTTTCCGCCCCGCAACAGCCGGCCCTGACGGCCGAGCAATACTTCGCCCAGCAGAAGTTTGTCAACCCGCCCTTGCCTGAGGCCGTCCAACCCCGGTTCACCAATTTCCGGGTGGACGCCAACCAGGGAGGCGTATACGAATACCCCAGCGGGTCCCGCCTGGTGGTGCCCGCCGCCGCCTTTGCCGATGACCGCGGCAAACTGATCGAAGGCGAGGTGGATATCCGCTACCGGGAAATGCACGACTACGTAGACTTTTTCCTCGCCGGCATCCCCATGTCCTACGATTCCGCCGGCGTACGGTATCACCTGGAATCCGCCGGCATGATCGAGATCTATGCCGAACAAAACGGCGAACGCGTACAACTGGCGCCCGGCAAATACATCGATGTGGAACTGGCCTCCGAAATCATCGTACCCAGCCTCAACATCAATGTCCCTCCCCGCTATAAAGTCTACCAACTGGACACTTTCGCCAGAGAGTGGCTCTATCAGGACATTGACAACATCCAGTTCGTCGATGAAGAGATCGTCGAAGAAGACGACCCGCTTTTCCAATATAAACAACAACTGCTGGCGCAATACGACGCCATCGAACAGAAAGCCGCAGAAAAACTCAAGGCCATCGAAACGGCTATACCCAAACCGGTAGAACCATTGCGCCCCCTCCGCTCCGACCCGGGGCGCCCAACGCTGGAACTCAACTTCCTCGATGGCAGCCTCAATATCGAAGATACCCAGAACGGACAGGTACAGGATGAACTGGCTAAGCTCCAACGGATGTACCGGGGAGTGATCTGGCAGATATCGCCCAGCAGCCCCGCCTTCGACGAGCGGGCGTTCAACGTCAACTGGCAATCGGCCCGCATCCGCCCCGTCAATAACCGGGACTATGAGCTGACCCTCATCCACCCCCAGAACCAGCTGACCCTCATCGTCAGCCCGGTCCTGACCGGCGCCGATTACGAAAACGCCCTGCAGCGCTACGAAGAGGAATTACAGGCTTTCAAAACCGCTATGGCCGAATGGGAAGCGCAGGTAAAGGAACAACGGGAAGCCCTGATGGCAGATACAGAACGGCAGAAGGCAGAAGCTCTGGATGAGTACGACAACAGGCTAAAGGAACTGCGCGACGCCGGCCTGAAATTCGGACAGGCAACCCGATACCTCGTAAAACGCAAAGTCATCAACCGGTTTAAAGCGACCGGGTTCGGCTTCTGGAATTGCGACCGCCTGATCCCCCCGGCAGAGCATCGCGTACAGGCCGCCTTCAAAGACCAGCATGGCAACTTCTATCGCCATCATACCGCCTACCTGGTAGACAGGGGCAGGAATACCGTTTACCAGCTCTACGCTACCGATGAGACGCCCCTGCATTTTGACGCCGATTCCGACAACCTGCTCTGGATCGTTACCGATGACCAGAAGATCGCCCTCATGCGGCCCGAAGATTTTCAGGACATCAATACGAAAAAAGAAGCCTATACATTACAACTCAAGCTGATCGATAAGGAGATCCTCAACGAGGAAGATGTAAGATCGATCCTTCAGTTTTGACCGGTATTACCGGCAAAACTAGCTGTTTTTTACTTTTCACGCAGAAGCTCCGGCAGTAGGCCGGGGCTTTTTTTTGGCATTACTCCTCTCCATATATCCCCACCTGTCGCTCTCCAGGCCGGGCGTAGCCCCGGTACATACCCGGCGAATTGAATTCCAGGGACACATTGCCCCGTTTATCCACCGCGATCAGGCCTCCGCTGCCGCCAGCATCCAGAAGCTTGTCATGGATCACATAACGGGTGGCCTCTTCCAGGCTCATGCCCTTGTATTCCATCAGTGCAGAAATATCGTAGGCGACGGCGTAGCGGATAAAGTACTCGCCATGGCCGGTACAGGACACGCCGCAGGTGGCGTTGTTGGCGTAGGTGCCTGCCCCGATGACGGGCACGTCCCCAAAGCGGTTATAGCGCTTGTTGGTCATCCCGCCGGTGGAGGTGCCGGCGGTGATGTTGCCCGCCTTATCCAGGGCGACGCAACCGACGGTACCGTATTTGTGATCCGGGCCGGAAGATAGAAAGCCCGTCGGCTGTTCCTCGGCGGCTTTGGCGCGTTGCAGGGACTGCCAGCGGCTCTCGGTGTAGAAATATTCGGGATCGACGATCTCCAGGCCCTGTTCTTCTGCGAACTGTTCCGCCCCCCGGCCGGTAAGCAGGACGTGTTTGGAGTCCTCCATCACAGCGCGGGCGGCCAGGATGGGGTTCTTCACGGTTGTCACTCCTCCTACCGCCCCTGCATTGCGGGTAGCGCCGTCCATAATGGAAGCGTCCAGCTCATTCTTACCTTCATGAGTAAAGACAGCGCCTTTGCCGGCATTGAACAAGGGGGAGTTTTCCAGGTAGATGATCGCCTGTTCCACTGCATCCAGGCTGCTGCCCCCCTCCCGGAGTATGTGTTCCCCTATGTCGAGGGCTGCGTTCAGCGCTTCGAGATAGGCTTTTTCCTTTTCAGGGGCCATATTTTCCTTCAGGATCGTTCCGGCGCCACCGTGGATGGCGATGGCGTATTCGGCACGGCCGGCAGGAACTGCTTCTTCCAGAGCAGCGGTTTGCTTATCGGCTTGCTCTTCCGAACCGGAAGCAGGCTGGCAACTCCACGCCATAATCAGCAGAAAGGCAAAAGGGATCATTCTCATCATACTTTCATTTTTTTTTACGTCAAGTAATTTTCACCCTTCAGATAAGGGGAACACCTCAACGAACATGCTGCGAAAGGGGCCTGTTGAATAAGTGCAAACAAAAATTATTCTGCCAAAGGCTGAATATCTGAACCCTTATCTGAAATCCCGCAAAAAAAGCTGTCTTTTATTCCAGCCTTGGCAATACTATAAAGCATGAACTGTTGACAAACAAAAAACACCCCTACTATATCCGGCGGCTGATCGATATTCCCCGCTATCAATTGGACAACTTCCCTCAGGAAGATTGCCTGGCAGCCATCAAAGGCGGCCAACTTGCCCGGCATTCTACTCAGGATTTCATCGAAAGAGCCGATAAGGTAAGCGCCGGCCTGTTGGCCCGTGGCTTCAAAAGCGGGGATAAGATCGCTATTATTTCCGAAAACCGCCCGGAATGGAATTTTCTGGATATGGGCATGCAGCAGATCGGAGTCGTCAATGTGCCGGTCTATTCCAGAGTAAGCCGGGAAGAATACCAGTACATTTTCAATAATGCCGGCGTCAAAGCCGTTTTTGTTTCTTCCCGGGAGATCTATGAAAAAGTAGCTTTAGTAAGAGATGGATCAGATACCGTGGAGGAAGTCTTTTCCTTCGACGAACTGGAAAACGCTCCCCACTGGAGCGAGATCCTGGAGGAACCGAATAAAGCGCAACTGGATGAGATTCGGGAGGAAATAGAAGAGTCCGCCCTGGCAACCATAGTTTACACTTCCGGGACTACAGGGCCTCCCAAGGGCGTGATGCTCACCCACCACAATATTGTTTCGAACGTAAAAGCCTGCCTGCCCATCATGCCGGTGGGCCGGGAACACCTGGCGCTCTCTTTCCTGCCGCTCAACCACGTCTTCGAGCGCATGATGAACTACCTGTACCTCTCCGCCGGCGTCTCCGTTTACTACGCAGAAAGTGTCGACACCATCGGCGACAACCTCCGGCTGGCCCGCCCTCATATTTTCACCACCGTCCCCCGCCTGCTGGAAAAAGTATACGAAAAGATCGTCGACAAGGGCGAAGAGCAGCCCCTGCCGGCCCGCCTGATCTTCGGCTGGTCCCTGAACCTGGCCAAGCGATTCGAACTGAGGGGAAAAAGCTTCCTTTACCACTGGCAAAGGAAACTGGCCGACGCTCTGGTATTCGGCAAGTGGAGAAAGGCGCTGGGAGGAAGAGTCATCGCCGTCGTCTCCGGAGGGGCAGCCCTCAACCCCAAGATCGCCCGGGTTTTTACCGCCGCCGGCGTTCCGGCGCTGGAAGGGTATGGACTGACGGAAACATCTCCCGTCATTGCCGTCAACCGAATGGAAAAAAAGGACAGGAAATTCGGCTCCGTAGGTAAGATTATCGACGGCGTGGAAGTAAAGATCGCCGAAGACGGGGAGATCCTCTGCCGGGGCCCCAACGTCATGAAGGGTTATTTCGAAAAACCGGAAAAAACAGAGGAAGCGCTCGAAGAAGACGGCTGGCTGCATACCGGAGACATCGGCGAGCTGGACGAGGAAGGGTTTCTCAGCATTACCGACCGCAAAAAATCGATGTTCAAGACTTCAGGAGGAAAATACGTCGCGCCCCAGCGCGTAGAGAATACATTCACCGAATCTTCTTTCATCGAAAACATCCTCACCGTTGGCGACGGCCGCAAGATGGTGACGGCCATCATACAGCCCAATTTCGAGCGCCTGAAAAAATGGTGTGAAAAGGAGGGCCTGAATTGCGGTTCAAAAGAAGAAATAATAAAAAATGAGAGCGTCCGCACCAGGTTCGAGAAGATAACGGAAGAGCGGAATGAAGAACTCAGCCATACCGAACAGGTCAAGAAATTCAGATTGACGGCCGACGAATGGGGCGTGGAATCCGGAGAACTGACCCCCACCATGAAGATAAAACGCGGCCCCCTGCAAGAGAAGTACGCGGGCCTTATTGAAGAAATGTATACCGAAGACTAATGGAACAGCAATCAGCTCAATACCTTTTTGGGATACTCACCGAAGTACCTGCTGTGGCAGTGATTGCCGGGCTATTGGCCATTCTTCTCTTCCTCGGCTTTAGCGGAGCGCCCCTGTGGGTATGGACAGCCGGCACGGCAGCAGCCCTCTGGGGGCTGGGAGCGCCGCTGTGGCTATGGATCGTTTTCGGCGCGCTGGCCCTACTCTTCAATATCCGGTCTGTCCGGCGGGCGCTTATTTCCCGCCCTCTGATGCGCACGATCGACGCCATGGGCTTGCTGCCCCGCATATCGGAGACAGAACGTATAGCGCTCGAATCCGGAACAACATGGATCGAGGGTGAATTCTTTTCCGGAAAGCCCGATTTCAGGCGGATACTACAGGAGGCCTATCCCGAACTCAGCCGGAAAGAAAAGGAATTTCTGGAAGGGCCGGCGCAGGCGGTATGCGACATGTCGGACGACTGGGATATCCATCAGAGGAAGGACCTCACCGAAGAGGTGTGGGAATTTCTGAAGGAAAAACGCTTTTTTGGAATGGCCATTCCTGAAAAGTACGGGGGCCACGGGTTCTCTGCAGCAGGAATGAACGCCATTATCGGAAAGCTGGGTTCTCACAGCATTCCCCTGGCCGTGGATGTAATGGTGCCGAACTCTCTTGGGCCGGCGGAACTCCTCATCGAGTACGGAACCGAAGATCAAAAGGAATACTATCTTCCCCGCCTGGCCCGCGGACAGGAGATCCCCTGCTTCGCTCTGACGGAGCCCAGGGCGGGTTCTGATGCCTCGGCCATCAGTTCGCAAGGAGAGGTATTCCGTGGAGAAGACGGTGAATTGTACCTGCGCCTCAACTGGAAAAAAAGGTACATTACGCTTGGTGCGGCAGCTACCGTACTGGGCCTGGCTTTCCGCCTCGAAGACCCTGAAAACCTGTTGGGCAAAGGCGAGGCGCCCGGCATCACCTGCGGGCTCATTCCCACGAACGCCGAAGGCATTAAGATCGAAAAGCGGCATGACCCACTGGGTGTTCCGTTCATCAATTCCCCAACCGAAGGCCAGGACGTGGTAGTCCCCGTCGGCCAGATCATCGGCGGGGCGGATCAGGCAGGCAATGGCTGGAGGATGCTTATGGAAACGCTGGCCGGCGGCCGCGGCATCTTTATGCCCGCCCTCAATACCGGCGGCGCCAAGCTCGCCACCCGCGTCACGGGCGCCTACTCGGTGGTGCGGCAGCAGTTCGGGCTGCCCATCGGCCGGTTTGAAGGTGTGGAAGAACTCCTGGCGCCCATAGGCGCCAAAACCTACCTGCTCGACGCCCTCAGCCGCTTTACCTGCGGCATGGTAGGCCAGGGCAAGCAGTCGGCAGTCATCTCCGCCATCGCCAAATACCAGTCGAGCGAATTCAACCGCGACATCATCAACAATGCCATGGACATACTGGGGGGCGCCGGCATCATTCTAGGGCCGCACAACCTACTGGGATACAAGCACATAGCTACCCCGATCGCCATTACTGTCGAGGGGTCCAACGTAGTGACCCGCTCCCTGATCATTTTCGGGCAGGGCCTCATCCGGAGCCATCCCTACGTGCTGAAACTGATGCAGGCCCTCGAAGGCAAAGACAGCAAAGCATTTGACAAAGCGCTCTGGAGCCATGCCGGCATGATCATCCGGAATGCCTTTCGCGCCACCCTGCTCAACCTGAGCCGTGGCCGGCTGGCCTCCTCTCCTTCCAGCGGGCCGACCGCCATGTATTACCGGAAGCTCGCCTGGGCCTCCTCCAACTTTGCCTTCATGGCCGACCTGGCCTTACTTACGCTGGGTGGAGGGTTGAAGAAGAAAGAAAAAGTCTCCGGCCGTTTTGCAGATGTGCTGTCCTGGCTGTACCTCGGCAGCTGTGCCCTCCGGAAATATGAAGCCAGGGGGCGGCGGGAGGAAGAATTGCCGTTTGTGAAATGGATACTCCACCACGCCCTGTTCCGCATTCAGCGGTCATTCGAAGATATTTATAACAACCTTCCGGTTCCCTTGCTGGGGGCCCTGTTCCGCGGGCCTTTATCCTGGTGGGCGCGCCTTAACCCTTACGGGAAAAAACCCTCCGACCGGCTCGGCCACCAGATCGCACAGGATATGCAAACCGATTGCCAGGCCCGCAAGGCGCTTACCGAAGGCATGTACATCCCCACCGGTGAAAGTAAACCGCTGGCTATCCTGGAAAAGGCATTTCAACTCAAACTGCAGGGCATGCCCGTTTACAAGAAGATCCGCGCCGCTACCAAAGCCGGAAAGCTGGAGAAAGGCCCGCAGGGAGAACTCGTGGAGCCGGCATTTGAAGCGGGCGTGATCGACGAAAAAGAGCGGGATCTGCTGGCCGCCGCGGAAAAAGCCCGGCAAAGGGCCGTTCAGGTTGACGATTTCGACCTCAATGAACTGCCGGTGCAGATCAGCGCCGAGGAGGAAGAAACCGGTATTATTGACGCAATAAAAAACTTCGTTTAATGAAAAGGATAATCAGAAAAGTTGCAGTATTAGGTTCGGGAACGATGGGCGCGCAGATCGCCTGCCATTTTGCCAATATTGGCCTGGAAGTTCTCCTCCTCGATATTGCTCCGGATAGCCTTACGGAAGAAGAAAAGAACATGGGGCTGGAACTGAGCAACCCCAAAGTCAGGAACCGGATCGTCCGGCAGAACCTTGAAAAAACCGTCCGCTCCAGCCCGTCTCCTCTATACCTCAAAGACTATAAACGCAGGGCCACTACGGGCAATTTCGAAAACGACATACCCAAGATCGCCGAAGCTGACTGGATTGTAGAGGCGGTCCTGGAAAAGCTCGACATCAAGCGTTCCCTTTTCGAAAAGGTAGAAGAGCACCGCAGGAAAGGAACCATAGTGACGACCAACACCTCGGGCATCCCGATCCATGAACTGGCCGAAGGCCGCTCCGGAGATTTTCAGCGGCATTTCTGCGGCGCCCACTTTTACAACCCGCCCCGCTATCTGCAACTGCTCGAGATCATACCTTCTGAAAAAACCAAACCGGAAGTAATCGATTTCCTGGAACACTATGGAGATGTCTACCTCGGGAAAACCACCGTCCGCTGCAAGGATACTCCCGCCTTTATCGGGAACCGGATCGGCGTTTTCGCCATCATGCTTTCCATCCAACTGATGCAGGAACTGGGGCTCGCCGTAAGTGAAGTCGATGCCCTGACCGGCAAACTCACCGGCAGGCCCAAGACAGCCACTTTCCGCACCTGCGACCTGGTGGGTATCGACATCCTGGCCGATGTCGCGAAAGGAGTGTATGAAAACTGCCCGGAGGATGAGGAAAGAGCAGTTTTCAAAATACCTCCTTTCATGGAAAAAATGATCGAAAAAGGGTGGCTGGGCCAGAAAAAAGGCCAGGGGTTCTATAAAAAGGTTAAGGATGACAAGGGCGAAAGCGAGATTCTCGCCCTCGACATTGAAAAAATGGAGTACCGGAAAGAAGCGAAACCCCGGTTTGCCATACTGGCCGAACTCAAAAACCGGGAGGATACGGAAAGCCAGCTCCAGGCTTTCGAAGAAGGCAAAGCCGCCACAGTGAATTTCTTCAAGAAGCTATATCTGAAGGCCTTCGGAGGCGACGATGATAAGGCCGTCAGCTTTTTCCGCCTTTTCTATTACCGCCTGTTTGCCTACTGTTCCCACCGCATCCCGGAAATCAGCGATGAGCTTTACAAAATCGATGAAACCATCCGCGCCGGTTTCAGCTGGGAATACGGGCCATTTGAGATCTGGGACATCCTGGGCGTGGAAGAAACGGTGGAAAAAATGGAAGCCGAAGGTTTTCCGCCCGCAACCTGGGTGAAGGAAATGCTGTCGGAAGGAATTGGAAGCTTCTACCAGAGGGAAGGCAAGCACCGCACCTTTTACCTTCAGGGCGAGGGTTATCAGCCCGTCCCCCGCACTAAGGAGATCATCCTGCTTGACAACTATCGGGACGAATATACCGTCTGGCAAAACGATGGCTGTAATATCATCGACATCGGCGATGGAGTATTGCTCGTCGAATTTACCACGAAGAAGAATTCCATTGGAATGGACGTCATCGAAGGGCTCAACCAGGCCATAGACATAGCTGAAAGCGATAGCCCCTTCCGGGCCATCGTGATCGGCAACGAAGGAGAACACTTTTCTTTTGGCGCCAACCTCGCCATGATCGGAATAAACGCTTACAAAGGAAACCTGGATACCGTCCGGAAAGCGGTCGAAAGCTTTCAGGATACCAACTCCCGAATCCGACACTGCGCGGTGCCGGTAGTGGCCGCCCCTCACGGAAGGACGCTGGGCGGCGGCGCCGAGATCTGCCTGCATGCCGATGCCGTGCAGGCCGCCGCCGAAACCTATATGGGGATGGTGGAATTTGGGGTAGGCCTTATTCCCGCCGGTGGCGGCGCCAAGGAGTTTGCCCTGCGGGCCGCCCGTGAATACGTGGAAAGCGGCCCCAAGACGCCCCACCTGCAGGAACGCATTATGGCCATCGCCGAAGCTAAGGTGGCCAGGTCGGCCGACGAGGCCTTCGCCCTGGGTTATCTGCGGGAAGGAACCGACCAGGTAACCATGAACAAGAACCGCCTGATAACCGACGCCAAACAGCGTGCACTGGAACTGGCCGGCAACGGTTATGTAGCGCCCGAACCGGAGATGTTCACCGTCCTGGGCAGGAACGCCCTCAGCTTCTTCTACACCGGAATCAACAATCAGTACCGGGGCAACTACATCACCGAATACGACCAGCGTATTGCCCGAAAACTAGCCTATGTCATGTGCGGAGGCGACCTCAGCGCCGAAGAAGAGGTGCCCGAAGAATATCTGCTCGAACTGGAGAAGGAGGCATTCATGGAACTCATCGGTAACCGGAAAACCCTGAAACGTATTGAGCACATGCTTAAAGAAGGAGCGCCTCTTCACAACTGATACAATACCGTTATCATCAATCAAAAAGAGAAAAAATGGACGTTTACATAGTCAGAGGATACCGAACAGCAGTAGGCAAAGCCGATAAGGGTGGATTCAAAACCATGCGGCCCGACGACCTTGCGGCTGAGGCCATTCAATATTTGCTGAAACATGTCCCGCCGCTGGACCCCCAGCGGGTAGATGACGTCATCGTGGGCAACGCCGTCCCCGAAGCCGAACAAGGTATGCAAATGGCGCGGTGGATCGCCCTGAAAGCCATATCCAAAGACATTCCCGGCGTGACCATCAACCGCTACTGCGCTTCCGGGCTGGAAGCCATCGCCATGGCGCACAGCAAGATCGCTGCCGGTATGGCCGGCTGCATCGTCGCCGGAGGAACGGAGTCGATGTCGCTGGTGCCCACCCGTGGCTGGAAAACATCACCAAATTATGGCCTGGCTAAAGACCATGCCGATTATTTTCTCAGCATGGGCCTCACCGGAGAGGAGGTGGCCCAGGAGTACGACATCTCCCGTGAAGACCAGGACGAATTTGCCCTTCGTTCTCATAAAAATGCCGTAAACGCTATAAAGCAGGGGTACTTCGAGGGCCAGATCGTACCAATACGGGTAGAAGAATCATATGTGGAAGGAATGAAAAAAAAGTCGCGAGCTTTCACTGTAGAGACGGATGAAGGCCCCCGGGAAGACACGTCCCTGGAAGCCCTGAGCCAGCTCAGCCCTGTATTTAAAAAAGGAGGAACGGTAACGGCGGGCAACGCCTCCCAACGCTCCGACGGCGCGGCTTTTACCCTCCTGATGTCGGAACGCATGCTGAAAGAACTGAAAATAGAACCCTTAGCCCGCCTGGCGGGCTGTGCGGTTGCCGGCGTCAACCCCCGCATTATGGGAATCGGGCCGGTTGCTGCCGTTCCCAAAGTGCTGAAACAAACGGGGATAAAGCTGAAAGATATTGCTCTCATCGAACTGAACGAGGCTTTCGCCGCCCAGTCCCTCGCTGTCATCCGGAAGCTTGGATTTGACATCGACAAGGTAAATGTCAATGGCGGGGCCATTGCTCTGGGCCATCCGCTGGGATGTACCGGATGCAAGCTCACCGTACAGATCATCAGTGAGTTGCTCCGCCGCGGGCAGCAATACGGACTGGTGACCGCCTGTGTGGGCGGCGGCCAGGGCATTGCCGGCATCATTGAGGCCCTGAACTGAATTCTACCGTATCAAGGTGGTGCTGCCGGAAAATTCCTCCCGGTTGCCGTCGACAAATTCCACTCCGAGGTGCCAGATATACAGCCCCGCTTGTACAGGCTTGCCGCGGAAGGTTCCATCCCAGCCCGCCTGCTCATCATTGGGCGTTATTTCGTTGGCCTCGAAGAGCAGTTCTCCCCAACGGTCATATACCCTGAAATACCGGATCCGGGCCTGGATATCTTCGCGGGCGTGGACCAGCAGGCGGTCATTGTTGCCGTCCTCATTGGGTGTAAAGCCCGTAGGCACAAAAACAGGGCGGTCCTTTTGAGGATATACCGTGACGATATCCTCCCCTATGCAACCGCCTTCATCCGTTACCACCAGCTTCAGGCTGGCCTGTTCGGTAACGGTAACCAGAGGGGCGCGGCAATCGAAGCAATCGAGGATCGTGGAATCGCGCGGCGTCCAGGAGAAGGAAAGCCCCCCTGCGCCGCCGTTTATTATCGGCAGGAGGCGGAAGTTTTGCCCAAAGCCAACTGCTTTGGTTTCCCCCAGGTCCACCAGAATGGGTTGGGGTTCCCCGACCACCACCGGCCTGGACTGTAAGGTACAGCCATTGGCATCGCGGATCTGCACGGTATAAGTACCGGGATCCAGCCCGATAAATACGTTGCTTCCTGAGAAAAATTCTCCGTCGAGGCTGTAACGGTAAGTAGGCGTGCCGCCGAAGGTTTCAACCTCAATGCGCCCGTCCGTTTTGCCATAGCAACTGACATTGGCCGGGTTCAGGGCAGCCCACAGGGGCTCATCCGGTTGGCCTACCGCCACTTCTTCCACCACCTCACACCCTGCCGCATCCGTGATTGACAGGCTGTAGTTACCGGCCGCAATGTTTTCCAGAGCCGGCCCAGTCGCCCCATTTGACCAACGAAAGGCGTAGGGAGGTTCTCCACCGCTGGCCTGCACCCGGGCGGCGCCATTTGCCTGCCCAAAACAGAGGGCATCTTCCATTTCAACCGTAATATCGATCGGGTTGGCGGAAAAAACCTGCTCGCTGCCACTTGCCTGGCAGCCGTTGGCATCGGTAACGGTAACGAAATAACTGCCAACGCCAAGCCCATCGGGGGTATTCGTATTATCCCCTGTACTCCAAAGTACCTGGTAAGGAGGGGCGCCCCCGGAAATGGCAAGAGAAAGCCTTCCGTCCATATCTCCCGAGCAGGATACCTGGCCGGCAATTGTTTCCAGCAAGAGGGCTTCCGGTTCACCGACCAGGATGGAATCTATGGCGAAACACCCCAACTCATCCATCACCGTGACCGAATAATTGCCGGCTGCCAGGTTTGTTGCCTGTGGCCCGCCGGGCACACCGGCGCTCCAGTTATAGGTATAATTGCCGGTTCCTCCCTGAGCAGTTACGGTGGCCGCACCGTCGGCCCCGCCATTACAGCTGGCATCACTCTTTTCCAACACCAGCATGATCGGCGGAATGCCCCCCACCTCCACCGTGTCTACCCGCAGGCAGCCATTGGCGTCGGTAATGGAAAGGGTATAGCTGCCAATGGCCAGGCCTTCAGCCGTCGGCTGGCTCTGGCCATCGCTCCAGGAAAAGGCGTAGGGGGGCGTCCCTCCCTGAACGGCTGCCATTGCCGAGCCGTCCGGTTGGGGATTACAGGTGGCTGCTTCAGTAGTGGCCGAACTCATAAGGGCAGCAGGTTCTTCCAGCAGTATGGAGTCAATTGCCGTACAACCGTTACCGTCAGTGACCGTTACCCGGTGTAAACCGGCGGAAAGCCCTGCAACCGTCGGGGAGTCCTGGCCGCCATTCCACTGATAGGAGTATCCTCCGGCGCCACCTTCCCCAGTTGCCGTAGCAGTACCGTCATCTCCTCCGAAACAGCCCGGCCCGGCGCCTTCCAAGACCACGGCCAGGGCAGAAGGCTCATCAACCACCGCCGTCTCATTGGCCTGACACCCATTTTCGTCCGTAACCAGCACCGAAATGGAGCCTGCCGACAAGCCGGTGGCCACGGGTGTATTTTGACCGTCTCCCCATAAATAGGAATAATTTCCAGCTCCACCTGAAGCCACAACCATAGCCTGTCCGTCAGCGTTTCCAAAGCAGGAAGCAGGCGTGGTTGCGACATCAAGAGCTATCGCCTGTGGGCTCGTGACTTCCAGAGCAATTTCAAGGGTACATCCGTTCAGGTCGGTAACGGTCACTGTATAATCGCCGGTAGCCAGGTTATCGCGGGCAGCCGGGCCGGGGCCGATGTCATTCCAGTTGTAAGCATATCCTGGAACCCCTCCGGAAATTTGCAGGCTGGCGCTGCCATCACCTACTCCCGGACAGGTGGCGGGCACAACCTCCAGGCTGTAATCCAGAGGAAGAGGCTGCCCGGCTGTGATATTGGCCGATGTGCTGCAGCCATTTACATCTTCCACTTCCAGGATGTACTGGCCCGCGGGCAGCCCGTCCTGGCTCGGGCCAATGCCTACAACATCCATGGCTGCATCCAACCAGGTAAAAGTATAGGGGTAGGCGCCTCCGGACACGGCGGCTTCCACGGCCGCGCTGGAGGTTCCGGCACAGGAAGCGTCAACAGCCGATAATTGAGCCTGCAAAGGCAAAGGCTCTCCGATGGTATATCCGGCTTCCACTTCACAACCTTCACTGTCTGTTACTGTCACGGCATAATCGCCCGCCGAAAGGCCAACGGCATGATTTGAGCTCGTACCGATAATGATACCGGGGCCGAAGTCATAATTGTAAACTCCCGATCCTCCGGCAGCCGTTACCCTGGCTCTGCCGTTAGCGATACCGGCGCAAAGGGCCGAATCCGTTTCCACTTCAACGGTTAGCGCCGGGGGTTCCCCGACCGTAATTTCATAGGTAGAAGAACACGAACCGGCATCGGTGACGGTGAGCTGGTAGGCGCCGGCAGCCAGGCCGGTAGCGGTGGGGCCACCCTGGCCATCACTCCATAAAAAAGTATAAGGCTCAATGCCTCCGAAAACATCGGCGACAGCGCTTCCGTCAGCCAGGGCGTTACAGCTTACCGAATCGACGGACAAGGTGGTTGCCAGCGAATCCATCTGTCCGACAGCAACCTCCAGCGCGGCCGGACAACCGGAATCGTCAATGGCCTGCACCAGATAGGCGCCTGCCTCCAGGCCGGCGAATATGCCGGAGGTATTTGCCTGCCCATTTACAATGAACTGATAGGGGGCCACACCGCCGGTTGCGGAAAGGGTAATGCTTCCATCGCCACTGCCAAAACAAGAAGCATCGGTAATTGAAAGCACCTGCACCGTGGGCGGCACACAGTCGGGAGTAGAACATTCGATGGTGGAAATGAGGTTTTCACACGGCCCGGTGGCCCGCACCTGCAAGTGCACCGATGTCGCCAGGTTTAGGCCGGTAACCGTATGTTCTTCATTACCGCTGGCCAGCGTCCAGCCGGCACTGTCGACATTCACCTCATAACCGGTAGCGCCGGAGACGGCGGGCCAGTCCACCGTAATGCTGTTGCTAGTAACCACAGCGCAGGAAAGCTGAGGCGCCGCCAGGGGCGGCAGGACTTCGATGGCGACCTCATCGCTGGCAGAGCAGCCATAAGAATCGGTAGCGGCCACCGTGTAGGTGGCCGTAGTATCCGGGCTGGCCATCGGCTCGGGGCAACCCACACAGCTGAGGCCGGCAGCGGGCTGCCAGCTGTAATTAATCTCATAAGAAGGGGTGAAGGTGATAGACCAGCGGTTCAGCACCGGGACATCGGCGGAGAACTTGTCGAGGAGGGCCAGCCGCCAGGCGCCGTTTACCGGGCGGCCATCACCGTACAGGTCTGCCCAGGTGCCTTCCGGGGCAAACTCGCCGGTAAAGGGCTGGGCGGCGGCGCCCAGGCTGGTAATAGGGGTAGTGGCCAACGGCGTGAAACAAGTCCCGATAAAATTATCCCCCGCATTGCCGATATCGGTTACCAGTTCCAGAAACTGGCCGCCGGGAGAGATCAGAAAAATGCGCAGGTCATCCACCCAGGTAGTCCGCAGGTCTTCGATGCAAACAGAGCGAATGACCCCTGGCCCCAGCGTGGCCGGAAGTACACCAAAGACCTCGATATCGGAATAAAGAGTAACATTAGGCGGGCTGATAACCAGGGTGTCCTCACTGTAGAAAACAGGAGGTTCGGGAAGCGGCACATCGGCCGAGCCGTCCAGGGTTATCGATTCTCCCCGGCACAGGGAAGTATCGGGAGGCAGCTCAGGTTCCAGGAGGATATTTTCCCGGATCGGGATGATGATAGTATCCCGGTTGCAGGGGTCGCGCTGCACATCGATAACGATAGTTTCGGTTCCTTCCGGAAGGCCGTCATCCAGAGCGATAATGGGAATAGACAGTATGCTGTCGCCGGCAGGGATAAACAGGCCGGGTGGAATGAACTCATAGTCCACCCCATTCTCCGCTGTGCCGAGAACAAGGTAATCAATGGGATGATCCGATTCGGCCGGCGCCGGCAGGGAGAAGATCAGCTGGCCTTCGGCACAACCTTCGGCTACCGAACCATCGAGGCTGACGGTAACCGCCTCTACATCCAGGGAGCCGGTGCCAAAGCTTTTAGCTTCGAGAAAAACCCCGGAATCGAAGAGTTCGTCGGCCACATCGCAGATTACCAGCTTTATGGTATAGGTGCTACAGGGGAAGACTACCGCCTCAGCGGTAAAGACATCGGTAAGGCCATTGTACACCGGCCGGTTCGGGCTGCCGTTATTATTGTTGTAATATTGAGAATAGGCAAGGGAACCGTTGGGCGGAATGCAGTTGACAGGAGTCCCGCTTGAACCCACTACTCCGGGGTTGACATTATTGATGGCCACCGGGAGGCTGGTTCCCGGTATGAGGGCGATATTTTCAGCACCATTGGAATACGGTCCGTTGATACCCGGCCCACTGATGAAAAAGCCGAAGACATCGTTAAAATCTGAACATACGTATTCAGGATACTCCTCCGAAGCAAAAACGTAGCGAAAACGGAGGGTGTCGGAAATGGGGATGAAGGTAATGGTGTAAGCAACCAGGTCATTCATCTCGTCTGTCCCGGCCAGTGCCTCCATATCCGGGTCAAAGGCTGCGCCGGAAGCCCAGGTGCTGGACTGAGCCCCTCCGGGAGAATCAACGCCCACCTGGGCGAAGTTGGTGGCGGCAAAACCTGTAGACATGACGATGCCCCGCTGCAGCCCGACTTCATCTCCCCCATTCTGAAAAAAGCCGACGGAAGCAGGGGTTCCCTGAAACTGTACATCCACTACTTCCACGCCTTCGCCGAGAAAAATATTCGTGATCAGGTTTTCGGGAGTGATAGGCGGGCCGTTGCTGACTTCCAGGGGTTGGCCGAATAGCAGTTTGGGCACGGCAAAGAGCGTGATGAACAAAGTGAATTTCCAATCTGTTTTCAGGTATGCTTTCATCAAGTTTGAATTGTTGGCCATAATGATTTACCCCATTCACGGGCAGGCAGGTAATGCTCACAAAGATCCGGAGCCGGACCGCAAAGATAAACCATCTTTCCTTCCTGCGGATGTTGGCCTGCTAAAATTAGAGGCTTTATCCTAAAAACCCTATTCCGGGCCGGCAAACGCCCCCCTTTGTCCTTCGCCCTGCAATCCCGGGCAGGCTTCAAGACAAAAGGCGGCGTAGTTACTCCCCGAAAAACCCGTTTTAATCTAATTTTTTGTTACTTCCACCTCCTGTGGGGTAACTTTGCAACACAAAAACTTAAGCACAAAAAAATGGGACAATTCTTTAAGTTCTTACTCGCTTCTTGTCTCGGTATCTTTATCGCCTTTTTCTTAATGCTGAGCATCGGTGGGCTGGTGATCAGTCAAATCGCCAGGCAGGCGGACCGGCCTAAAGATATAAAACCCAATACGGTTCTCCACCTCACCTTTGACGACCCCATCCCGGAACAGACCAACAACCTGGAGCTCGACCCCTTCGATTTCAAGAAAAAGAAGATCCTGGGGCTCCAGGAAATGCTCAACACACTGGAAAGAGCAAAGGAAGATGACAATATCAAGGGCATCTTCCTGGAAGTGGACGGCCTGGCGAGCGGCGGATTGGCGACCTCAGCGGTTCTGCGCGATGCCCTCCTGGAATTCAGGAAAGGGGGTAAGTTCATTATCGCCTACTCCAAGTACTACTCTCAGGGCGCCTATTACCTGGCCAGCAGCGCCGACCTGCTCATGGTCAACCCGCTGGGCATAATCGACTTCCGGGGGTTTGCAGCCCAGGTTCCTTACTTCAAAGACCTGCTGGACAAGGTCGGCATAGATATGCAGGTGTACTACGCCGGCAAGTTCAAAGGCGCCAGCGAGCCCTACCGGCTCAACAAGATGAGCAAGGAAAACCGCATGCAGATCCGCGAATACCTCGATGATATTTATGAGAATTTCATTCAAGACATCAGCGTTTCCCGCAACCTCAGCGAGGAGCGCCTCCGGCAGCTGGCGGCCGACTACGTAGGGATGAACCCCCAGGCCGCTGCCGAAGCCGGCCTGGCCGACAAGGTGGCCCACCGCAGTGACGCCCTGGAAGAGTTGCGCAGCCGCCTGGGCCTGGATGAAGAGGAAAAGATCCCGATGGCCTCCATCGAAGAATACAACCGCGCTAACCCCGGTAAAAAAGACTACGGCATCAAAAATAAGATCGCCGTCATCTACGCCGAAGGCACGATCGTCGATGGAGATGGGTCTCCGGGAAGCATCGGCGACGACAAATACGCCAAATACATCCAGCAGATCCGCCGGGATGAAAACATCAAGGCTATCGTCCTGCGGGTCAACTCCCCGGGCGGAAGCGCCATGGCTTCGGAAAGTATCTGGAAAGAGCTGAACCTGGCCAGGGCCGACGGCAAACAGGTAGTGGTAAGCATGGGCGATTATGCTGCTTCCGGCGGTTACTACATTTCTGCCATGGCCGATTCCATTTTTGCCGAGCCGAATACCCTGACCGGCTCTATCGGCGTAGTCCTGGCCATCCCCGACGCCAGTGAATTGCTGGATGAAAAAGCCGGTATCCATTTCGATTCGGTGAAGACCGGCCCCTACGCCACCGGCATCACGCCTTTATATCCGTTATCTCCGGGTGCATCCCGCATCCTGCAAAAGCGGACCGATGACATGTACGAGACCTTCCTGGCGCGTGTGGCCGAAGGGCGTAAGATGAGCCGCGATTCGGTCAACGCCATCGCCCAGGGCCGGGTCTGGACCGGAGAAAAGGCGCTGGAGATCGGCCTTGTGGACAGAATAGGCGGGCTAGATCAGGCCATCGCTTCCGCCGCCGCCATGGCGGAACTGGACGAGTACCGCCTGACGGAATACCCGAGGGTAAAAGACCCCATACAGCAGCTGATCGAACAATGGTTCGGAGAAGAGGACGTCCGGGCGAAGGCCGTCTTGAAATCCGAACTGGGCGAATATTATCCGTATCTGCGTTTCGTACAGGAACTCAAGGATTCCAAAGGGTTCCAGGCAAGGCTGCCGGTTTGGATACCGTTTAACTGAATTGAAAGAAGATTTTCCAGGCCTCGGAGGCCTGGAAAATCTATTCTTCTTATTTTGGCCGGATGAACCGATGGCCATCCTTTTCCACAGCCGCCGCCCTGTTACTGCTGGCCGCAGGCATTGCCTTACGGGTGTGGTACTACCTGGATGCTCGTTCCCTGTTCATTGATGAGGCCAACCTGGCGCTCAACATTTCCGAACTTCCCTACAGCCGCTTCTTTCAGCCGCTTCTCTACGACCAGTATGCTCCGCCCCTGTTCCTGGTGTTTACCAAAGGGGCCGTTGCGTTGCTGGGCAACCACGAATGGGGCCTGCGGCTCTGGCCCCTATTAGGTGGAATTTTCCTGCTGGCCGCGATCTGGATGATCAACAGGAAGCTTCAGCTGGCTCCCGCCGTTCACTGGTTTCCACTGGCCATGGTTGCCATGTCGCCCTTCCTCCTTCGTTTTGGCACCGAACTAAAGCAATACAGCACCGATGGAGCATTGGCCATTGGATTTATCCTGCTGGCCTTACAGCTACCTCCTGATAAGATGAAAGCCCGGCATTTCCTGCTATGGGCGTTTGCCGGCAGCCTGGCCCTCTGGTTTTCCATGCCCGCCGTATTTGTGCTCTGTGGGATCGGCGCCTATTACCTTTATATTTTTATTTTCCGGAAGAACAGCAAGGCCATCGCAGCGCTGGCCGCAGTTGGCGCCGCCTGGCTGTTTTCTTTTTTGGCCCTGTACTACAGCGTGCTTCAGGATGGCGTAGGGCGGGAAATGTTACAAAATTACCACGCCGCCTATTTCTTTCCGCTGCAGTTCTGGAAAGCGCAGGCCTGGGAGCAGCTGGGTGGGATCTTATTCGGCTTGTTCAGCCCGGCCCTGGGCTTCACCGCCATTGGATTGGCCGTGGGCGCCTGCCTGATGCTTTGGGGCGCTTACCGCCTTGCCGTTCAGAATACGGAGCTTTTTCTGCTGCTGGCCGTACCCATCCTGGCCTGTTTTGCGGCCTCCGCCCTCCACAAGTTCTCCCTCATCCCCCGGGTAGCCCTTTTTATGATGCCCCTCTTTCTGGTGCTGGCCGCCTGTGGCGCTTCGGAAGCCTGGAAAAAAGCGGGAAGGTATGCCCGGCTGGCCCTGCTTGCCCTGCTTATCCTGGAGGCGGCGCCCTTCGCCAATTCGCTGGGCAAACTGGGAGATTCCACCGAGATCGAGAACCTCAAAGGCGTCCTGGTATCCATAAAGGAAACCGGGAAGGAAGGCCCGGCGTTTATCGGCCTGGAAGCCGGCCCGGCCTATCTTTACTACAGCCGATGGCATGTTCACAAAGAGAAATATTCTCTGCCGCGCGGCGTTGTGCTGAGATGGGATGACGTCCTGGAAGACATTCTGGAGAAACAGCGGCGGCCGCAAACCTCCGGCTTCTGGCTGGTTTTTTCCCACCTGGTATCTGACGCCTCCAGGAATAAGATGGCGCGGATGAGGAATACGGCAGGGGTGATAGCCAGAGAGGAGAAACAGATAGAAAAGACGGGGGCGGCGGGATACTGGTTTGGGTATTAAGCTTGCTTGGAAGAGTTGGGAGAGGCTTTAAAAGGCCAGAAACTCCAGCGCATGGGCCCGCATCACTTCCAGCGTTTCCTCATCGACCACTTCCCCGTTTCCTGCCTTCAGGTCAGATATACGGGAGATCGGCAACTTATCCGGCATCACGATGGCGCCCAGGTAATTGAGCACTCCGGTGAGGTGCTCCATGCCCCGCAGGTTGCCTGCCCGGCCGGTGGCGATGCCGACGAGCGCCGCCTTCTTGCCTTTAAAATTGGAAGTGTACTTCCGCACGGTGCAGGCGTCGATGAAGAGTTTCACGGCGCCCGGAAAGCCGCCGTTGTATTCCGGAGTGACAAAGACGAATTTCTGGGCGGGGAGGATATACTCGTCCTGCAGGCGTTTCAGGCTGGGCGCCTGCTGTTTGTACATCTCGGGGAAGAACCAGTCGTGAGGAATGTGTTCCAGTGCAAGCAGCTTGACCTCCTCCTCGGTGCTTTCCTGCAGCATTTCGAAGTAGAGCCGGGCGAATTTGAGGCATTCGCTGTTCTTGCGGTTGGTTCCGGAAATTACGGTGATCATTGGCACTGAGCCCTTTTGGTACACGATATTGAAAATACTGGCTACTACACAGTTGAGTGTGTAGAATTGTTCACCTGTTTTGGCAAATTTTCTTTGCGGGCGCCGGAGGGTGAAAAAGAGCGCCTATATTTTAAGGGAAAAGCTCAGGAAATCGCCCTCAGATTTCCTATATTCAGGCGTCCAAAAAAGAAGCCGCTTTCTTTTTCATTAAAAACCAAACAGATATGAAACTGACGTACTACGGCCATTCCACCTTCGCCGTTGAAATGAAAGGAAAAAACATCCTGTTCGACCCCTTTATTACGCCCAATGAACTAGCCAAGGATATCGATGTCAACCAGATAAAAGCCGATTACCTGCTGATCACCCACGGGCACGGCGACCACGTGGCCGATGCCGAGAGTATAGGAAAAAAGAATAAATCGAAGGTTGTTTCCAATTTCGAGATCGTCAGCTGGTTTGAAAATAAAGGGCTGGAGGGCCACCCCATGAACCACGGCGGGAAAGTGGAATTTGACTTCGGCACGGCGAAATACGTCAATGCGGTCCACTCCAGCGTCCTGCCCGATGGCACTTACGGCGGCAACCCGGGAGGCTTTGTGGTTTGGAATGATGAGGTATGCTTCTACCACGCCGGAGACACGGCGCTGACCATGGACATGAAGCTCCTGCCGCTGACCTGCCCCAAGCTGGATTTCGCGATCCTGCCCATCGGCGACAACTTCACCATGGGCTATGAAGACGCCGTCCTCGCCAGCGATTATATCGGGTGTGATAAGGTTATCGGCTGCCACTACGATACCTTCGGTTACATCAAAATAGGCCACGCTGCAGCCAAAAAAGCTTTTGCAGATAAAGGAAAAGAGTTAATTTTGCTGTCAATAGGTGAAAGCCTCGAGCTTTAATCCGAAACTACAGCAGGGTGAAGTTGAAGCCCGTAAAACCAGGATATTCCGTAGCAACAGCGGCAGGGCTTCCACTTCACCCTGTATTGTTTAAATTTCATTCCAAACTACGCCATGGGAAAAGTTATAGCAATCGCCAACCAGAAAGGAGGCGTCGGAAAAACGACAACGGCCATCAACCTGGCAGCCAGCCTGGCCATTCTGGAGAAAAAGGTTCTGCTCATCGATGCGGACCCGCAATCCAACGCCTCCTCCGGGGTCGGCGTGATGCCGGATGACGTGGAGACCAGCCTCTACGACTGTATGGTCGGCGGTGTGGACACCATAGAGTGCATCTACGAGACGGATACGCCCAACCTGCATATCATACCGTCGACCATTGACCTGGTGGGCGCCGAGATCGAGCTGGTCAGCCGCATGAAGCGGGAGTTTCTCCTCCGGGACGCTGTGGAGCAGGTGCGCGGAGATTACGACTATATCTTCATCGACTGCCTGCCCTCTCTGGGCCTGATCACCATCAACGCCCTGACGGCCGCTGATTCGGTGCTGGTGCCGGTGCAGTGCGAGTTTTTCGCCCTCGAAGGCCTGTCCCGCCTGCGGGAAACCATCGAACTGGTACAGGCCAAACTGAACCCGGGGCTGAAGATCGAGGGCATCCTGCTGTCTATGTACGACAGCCGCCTCCGCCTGGCCAACATCGTAGTGGAAGAGGTACGGGAGCTCTTTAAGGAAGAGGTGCTCGACACCATCATCCACCGCAACTCCAAGCTCGGGGAAGCGCCCAACCTGCACATGCCGGTGGCCATGATCAACGCCAGCAGCCGGGGCAGCATCAATTTCTTCAACCTGGCCAAGGAGTTCCTGAAAAACAACAACGATAAGATCCGGCCGAAGAGCGGGGCGAGCATGAATTGATGCCAGCCCATTTTTCTTACCTTTGCAGCGGATCCAAAACCAAGTGTGTCGATATGGCCAAGAGAATCAGTAAAAAAAACGTCAGCAAGACCGACCTGCGGGAATCCCTGCGCAGTGTAAAGAAGAGCAGCCGCCTGGCCTATTTCAATATTAGCGAAGAAGATATTGAGCAGAACCCGGAAAAAGTCGTCCGGGAATTATCCCATACCGTTGCCATGATCCCCGTAAAAGGGATCGCCCCCAACCCCGACCAGCCCCGCAAGGATTTCGACCCCGAAGCCCTCCAGGAACTGGCGGACTCCCTCAAGGCCTACGGGCTGATCCAGCCGGTGACGGTGCGCCGCCTCGGCCCCGATTCCTACCAGCTGATCTCCGGAGAACGCCGCTGGAAAGCCTCCCAACTGGCGGGCATGGAAGAGATTCCCGCCTACATCCGCCTGGCCAACGACCAGGAAATGATGGAAATGGCCCTGGTGGAAAATATCCAGCGCGAAGACCTCAACGCCATGGAAGTAGCCATCACTTACCAGCGGCTGATCGAAGAGTTCAGCCTCCGCCATGAAGACCTGGCCCAGCGCGTTGGCAAAAAACGCACGACCATCACCAACTTCCTGCGCCTGCTCGAACTGCCGCCGGTAGTACAGGAGGCCGTCAAAGAAAATGAGATCTCCATGGGCCACGCCCGCGCCCTGGCCGGGCTGGATGACTTCGCCGTGCAGAAGTACCTGCTGGATAAGATCCTCAAAGAAGGCATGTCCGTCCGGGCGCTGGAACGCCAGGTCAGCGACTACAAGCAGCCGAAAGCCAAAAAGAGTGCGGCTTCCTCCGCCACGCTGCCCGACGAATACCGGAAAGTAGAACAAACCTTCCAGGAGTTCTTCGGCGCTAAAAACCAGGTCAAACTAAAATTAAAGGAAAAGGGCAAGGGGCAAGTCGTCCTCTCGTTCAATTCGGTAGACGAGCTGAACCAGTTGCTGGACCGGTTGGAGGATTAGAACGAGAAATGTGTCGAAGTGGAAAAGTGTAAACGTGTAAATGTCCGGCTGGCTATACAGGCGCCTTAACCCGATAACATTCCTGCATGGCCACTTCCCACCGGTTAACGAAAAGTGAATGGCGGCGATTCAAATACAAAAAAGCTGGGGCCAGCGTTACTTTAGCATGAAGCAGTTATTTATCCTGATATTGGCTTTATCTTGTTGTCTGGGGCAATCGGCCGCTCAGGAGATAGATACTACCGCTGTGGAGACACCCGTGGATACGGCCGTTATAACCGGCCAGGTGGATACTGTCGTTGAAAAGCAGAAGAAAGAGAACTGGTTCACCCGCGACTATCCCAACCCCAAGCGGGCGGCCCTTTTTTCCCTGGTCATTCCCGGCTCGGGGCAGCTCTACAACAAGCGGTGGTGGAAAGTGCCGCTGGTCTACGGCGCCCTCACCGGCATGGTGCTGGTGATCGATTACAACCAGGGCCTCTACCGCCGCCTCCGCGACGCCCTCGACCTCAAACGCAAGGGAGAAGAACACGAATTCTCCGGCAGCTCCATTGATAATGTCAGCACCCTGCGCAGCCTGCGCGACAGCTACGATAAAAATACCCAGACGGCGTATGTTGGGTTCATCCTGGTGTATACCCTGCAGGCCATGGAGGCCTTCGTCGACGCCCACCTCAAAGGCTTCAATGTAGATGATGACATCGGCCTGAAAGTCCGCCCCAATATAGACATCCTCGCCCCGACGGGCCAGCCGGTGATGGGCATCGGGCTGAGCATCCCGCTGCATGGGAAGCCGCTGCTGAAACCGGGGAGGAATTTGGTGGGGCGGTGAGGAAAAGGCGGGAGTGCGAAGGCGAAAACTTACCCGGCCGAGGGACGAAGACGGGTTCACCCGGTTATAACCGACGGGCTTCCCCTTAATTTTCAGTTATCCAGAAGTTTAGCTGTCTTTTTGTCTTCAGCCCAATCATCGATAAGTTTCAATTTAATCCTCCCCATCCTATGCAACAAATTCCCGATCCAGAACCCCATCAGCGTCCACCCGATCACCGCCGGGTAGAACACCATGCGCATGGTATTGTCCAGGTCCTGGGTGCCGAAGGCGGGGTTGCCGCCGGCGCCGGGGTGCAGGCTGTCCGTCAGGCGGGGAATGACGTAGATGAGGGGGATGAGGGCGACAAAGGCGAAAATGTTGTACACCGCTGAAATGCGGGCTTTCTTTTCCGGGTCTTCGAAAACGGCGCGCAGGATAAAGTAGGCAAAGTAAATGAGCAGGGCGATGGCCGTCATATTCTGCTTCACATCGCCGCTCCAGTAGGCGCCCCAGGTGTGGCGCGCCCATACGGCGCCCGTGGCCAGGCCCAGGATGCCCAGCAGGATGCCGACCTTGGTATAGGACTGCGCTTTATTGTCCGCCTCCAGGCTCCCGCCCCGCAGGTAACGGATGCTGTGCGCCACCGAAGCGATGAAGATGAAGATCATGGCGAACCAGAGGGGAACGTGAAAGTAGGTATTGCGGATGGTCTCCGACAGGATATTGCGGAAGGGGAAGGTCATGGCCCATTCCTCGCTCAGGTTCTCGATGGGGCTGTTGACCCAGGCCTTTTGGCCCATCTCCGGGTCGATGGAGTCCTGGGTGACGAAAACGGCGCTGGGTAGTACAGACGTCCCGTCTTTTTTATTATCCAGAATGAGGGTAAGATCCTGCACCTTTCGGTCCACGGGCAGGTACTCCGGAATGCGGAACAGGACAGTCAGCCGGCGCCCGCTTTCCACCTGTACGGATTCGGCTTTCAGGGCACGCTCGTTGTCGAGTTTCAGCCAGGCGCGCACCTCTCCGCCCTCGTCGTAGCGGGAGTTATACCCCAGCACTTCCAGGCTGGCCACCTCGCCCGTCCGCACACTGCTCGGCGCCACCCGCTCTATGCCCGGGCTGAGCGGCACGGTCATTCCGGCAATGAATACGTAGATCAGAATGATCACCGATAGGGCTTTCCACCAGTATTTTTTAAGCATTTTTTTTTCTTTTTATAACTGCACAGCCAACATAACGGCTCGGCTTTTCCTAAAATTTGACGGTAGAATAACAATCTGAAGTTTATCGGATTGCACGGAAAGCAGCCATCAAACCAGACTGGGCTAGTGGCCAGTCGACTTAAAGTCGCCTGGCCACTAGCACGCCCCGCCGAAGACTTGGGCTATCGCAAAGTTACCCATTTTCCAGGAAAATTCCCGGGACAGTTGACCGGCTATTGTCATGAGGTTTTTTTTGGAAACCGGCTCACAAAAAAAGCACAAGCCACTGATTACCAACCTACTAATTTCCCTTGCCTGAAAGGTACGGCAATTCCCGGTTTGACGAAATGACGTCCTGAAAATTGCCGCGAAACCACAAAAACACCAAATACGCACTAAATTTTCGTGGGATTTCGTGGCTTGGTGTTTTCGTGGCAATCCAAAGCGGGAATGGGCGCAGTTGTAATTTGTCCCCCTTTGCCAAATAGGCCTTGCCAAGCCTGCTCACCAGGGCAGCTCTCTCATGCCTGTCCCCCTTGAGGGGGATTTAGGGGGTGATGGTGGGCCGCAGATAGGAGC
>JAGFJE010000774.1 GCA_024103175.1 Phaeodactylibacter sp.
AAAGTACTGAAGCTCATCCGCCTGGATGGCGTGAAGGGGTACAACAACGTAGTGTTGAACTCCAGCACGTTGCCGGCGGCAGGCGTACTGTACTACACCGTTGAGACGTCGGAATACACTGCTACCAAGAAGATGGTTATCATCGAATAACCTCGGACGGGCCGCCTTCAGGCGGCTCGTAACCTGAGACTTGAATAATGAAAGCCCGGGCGGCTCCTTCAGGAGCGCCCGGGCTTCTCATTTTCGGACGGGCCGCCCCGTCTTCTGGCTACCAGCCTAGGGCCGGACAAGTTCGCGGTTCGGATTTCGGTGTTCGGTGTTCGCAGTTCGGTCCCGCGAACTGCGAACCGCCGTCCTGTTCATCCGGGTAAAAACTGCCGAAGTTGGGGTCTACCGGCCGAACTTGGGTTAGTAAGAAAAAGGCAGAAGCAGCCCGGCCTGTCCACACCCTCTAGTCTATGCTTTGCCGCCTACCTGCCTGAATTTTTCCCGGCCGGCCATTGGTATTATCACCATAAGCCGGTATTTTTAAGGAGTGGGCCATTCACTCATTCATTCATTCATTCATTCACTCATTCATTCACTCATTCATTCTCTTAATCACCCTATGAAGATTCTCCTGTTTTTGTCCATTTTCTTCTCCTTAATATTGGTGTCGGTACGTGGTGGCCTTCCCAACGGCCCGGCCAATGTTGAAATATGCGACAATGCTCTCGACGATGATGGGGATGGCAGGGTAGACCTGAATGACCCGGACTGCGACTGCCCGGAGGCGGCGCCGGTTTCCCGCATTCCCAACCCTTCTTTTGAGGAGCAGGACTGCTGCCCCGGCAACCGTTCGCAAATGAATTGCGCTACCGGCTGGATACAGGCTTCGGCCCCTACGACCGACTACCTGCACTCCTGCGGCTGGATGGGCTGGCCGGACCTTCCGCCGCCGCTCCCCTTTCCCGACGGGGAGGGCTGCATGGGCTTCCGGAACGGCCGCCCCGGCGGCAACAGCGGCGACGGCCCCCAGGCCAACTGGAAGGAATACGCCGGCGCCTGCCTGACCGCTCCCCTGCGGGCAGGCGTAGCCTATCGTTTTGAGTTTTACATCGGCTATACCCACCGGAACAATTCTCCTCCGACTTCCATCGTCTTTTTCGGTTCCACCACCTGCAATAACCTGCCCTTCGGCGGCGGCCAGGCCGACTTCGGCTGCCCCACCAACGGCCCGGGCTGGATGCAACTGGGGTCTGTGGCCATCAATGGCGCCAACCAGTGGCAACTCAAGGAGATCAACGTAGTGCCTACCCAGGATATCCACGCCATTGCCATCGGCCCGGGTTGCGTGGAAACGCCGCTTGATATCAGCACCTACTATTTCTTTGACAAGCTGGTGCTGGCCGAAGAACGGGAGTTTACTTTCCGGATCAGTACTTTGGGCCACCCCTGCTCGGAGGCCTTTGGACTGAGCATTCCCTATTACGACACCCTGCAGTACCAGTGGTACAAAGACGGAATAGCCCTGGTGGGGGAGACGAGCCCTCAGCTGAAGAACATCAAGGAGGAAGGAGAGTATCAGGTGCGGGCCCTGGGCCCCAACAGCTGCCGGATAACTACCGCTTACCGCCACCGGCGGCCAACCTCCTATACCCAGTTGAGCGCCGTGATCTGCGAAGGAGAGTCCTACGCTTTCGGGGCCCGCAACCTGCAGGGGGCCGGCGCCTATTACGACACCCTGAAAACCGACAACAACTGCGACAGCATCGTCCGCCTCGGCCTGGAGGTGATCGGGCAGGAGTCCGACACCGTCTACGCCAGAATATTTGAGGGCGACAGCTGGATCGTCGGCCGTAGGCCTTATACAGAACCGGGGCGCTACACCGCTACCCTTACCTCCCGCTACGGCTGCGACAGCATCGTGCATCTCGTCCTGGAGACTTATGGCGCTTACTTCCCCAATGCCTTTTCGCCCAACGAGGACGGCCGCAACGACACCTTCACCATCTATGCCGGCGAGGACATACAGGAGGTGCTCCGTTTGCAGGTCTTCAACCGCTGGGGCAGCCTCGTCTTCGATGCGGAAGGGCTGACACCGGGCGCCCCCGGCAGCGGGTGGGACGGAACAGCCAACGGGAAGGCGGCCGAGCCCGGCCTGTATGTCTATCAGGCCACTATTCTAACGACAGATGGAAGGGAGCACCTGATTAAGGGAGAAGTGGCGCTGGTGCGGTGACCCGCAGTGCGATCATCCTGCCCCATACCCTGGAAAGCCCCGGAAAATCGCGCTTTCTTCCCATCCATTGATTATTTTACAATAAGGCTGAAAAAAGAAAAAAAATTTTTCGATTTCGATATTTTTAGCTATAATTGCTTTAACGTTAAAGCAGCTTCGGAAAATGAATGATATTAAAATATCTGCGCGCAACGGGAAAGGGTGTCTCGAATGATTTTACGGGTATCTTCAGAAAGTGCAGGAGAAATTTTTTTCCCCCAAGGCTTAAACGTTAAAGCCCGTTTTTCGCCCAATTTGGTGGTATACAGCCAGAAGGGAACTCGTGGGTTGAACATTGCGACTGGGTACCTGCGTTGCTATACTCAACGGCAATAGGTTTTGTGCATTTGTGGGTGGACTTCCCCTTTAGGGGATTTGAGGGGCTGGGAGGGCTAATGCACAAAACCTATTGCAACCAGGTATAACTGGTAGCACCCCCCCCTTATCCTGAAACGCAGCCGATGCGCCGCCAGGAATACAGGCCGATACCGGAGAATGCCGAAAAATATAAGGTGCTCTACGAAAGGTACTCGAGGTTCGGGGAATTTGTCGAGAAGGAAAAGATAACGGATGATAAAGCAATAAGCGCACTCAGATGATTGCCGCAACTGACAAAATAAGGCCTTAGATTTAGTAGTGTGGCAGGGGTTGTCTACATTATTGAGAGCGGCAACCCCTGCTTTTGCAGGAAATGGCTGGATCGCCCGGCATCATCAAACTTTACTGAAAAACTTGACAAATGAAGAATAAACATTACAGCCTGGGGCCCATGCCCAAAGTGGGTATCCGGCCCGTCATCGATGCCCGGCTGGGCGGTATAAGAGAGTCCCTGGAGAGCACTACTATGGGCATGGCCCGCAGGGTAGCCGAACTCATCTCTTCCAACCTGAAATATTTCACCGGCGAGGAGGTCGAATGCGTCATTGCCGACACGACGATCGGCAGAGTGCCGGAAGCCCAGCGGTGTGAGGAGAAATTCGAAAGGGAAGGGGTGGGGCTTTCCATAACCGTAACGCCCTGCTGGTGTTATGGGACGGAGACCATCGACATGCACCCTACGCGCCCCAAGGCCATCTGGGGGTTTAACGGCACCGAAAGGCCGGGGGCGGTCTACCTGGCGGCAGCGCTGGCGGGGCATGCCCAGAAAGGGTTGCCGGCCTTCAGCATTTACGGCGAAGAAGTGCAGGAGATCGGCGATGAAGAAATACCGGCGGATGTGCAGAAGTACCTGCTGCAATTTACCCGGGCGGGGCTGGCCGTCGCCACAATGAAAGGTAAATCTTATTTATCCATCGGTTCCGTCTCCATGGGGATTGCCGGTTCGGCCGTCAATGAGGATTTCTTTCAGAATTACCTGGGCATGCGCAATGAATATGTGGATATGAGTGAGGTGAACCGGAGGTTAGGGCAAGGCCTCTACGACAGGGAAGAATTTGAGGCGGCATTGAAATGGACGAAGGCCAATTGCCGGGAAGGAAAGAACTATAACCCGGAGGCCCGCCACAAGCCCCGCGCGAGGATGGACGAAGAATGGGAGACGGTAGTCAAGATGACTTTGATCTGCCGGGACCTGATGGCCGGCAACCCCCGGCTGGCGGATATGGGGTTCGGAGAGGAAGCCCTGGGCCACAACGCCATTGCGGCCGGGTTCCAGGGCCAGCGGCAATGGACCGACTACATGCCCAATGGAGATTTTATGGAGGCCATTCTCAATTCTTCTTTTGACTGGAATGGCCGGAGGACTCCCTACATTATGGCTACGGAGAACGATTCCCTGAACGGCGTTTCCATGTTGTTCGGTTACCTGCTTACCAACCAGGCCCAGATGTTCTCCGACGTGCGTACCTTCTGGAGCCCGTCGTCGGTGGAAAGGGTTACCGGCCACAAACTGGAAGGCCGGGCGGAGCACGGCATCATCCACCTGATCAATTCCGGGTCTTCCACTTTGGATGGAACCGGCCGGCAGGAGATCGGCGGCCAGCCGGCCATGAAGCCGTTCTGGGAAATATCGGAGAAAGAGATGGAGAAATGCCTGGAGGCTACCGACTGGCCGCCGGCCATGTATGAATACTTCAGAGGCGGCGGGTATTCCTCCCACTTTGTTACCAGAGGCAATATGCCGGTGACCATGTGCCGGATCAACCTGGTCAAGGGGCTGGGGCCGGCCATGCAGATCGCGGAAGGGTGGACCGTGGAGCTCCCGCCGGCTGTCCATAAAAAACTGGATGAGCGCACCAACCCCACCTGGCCGACGACATGGTTCGTCCCCAGGCTGACGGGAAAGGGCGCCTTCCGGGACGTATATTCCGTAATGGCCAACTGGGGGGCCAACCACGGCGCTTTCAGCTACGGCCACTACGGCGACGAACTGATCAGCCTGTGCTCCATGCTCAGGATACCGGTTTGCCTGCACAATGTGGAGAACGAGCGGATCTTCCGCCCCAAAGACTGGGGCGCTTTCGGAATGGACGCCGAGAGCGCGGATTACCGGGCCTGCAAAAATTATGGCCCGCTGTACTGAATTTTCAAGTATTTAAACGGGTATTATGAAGCCATATTCTTATCGGTTGCCCCTGATAGGCCGGAGAGCAGGAATATTGCTGCTGCTGATCACCTGCTTTTCCTGCGCGCCGGAATCATCCAAAACTTTTGATATGGACAAAGTAGCCGCGGAAGGAGAGAACGGATATGTAACCGGGGAGTTGATCTATCCATTAGACAACCGGCCAACCCCACAGTGCCATGCTTCCACCGTAGAAGAAACTTCTTCAGGGCTGGTTGCCGCCTGGTTTGGAGGAACACATGAGCGCAACCCGGACGTCGGCATCTGGGTGTCCCGTAAGGAGGGCGGTAACGGCTGGTCACAGCCGGTGGAAGTGGCCAATGGGGTTCAGTCTGACACCCTGCGGCACCCCTGCTGGAACCCCGTCCTTTTCCAGCCGGATTCCGGGCCGCTGATGCTTTTTTACAAAGTAGGCCCTTCCCCCCGGGAATGGTGGGGCATGCTGATCACTTCGGAGGATGAAGGGAAAACCTGGTCAGAACCCCGGAAACTGGGAGAAGGCCCTCTGGGGCCGCTCATCGGGCCGGTGAAGAATAAACCGGTGCAACTGGCCGATGGGGCGCTGCTCTGCCCCTCCAGTACGGAAACCGAGGTGGACGGGGAGGACTTCTGGAAAGTGCATTTCGAACGGAGCCCCGATCTGGGCGCCAGTTGGGAAGTCATCGGCCCGATTAATGATGGTGTCGAATTTGATGCGATCCAACCCAGCATCCTCACTTATAAAGGAGGAAAGATGCAGGTTCTGTGCCGGACCCGCCAGAATGTGATCGCCCAGAGCTGGTCGGCCGACGGAGGAATCACCTGGAGCAAAATGGAAGCCACCTCCCTGCCCAATCCCAACTCGGGAACGGATGCCGTGACCCTGCAGGATGGCAGACAACTGCTGGTGTACAACCATACCATTCGCGGCAAGAAATTTCCCGCCGGCCGCGCCATGTTGAACGTAGCGCTTTCCACCGATGGCGAAAACTGGGAGCCGTTAATGACTTTGGAACGCGAAGAAGGGGAATTTTCCTATCCCGCGGTGATCCAGTCTGCCGATGGCATGGTCCATATCACGTATACCTATCAGCGGAGAAGCATTAAATACGTATGCATCGCCCCCCGGAAAATGGGCGGGTGAAAAAGCCCCGCTCCTGTACCGGCAAGCAATGAGAAGAAGCAGGATAAGTTGTGAAAGCACTGTTTGGAAACTAATAATTTTCCTAAAATGCAAAAACACAAAAATATTTTTTTTCTCCGATTTATTACTTAAATTCGCTTTAACGTTAAAGCATGCAGCCTTTGGCCAGAGCATAACGTACGGCCTTTTTGAACATTTCATTCCCCATATCAGCCAGCCAATTAAAGAAATTGGCCAGGAGGCAGTCAGCATTCTCATTGAGCAGATCAACAGTGAAAACGAGGGCGGAATCCAGGTTTGCCGGAAGGCAGAACTGCGTCTCCCGCCCCGCGCCGGCTGATGAATTGAAAACAGCCTGGGCTTTTAATTTTCCTCTACTGGCTTAAACGTTTAAGCCAATGGGGTTGAGTGACAACACACGGTTTTTGGGGTAAAGCGGGCAAAAGTTCACGATTTTCAAACTATTAATCAGAGCTAGTTATGAGACTGGAAACAACCAAAAACATTAGGCGGCCCAAGGGCTGCGGGCCCACCTTTCGGGCATTGGTATTACAGTTGCTGATGGCCACATCATTGATGGCTTTCAGCGGCCCTTCGGGAATAGCCGGCGATAGGGGCTGGTTGTTCCCGGAAAATATTACCGTAACCGGAAAAGTTACCAGCGAGGACAGCCCGGAAGGGTTGCCGGGCGTGAATGTGATCGTGAAAGGAACAAGCATGGGAACTGTGACGGACATAGACGGGGCCTATTCCATTGAAGTCCCTTCCGAAGAGTCGGTGCTGGTTTTTAAGTTCATAGGTTATCGGACGCAGGAAATTGTGGTGGGCAACCAAACCGTTATCGACATAGAGCTGGCTCAGGATGCTCAGGCTCTGGACGAAGTAGTGGTGGTTGGATACGGGTATGTCAAAAAAAGCGACCTGACCGGCTCAGTGGCGCAGGTGGGAGTTGAACAGATCTCCGAATTCCCGGCCTATGAAGTCTCACAGGCACTGAAGGGCCGGGCGGCCGGCGTACAAGTCTCGCAGAACTCAGGCAGGCCGGGCGGCCGCATTCAGGTGCGGATCAGAGGGAACAACTCCATGATCGGCAGCAACGAACCCCTTTACGTGGTCGACGGCTATCCGATCACCGGAGACATCTCATTCCTGAACCCGTCGGATATTGCCTCGATCGACATTCTGAAGGATGCTTCCGCAACCGCCATTTACGGTTCGCGAGGCGCCAATGGGGTAGTGATCGTTACGACCAAAAGGGGGAGCCAGGGCCAGGCCGGCAGGATCAATGTAGAAACCTATTTTGGCGCTCAGGAGGTCATCGGCAGATACGACCTTTTGGAGTCGCCGGAATATGCGATTCTGGTGAATGATTTTCTGGAAAATAACGGGCAGACCCCCTTCTTCACCGATATTCCGTCCGACCCCGGTACGGATTGGCAGGATGTGATCTACCGGACTGCCAGATTGCAAAACCACACCATCACCTTTACCAAGGGGAGTGAGAATACCAATTATTCCATTTCCGGTAATTTTTTCGAACAGGAGGGAATCATCACCAGTACCGGTGTGCAAAGAGCTTCTATACGATTTAACCTGGATTCGGAGATCAATAGGGTTATAAAAGTCGGAACCAACCTGAACCTGACCCGTAGTTCCGAGGATTTTCAAGTTGTGGATAATGGCCACTTCGGACAAAACATTTTCTCCGGAGCATTGTCGGCGCCTCCGACCCTGCCGGTATACGATGAAGAGGGAGTGCCGACCGATCTTTCTCAAATTTACACATTTTTAGACCCCAGTACGCGGAACCCCATGTATTTTGCCAGCCGAAAGGACAAAAGGGTTCTGAATACCTTTATCGGCAATGCCTATCTTGACTTTGCCATCGCCAGGGGGTTGTCGTTTAAAACAATATGGGGCGCCGATTTCAACCTGCGGGCTAATGAAAGATTTACACCAATTATCTATCCCGGAGAAAGGGGGAGCGCCTCAGAGTTCAGGTCGGAAAGTTACTCCTGGCTGAACGAGAACCTCCTGACTTACGAGCCGGCGCTGGGCAGTAATCACGATCTCAGTGTGTTGGGGGGATTTACCGTGCAAAAATTCACCGCCAAAAACCTGGAAATCGGAGTGAACGGCTTCAGCAACAATACAACCGAGAACTACGACCTGGGAGCAGCGGAAATAGTGGAGACGCCTTCTTCGGGGTTCACTGAATGGTCTCTTGCCTCTGCGCTCGGGCGCGTAAACTACACCCTCAAAGGCAAATATCTGTTCACGGCCAGCATCCGGGCCGACGGCTCTTCCCGGTTCGCTCCCGGCAACAAATGGAGTTATTTCCCCTCGGGCGCAGTTGCCTGGAGGGTTTCGGACGAACCTTTCCTGGTTGGCAACCGGCTGGTCAGCAACCTGAAGCTGCGGGCCAGTTATGGTATCACCGGTAACCAGGGCATCAATTCTTTCCAGACCCTCAACCGTTTGACCTCTACCATTGGCGTATACGGGGGAGGCGGAGAAGTGATAGGTTTCGTGCCGGCGGCCATTGCCAACCCGGACCTCAAATGGGAAACCACAGAACAACTGGACGTAGGGTTTGACCTGGGGCTGGCGGATAACCGCTACCGGTTTACTTTCGATTATTATGTAAAAAATACCGAAGACCTGCTGGCCTCCGTTCCGCTGCCTCCTTCCGTCGGGTTTGGTTCTATTTTGAGAAATATCGGCGCCATCAAAAACTCGGGTATCGAGATGAGCCTGGATGCCGATGTCCTGGTAGGGGCTTTCCAATGGAATGCCTATGGGCAGATCTCATTTAACCGAAATGAAGTGGTCAGCCTGGCCGGCGGTGATGACGTGCTGGGCAATGGCCTTGGGCAGCCCTTTGTCGCTCCGCTGAACATCGCCCGCGAGGGAGAGCCCTTCGGAATGTTCTTCGGCCTCGAAGAAGACGGCCTCGACGAAGAGGGCTTCATCAAGTACGTCGACCAGAACGGGGATGAAGTGATCAATACCCAGGATCGGGTAATCCTCGGCAACCCATACCCGGATTTTCTGTTTGGTTTCGGCTCCAACTTCTCTTTCAGGAATTTTGACCTGAATATATTCTTTGAAGGCTCGCAGGGCAATGACATTTTCTTCGCCACTGCCGGTACGCAGTTAAGCTCTTTCAACAGAGGGCAAAATCAGTTCGCCGAGCTTTTTGGCAATTACTGGACGCCGGATAACCCGGACCCCAACGCCAGGTATCCGAAACCAAGTAGCGCAACACAGGTCACCGTTTCCGAACGGTTCATTGAGGATGGCTCTTACCTGCGCCTTAAGTCCCTTCGACTGGGGTACAACCTGCCGACAGAGGCTCTGGGCGTTTCCTCCTGGTTGCGGTCGGCACAGATCTATTTTAACGCCATCAACCTGTTGACCTTCACCGACTATCCGGGCCTCGACCCGGATGTCAACACGCGGGGAACCGACAGCCAGGATGTAGGGTCCAGGCTGATCATCGGGGTGGACGAAAGCGGCTATCCCAGCTCCAAAACATATGCAGTAGGCTTAAAACTTGGTTTCTAAAAACTTTAAGGCAATGAAAAATCTAATCTTCATATCAATCCTGATCTTTGCATTTGCCTCCTGTGAGAGTTTCCTGGAGGAAGATCCCAGAAGCTTTATTTCAGCAGCTAATTTTTACGAGAACGAGTCGGATGCAAAAGCGGCCATTGCCGGCGCTTATGCCTCTCTCCAAAACGAGTATTACGGCCCTGCCCTGGGGATGTATGCTTTTATGGTGCTGCACAGCGGAGCGGCAGATGGCCGGGGCTCACAGGCGCCCATCACCATTTACGACCAGGTGCTCAACCAGGTCAATATCGGCAGGATGGGGGACCTCTGGGGGCGGTTATACACTGCCATCAACCGGGCGAACGCCGTACTCGACAATGTTCCGGATATTGAAATGGATGAGGCGTTAAAAGCCAGAATACTGGCCGAGGCCCATTTTTTAAGGGCCAATACTTATTTTGAGCTGGTCAGAGGCTGGGGGCCGGTTCCCCTGCGCCTGACGGAAACCAAAGGCCTGGACGAAGTCGGAGCGCCCCGAGCCTCCGAGGACGATGTATACGCCCAGATCATTTCGGATGCCCGGGAAGCGGAGAAAGGCCTGCCGGATGAAAGCCCCGAAGGGACGGGGCGCGCTTCCAAATGGGCGGCCAAGATGTTGCTGGCACAGGTTTACCTGACCCGCGAACAGTGGGCCGAGGCCCGGGGCCTTGCCGAAGAGGTGATCAACAGCGGGCAGTTTTCTCTGGCCCTGGTCAGCGAACCCGATGATTTTTACCAGATCTTCCGTTCGGAGACCCATTCCGAAGACATCATGTCCGTTCAGCATTCACAAAACTCTCAATCCGAGCTGTGCAACTTCCTGCACCGTGCCGGCATTCCGGTATACAATCCGCAGGGAAGCGGCTTTTTTGCCTGGTTACCCATCCAAAATTCTTACATCGGCGATAGCTGGGATGATAATGACCTGAGGAAGGAGTTCAACCTCTACACAGAATATGTCGATGGGAATGGGGAGGTGGTCCCCCTTCCGGAACAGACGCCGATCCTGTTTAAAAAATTCATCGACACTCCGGATGGAATGCAAACTTTCGGCGTGCCCATCTTCCGCTACACGGAAGCCTTCCTGATCTATGCCGAGGCGGCTAGCCAGGCGGAAGGCGGCCCCTCCGTGCTTGCCCTGGAACGCCTGAATATGATCAAAAGAAGAGGATACGGTTATGACCCCTTCTCTCCGTCTCCGGCCGACTATCCCGCCGGAATGAGCCAGGAGGATTTCCGGGATGCTGTATTGAAAGAAAGGGATTATGAATTCCTGCTGGAAAGAAGGCGTTGGTGGGACCTCAAGCGGACCGGCAGAGTGATGGAATACTTCGAATCTATCGGCCGGACATTTATTCCCGAACGGCTGCTCTGGCCGATTCCGGAAAATGAGATCAATACCAACCCGGCGCTCGGGCCGGAAGACCAGAACCCCGGATACTAGTGAAAGCGGCACGAATCATACTATACTACTGGACATTTGCTCCTAACGGCGGCCCTTTTTTGCCACTAAGACACGAAAACACGAAGGATACACTAAGGCTTTGGTGCCTCCGGAACGAAGTATGTGTTTAGCGTCGAGGTGACATCTTTTGGTCCCTGCTCCAGGCGATTAAGCTCATTACTACGGATTAAGGGGCAAAAGGTGTCATCTCGAAAAAGGACAAAGTGAATCATGAAAAAACAGAAAAACGGTTATGACATCGCAGTAGTGGGCGCCACCCCGGCCGGGATTATGGCGGCTATAGCCGCCGCACGCCTGGGGGCTACCGTAGCGTTGGTGGAATATC
>JAGFJE010000781.1 GCA_024103175.1 Phaeodactylibacter sp.
GTGTCGGAGTCTTACGGCGTGGGGCAGCGCGTACCGATCGCCGTGTACCCTCTGCCTTTGAGCGTACAGCGTACACTGTAGATCGTACACCGTACACCGTACAGCGTATAGCGTACACCGTACACCGCTCACCGTACACCGTACACCGCACACCGTACACCGTACACCGTACACCGTACACCGCACACCGTACACCGTACACCGTACACCGCACACCGCACACCGCACACCGTACACCGCACACCGCACACTTGCCGGCCAGTGAACCTGCTATCAGGCTAAAAGCCAACCACCAGAGTTCAAACCTCACGTTAATATACAACATGTGGGGCAAGGGGAGGCTGATAATTGTCAGCAGGGCTTTTACGGCTATGGGCCAGGGCCCGGAAAGAAGCCCTCAACCCACCGAATTTTGTCATTGGTTTTCCGAAAAATAGAGCGACAGGGCAATAACATAGGTAAAAACATTAATTTTGCTTTCCAAAAGACAGTGTAATGAAACAAATTATATCCCTGTTCTTCCTGCTCCCCCTGGGCTGCCTGCCCCTCTTTGCCCAAACGGCTTGCCCGGACTCCCTGCTCACCCTGACGATCGAACTGCGGACCGACCAGTTTGCCAACGAGACCAGTTGGTCGGTTATCGACAGTGACGGCAATATTTACGGCATTGCCGGGGCCGGTTCGTATTCCAACAATACCCTGTATACGGAAGAGAGATGCATTCCCGACAGCACCTGCATAACGGCCAGCATCCTGGATTCCTACGGCGACGGTATCTTCGTCCCGGGGTTTGCCCGCATCCTGCTCGAAGGGGATACGCTTTTCTCCGGCGGTGATTTCGGGGACGGCTACAGCATCGAGTTCAACTGTGCGCCCGGCCAGTCCTGCGACAACGCCGTTCCGGTGGATACCGGCCTGCATCTGGCAACTTACGACAACCACTGGTACGTCTTCACGCCGGATACCGTGGGCACGTACTCCATCTCCACCTGTGGCCTGAACGAGTGCGACACCAAGATCTGGATCTACGACACCTGCGAGGGCCTCTTCCTCGCCGAAGACAACACCGGCACCATATTCTACAATGACGATGAGAGCGATTGTGCGCCCCAGGCCGTGGCCACCGCCTTCTTCGAGGCCGGCACGCCCTACTACATCCGCATCGGGGACAATGAAGACGCCTGTGCCGACAGCATCCATTGGGAGATCATTTACGAAGGGCCTGTCATCGGCTGTACCATCCCCAACTCTTGTAATTACAACCCGCTGGCCACCGTCGATGATGGCTCCTGCCTGCCACAGGGCCACCCGGATTGCCCGGATGCGCCCGACCTCTTGTTGCGGCAGGATATGCTCGTCAATTCCCTCCGGCTGGACAGTATAGAATCCACCGACCCTTGCCTCATTGAAGAGGGCTGCCTTCAGGGCTACGGTATGCGCCAGATCATCCGCTTTACGACCTGGATAGAAAATGTCGGGGAACTGGACTACTACATCGGCGCCCCGGCGTATGACAACAGCCAGTTCACCTGGAACAACTGCCACAACCACTTCCACTACGACGGCTACGCCGAGTACCTCCTCTTCACCGAAAATGGCACGGAGATCCCCATCGGGTTTAAGAACGGCTTCTGCGTCATCGACCTGGGCTGCAATACCGGCTCGCCCCAGTACGGCTGCGGCAACATGGGCATTTCCGCCGGATGCTATGACGTCTACGGCGCCAGCCTCCCCTGCCAGTGGGTGGATGTGACCGATATTCCGGACGGCAACTACACCTTCGTAGCCCGCGTCAACTGGGACAACGCCCCCGACAAGCTCGGGCGCATCGAGCGCGACACCCTCAACAACTGGGCCCAGGTGTGCCTCACCCTCGACCGCAGCTCCGGCCAGCTCGAAGTGTCCTATGACCCGGATTGCGCCCCTTACGTAGATTGTACCGGCGCCCTCTATGGAAACACCCAGCTCGACTGCAACGGCGACTGCGGCGGCCTGGCCCTCCATGGCGACATCGACCAGAACGGCTCCCAGGAGATCGCCGACGCCCGCGAGTACCTCTTGCGGATACTGGCCGATGATATTACCCCTACCCCCTGCAACGACCTCAACTCCGACCGCAGGGCCACCGTCTTCGACGCCGCCCTGCTTGCCAGCTGCATCAACTATGGAGTTGCTCATCAGCATAACGGCGCCGGCGTCCACGACCACTGCAACTTCCCCGACGGGGTGCTGAACAGCAACGATACCATTTCTCTGTCCATCCTGGATGCTAACTTCGACTCCTCCTATGTCGACATCGGCATCCGCAACCCCTATTCCCGCGTCAACGGCTATCAGTTCACCATGAGCGGCATCAACATTATGCGGGTGGAAAACCTGGTCAGCCCGGCCCAGTATCCCATGGACCCCGTGGGCAACGGCCGGCAGGTCATCGGCCTGTCCTTTGAAGATTCCCTCATCCAGAAAAACAGCGAATTCCTACCCCTCTGCCGCATCTACTACTCCGGTGAGCCCGACGCCCTCATCTGTATCGACGATATCATCGACATCGTCAACCAGAACCAGGAACGCGCCATCACCCGGATCGTAGGAGGTTGTGTGGAATACAGCCCGGTAAGCTCCACCAACGACGGCATGGCGCGCAAATTACAGGTAAAGCTCTTCCCTAACCCGTTCGGACGGCAGGCGCGCCTGCAATTCGACAACCCGGAAGGGAAAGTGTTCCGCCTGGAAGTCGCCACGATAAACGGCCGGCGGGTGCGCGCCTACGAGGGCATCAGGGGCGCCGAAGTATCCATCGACGCGGCCGGCCTGCCCGAAGGCATCTACTGGTACAAGCTGATCGGAGACGAAGGGTTTGTAGCGGGCAAGATGAGCGTCCAGCGGTAAACATGAGCCATCCCGAATTTTCGGCGTGGGTGAAGATGGAACATGGGTCAGCTCGGATTGAGCGGATTCCGTGGGTGGATGGGTAAAAGGCCTGCTGTTTTTCGCACTGTGCCCATTCAAAAAATCAGGATGGCTCATCCTTCTGTTCTATCGCTTCCATTTTTATCCTTCTAAGCAGCGTCATCTATACTCCTACCTCGGGAGCTACCCCCCCCGCCTTATCGATCCACCGCCCGTTCGGCAATCGGAATATGGACCGGATTTTACCTTCCCGGTGGGAAAAGCCATCCAGGTTTTGTCCAAAAGTGGGAATCTTTTTCTGAAAACATACGCAAATACCTGTGTGTGTTGTAATTTATTTGTTTACATATCACGTAATTAAGGTGTTATGTGGAATTGGGTGAAACTTTTTCACCGAAAAAAGTGGTAAAAAGTGGTAAAATGTGTCAAAAAGTAATACTTTTGAAAACAGTATAAGGTGAAAAAGTGGAAATCCAACAGCTATTAGGCGAATATGAGTGTAAGATCGACGCCAAGGGGCGCATGCGGATGCCCAGCGGGCTTATCGCCCAGCTCGGGGAGGGCGCCGCTCATAACTTCGTAATCAACCGGGGCTTTGAGAAGTGCCTCATGCTGTACCCGGAGCCGGTTTGGGGCCGCATCACCACAGAGATCAACCAGTTGAACCTGTACAATAAAAAGAACCGCGACTTCGTACGTTATTTCTACCGCGGCGCGCAGAAAGTGTCTATGGACAGCGCCGACCGCATCCTGGTGTCCAAGCGGTTGCTCGAATACGCGGGTATCGATAAAGACGTTATCCTGTCGGCGTACAACGACAGAATTGAAATATGGGCTGCCGGCGAGTACGAGCAGTTGCTGGATGAAGAACCGGCGGATTTCTCCGACCTGGCCGAAGATGTATTAGGCAAGGCGAACGGTAAACCCGAATTGTGATGGCATACCACCAACCCGTGCTGGGCCGCGAGAGTATGGACGCCCTGGCGATCCGGCCGGAAGGAACTTATGTGGACGCCACCTTCGGCGGCGGCGGGCATTCCCGCCTCATCCTGGAAAGGCTGGGGGAGAAGGGCCGCCTGCTGGGCTTCGACCAGGATGAAGACGCCCTGGCCAACGTGCCGGAAGATGAACGCTTTACTTTCGTTCACCACAACTTCCGGTTTATGAAACGTTTCCTGCGCCTGCACCGTATTGCGGAAGTGGATGGGATACTGGCTGACCTGGGCGTTTCTTCTCACCAGCTGGATGTGGCCGAACGGGGCTTCTCCTACCGCTACGATGCGGCCCTTGACATGCGGATGAACCGGCAACAGGAAAAAACAGCGGCTACCGTCGTCAATACTTACGGTCCGGATGCACTGCAGGATATCTTCAGCCGCTACGGAGAAGTGCGCAATGCCAGAACGCTGGCCCAACGCATCCTCCAGGAACGGGAACACCGGCCGATAGAAACCGTCGGCGCTTTTCTCGCAGCGGTGGAACCCGTCGCCCGGGGGCGCCGCGCCCGCTATCTGTCGCAGGTTTTTCAGGCGCTGCGCATCGAGGTGAACGACGAAATGGGCGCCCTTCAGGAGTTCCTCGAACAAACCCTGGAACTGCTGAAACCGGCCGGCCGGCTGGCGGTCATCACCTATCATTCGGTAGAAGACCGGATGGTAAAAAATTTCCTCAAAACCGGTAACTTTGAAGGAAAACCGGAGAAGGACTTTTACGGTAATATCCAGCGCCCCTTCCATGCCATTACCAAAAAAGTAGTGGCCCCTTCGGAGGAAGAGGTCCGGCAAAACCCACGGGCGCGCAGCGCAAAGCTGAGGGTGGGGGAGAAGGTGGGGTGATGTTTGATGTTTGATGTTTGATGTTTGATGTGGGATGTTTGATTTAACGTGCAACAGGAAGAGCTAAAAAGAAGTGCGAAATGGCAAAGCGAATGGATCTGAAGACGATGTTCGATGTAGGGTTCTGGACGTCAAAGCTCGTCCTGAACAACCTGGCCTTTGTCTTCTTCCTGGGCTTCCTGGCCACGGTCTATATAGCCAATGCGCACCTGGCCGAACGAAACGTGCGGGAGATACAGGTGCTGCAGAAAGAGCTCAAGGAAATGCGCTGGTACTACATGTCCATACAATCAGAAAATATGTACAACGCCATGCGCTCGGAAGTGGCCAAGCGGGTCAGGGAAGACGGGCTGCGTACCCATACCGAAGCACCGAAAAGAGTAGTGGTAAAGTAAAACCAACGAGCAACAGAAAACAAACAACAGGCAACAAAATAACCGATGGACATTAAAAACGAGGTATTATACCGGGTTTATATCCTCCTCTTCGGTATCGTCGTACCGGTGTCCATCGCATTGATATACCGAACCGTTCAGATCTCCATTGTCGAAGGGAAGGAATGGCGGGCGCAGGGAAGAGACAATTATCTGGAGTACCGGAATGTGGAAGCCGACCGGGGGAATATCCTGGCGGCCGATGGGAGCCTGCTGGCAACGTCCATTCCGTATTTCGACCTTTATTTCGACCCCCATGCGCCATCGGAAGAAGACTACGAGAAAAATCTGGACACCCTGGCGCAATGCCTGGCCACTTACGTCCTGAAAGACTATACGGTGGGCGGGGCCAGGGAGTTTCTGCAAAGCCTCCGGAAGGCGGCCGACCGCCATGTCATGCTAAAGCGCAAGGCATCCTATTCGGAGAAAAAGTTCATTGAAGAATTTCCATTGTTTCGGCTGGGCCGTTTTAAAGGTGGTTTCATTGCCGAAAAGCGGAGTGAGCGCAAGCGGCCCTTCGGGTTGCTGGCCCAGCGCACCATTGGTTACGTTCGGGATAATGCCAAACCGGTAGGCCTGGAAGGGCAGTTCGATTCCCTGCTCGGAGGGCAGCCCGGCAGCCAGCTGATGATCCGGGTAGACCCCCAAGAGGACCTCTGGATGCCGGTGGACGACCTCACCCTCATCGAGCCGGAAACGGGCAGCGACATCGTCACTACCCTGGACATCGATATCCAGGACATCACCGAGGACGCCCTGCTGCGCGCCTTGAACGCACACGACGCCGAATGGGGCGCAGCCGTAGTGATGGAGGTGGAAACCGGCGCCATACGCGCCATTGCCAACCTGGGCCGAACGGAAGAGGGCTGGTGGGAAACCTACAACTACGCCGTGGGCGCCGGAGTAGAGCCCGGTTCGACCTTCAAGACAGCCTCGGTGATGGCCCTGCTGGAAGACGGTTTTGTCGGCCTCGATGACTCCATACGTATCTTTAACGGGCGCACCCAGTTCTACGAAGATGAGATGGTGGACGCTTCTCCCTACAGTGCCAAACTCGACACCATTCGCATGCGGGAGGCTTTCTTCATTTCTTCCAATGTGGGTATCGCCACCATGGTGCAGAACCACTACGGAGAAAAGACGAAAGCTAATGACAACGAGGGCGCCGCGCGCTTCATCCGCCGCCTGAAGCAGTTCAACCTGAACCTGCCCACCGGCATCGAGATCGACGGCGAGGCCAACCCTTATGTCAAAGAGGCCTACAGCAATAAGGATGACTGGAGCGGCACCACGCTGCCCTGGATGTCTATCGGTTATGAGATGAAGATCACGCCCCTTCAGCTGCTGACGTTCTATAACGCCATCGCCAATGGGGGGGAGATGATGAAGCCCTACCTGGCCGCCGAGGCCCGGCGTTTCGGCAAGACGGCCCAGCGCTTCCCCCCGACGGTCATTGACCGCCGGATCGCCACCCGGCCTACGATCGCCAAGATACAGGAATTGCTCTTGTCGGTCGTCGAGGAAGAAAGGGGGACGGCCAGCAAGCTGCGGTCCAGCCGGTATTCTTTTGCCGGCAAGACCGGCACGGCCCAGATCAATTACCGCCGTGGAGAACGGGGAACGCGCATCGGTGGCTACCAGGCTTCATTCGTCGGGTACTTCCCGGCCGAAAAGCCCAAATACTCCTGTATCGTGGTGATCAACAAGCCGCGCCGCGGGGGCTTCTACGGGGGAGACGTCGCCGGGCCGGTGTTCCGGGAGATCGCCGACAACATTTACACGGCCAAGGTAGAGCTGCACAAGCCGATCAACCTGGGGGAACGGCCGCCGCTGGCAGGCAATGCGCTGCCGGCCTACAGCATCGGCGATAAGGAAGACCTCAAAACCGTTTTTGAATACCTGGACATCCCGTATTACGGGGAGCCGGAAACACCAATAGCGATCACACGGGTTCAGGCCGACAGCCTGATCCTGGAACAGCGGTCCATGCCCGATGAACGCGTGCCGAACGTGGTCGGGCTGGGCCTGAGAGATGCCCTATACGCCCTGGAGAACCGGGGGCTGAAAGTGGAAATAGAAGGGTTCGGAAAGGTTTCGCGGCAATCACTGTTGCCCGGTACCCGGATCAGAGGCCAGGCCATACGGCTTTATCTGCGGTAAAAACACCCAAGGGAAGAATTGGTAGCTCCCCCCCTGCGATTCCCCCCGCTGTGAAATACTATATGGTTGATTGGGTTTATTGGGTTTATTGGGTTTATTGGGTTGATTGGAGCCGTTACTAAGAAACTGAATCAACCAATCAACCAATCAACCAATCAACAAATCAACCAATCAACCAAATCAACCAATCAACCAAATCAACCAATCAACCAAATAAACCAAATAAACCAACACTACTCGGCAGGACAGGCATGGAATTAAAAAAACTAATAAAACCGCTTGAAATAACGGCGTTGGAGGGCTCCACCTCCCAAACTGTGGAGCGGCTCGATTTCGATTCGAGAAAGGTAGGCCCCGGAAGCCTCTTTGTCGCTGTCCGGGGGACACAGGCCGACGGCCACCAGTTTATCGAAAAGGCCGTCGGGCAGGGGGCAACCGCCGTAGTGGCGGAAGAGCTTCCTGCACAACGCCACCCGGCGGTAACTTATATTCAGGTGGCCGACAGTGCAACGGCGCTCGGCCTGATGGCAAACCGCTTTTTCGGGGAGCCGTCAAAAGCGTTGAAATTGGTGGGCGTCACCGGCACCAACGGCAAGACAACGACCGCCACCTTGTTGCACAGCCTCTTTACGGCGCTGGGCTATAAGGCCGGGCTGTTGTCGACCGTGCGCAACCTCATCGGTTCGCGCCCCCTGGAGGCGGCCTATACGACTCCCGACGCTGTGTCGGTCAATGGCCTGCTGCGGGAAATGGCCGATGCCGGCTGCGATTACGCCTTTATGGAGGTGAGCTCTCATGCCGCCCACCAACGGCGGATCGCCGGCCTGCATTTTGCCGGCGGTATCTTTACCAATATCAGCCATGACCACCTGGATTATCACAAAACGTTCAAGGCATATATCGATGCCAAAAAAATGTTCTTTGACATTTTGCCCAAAACAGCCTTCGCCCTCGTCAATGCCGACGACAAGCGTGGAGGGGTAATGGTTCAAAACACCAGGGCAAGGAAGTACACCTACAGCCTGCGTTCCATGGCCGGCTTTAAGGCCAGGATACTGGAGAACAGCATCAGTGGGCTTCACCTCGAAGTAGACGGCATCGAAGTATACAGCCGCCTCATCGGGGAATTTAATGCCTATAACCTGCTGGCCGCCTATGGGGCCGCCATTCTGCTGGGGCAGGATAAAATGGAAACGCTGACGGCCCTCAGCCGGCTGGGAGCTGCCGAAGGGCGCTTTGATTACGTTTCCGGCGCCCGGGGAAAACGCACGGGCATCGTCGACTATGCCCATACCCCCGATGCGCTGGAAAAGGTGCTCAGCACCATCCACCAGCTCCGGCAGGGCAACAGCCGGATCATCACTGTGGTGGGCTGTGGGGGCGACCGCGACAAGGCCAAGCGGCCTAAAATGGCCAAAGTGGCCTGCGATTACAGCAACCAGGTGATCCTCACCTCCGACAACCCGCGGAGCGAGGAGCCGGAAGCCATCATCGCAGACATGGAGGCCGGCGTGCCGCCCTACGCCTCCGGCAAGGTGCTGGCAGTTACCAACCGGCGGGAAGCCATTCGTACGGCCTGCCGCCTGGCGCAGGATGAAGACATCATCCTGGTGGCCGGTAAGGGCCATGAGAAGTACCAGGAGATAAAAGGCGTACGGCATCCCTTCGACGATAAGGCGGTGCTCGCCGAAGCCCTGGCAGAGCAGCCTTAAAATTCTTTTGCGATCAACAAGGCGTTCATCGCGCTTTGCAGCAGGGAATTCCTATTTTTGGGGCCTTACCTCAATATAACAAACATGCTGATTGAACTCGTAGATTGGTTGACTTCCCAGTTCGGTGATATTAAAGGCGCCGGGCTTTTCCATTACATCACTTTCCGGGCGGGAATAGCGGCTATCCTCTCCCTGACGATCTCTATGATCTTCGGCGGGCGGATCATCCGCTTCCTCGGGCGCCTGCAGGTGGGAGAGACCGTCAGGGAACTCGGCCTTGCCGGCGAAAAGCAAAAGGAAGGAACGCCTACCATGGGGGGGGTGATCATCATCATGGCCATCATTATTCCCTGCCTGCTGGTCGGCCGGCTGGACAACGTCTACATCGTCCTCCTCATTATCAGCACCATCTGGATGGCCACCATCGGCTTCATCGACGATTACATCAAGGTGTTCCTCAAAAACAAACAGGGCCTGCGCGGGCATTTTAAGGTGCTCGGCCAGGTTGGCCTGGGCCTGCTCATCGCCCTGGCCATGATCCTGAGTGACCGCATAGTCGTGCGGCTGGATGTCGAAGAGGCCGGTGAACTGGGCTACACGGAGATCGTCGGCGACACGATCCTGATCGAGAACGCCGCCAACCCCATGTTGCCGGCTGAGGAAAAAGGGGACTATAAGGCCAACCTGACCAATGTGCCCTTCCTGAAAGGCAACCGCCTGGATTACGCCTGGTTGCTGCCCTTCGGCCATCAAAAGGACTCCCGCTGGGTATGGCTCCTCTTTGTCCCCCTGGTTATTTTCGTGGTGACGGCCGTCTCCAATGCCGCCAACCTGACCGACGGGCTGGATGGGCTGGCCACCGGCGTTTCCGGCATCATCGGAGCCACATTGGGGATATTCGCCTATGTTTCCGGTAATGCGATCGCCGCCAATTACCTCAACATCCTCCACCTGCCCGGCACCGGCGAGCTGCTCGTCTTTTCCGCCTGCTTTGTGGGCGCTTGCCTGGGCTTTCTCTGGTACAACGCCAACCCCGCCCAGGTCTTTATGGGAGATACCGGCAGCCTGACCCTCGGTGGGATCATCGCCGCCATGAGTATCCTGCTCCGCAAAGAGCTGCTGATCCCTATCCTGTGCGGCATCTTCCTGGTGGAAAACCTTTCCGTTGTCCTTCAGGTGGCCTATTTCAAATACACCAAGAGAAAATACGGCGAAGGGCGCCGGATATTCCTGATGTCCCCCCTGCATCACCACTACCAGAAAAAAGGATACTCGGAAGTGAAGATCGTCATCCGCTTCTGGATCATCGGGATACTGCTGGCGGTGTTTACGATGATTACGTTGAAAATCAGATAAATAGAAAGTGTATAAGTGTTTAGGTGCATTCGTGTATAAGTTGGCTGGCGCAGGACTTCCCGAATACACCGATACACCAACACACCAATACACCAATACACGATAACGCATGAAGCTCACAATCCTCGGCGCCGGCGAAAGCGGAATTGGCGCGGCGCTGCTGGCCAAAAAACACGGGCATGATGTCTTCGTTTCCGACAGAGGAGCGATCAAGGAAGCGTTTAAGCGCGAACTGGAAAGCCACGGCGTGGCGTACGAAGAACAGCAGCACAGCTGGGAGCGTATCAGCCAGGCCGGCGAGGTGGTGAAAAGCCCGGGCATTCCAGACCACGTGCCGATCATAAAGGAACTGGTAAGCAAAGGCATACCGGTGATTTCAGAAATTGAATTTGCGGGCCGCTATACGATGGCAAAGCTGATCGGAATAACCGGCAGTAACGGCAAGACGACCACCACCCGCCTGGCCCACCACCTCCTGACGGAGGCGGGCTTCGATACGGGAATGGCCGGAAATGTGGGCAAGAGCTTTGCCCGGAGCCTGAGCGAAGACAAAAAGCATGCGTATTACGTGCTTGAGCTCAGCAGTTTCCAACTGGATGGCATCCGGGATTTCCGCCCGGATATTGCCCTGTTGCTCAACATTACTCCCGACCATCTCGACCGGTACGAGTATCAGATGGAAAATTACATCCGCTCGAAGTTCCGGATCGCGATGAATCAGCAACCGGAGGATGTGTTCCTCTACAATGCCGATGACGAAAATATCGGAGGATACATGCGAACTCACCGGCTCCGGCCGCGTTTGCACCCCATCAGCGGCAGTATGGCCGAAGACAACCAGCTGCACGTAGGAGGCAGCGCCTTCGATATGCGGGAAAGCAGCCTCCGCGGGCGCCACAACTTCATGAACGCCTTGTTTGCCCTCAGCGCCGCCAAGCTATGGGGCGCTGAAGACGAGGCCTTGCAACGGGGGCTCAATACCTTTGTCAATGTGGCCCACCGCATGGAGCGCGTGGCCTTCATCGACGGGGTGGAATACATCAACGACAGCAAGGCTACTAATGTAGACGCTGTCTTTTTTGCCCTCGATGCCATGGATAAACCGGTGGTGTGGATCGCCGGAGGCCAGGATAAGGGCAACGATTATGGGCCCCTGATGGAGCTGGTAAAAACAAAAGTCCGGGCGTTAGTTTGCCTGGGGGTTGACAACCGGAAATTGCTGGACACTTTCTCCGGCATTACCGCTGCGGAAGCACGCAGCGCCGAAGAAGCGGTGGCAAAGGCCAGCCGCCTGGCCCGCCCGGGAGACGCCGTTCTCCTGTCGCCGGCATGCGCCAGCTTCGACCTGTTCAAAAACTATGAGGACAGGGGAGAGCAGTTTAAAGAGGCTGTGCTCAGGAGGAGTAGGGGCAATATTAACTAAAAAAAGAGAAAACACATATTTATGTCGCTGGGAACGAGAATATATGCTGAATTGAGAGGTGACCGCACCATCTGGGCCATCATGGCCGTGCTGTCCGTCTTCTCGGTCCTGGCTGTGTACAGCTCTACGGGAACTCTGGCCTACCGGGAGATGGGGGGAAACACCGAAGCTCCGCTGTTGAAGCACTTCATGATCGTGGCCGGCGGGTTGTTCCTGGCCTACCTGGCGCACCTGATGCACTATCTCAAGTACTCCAAGGCGGCGCCTTATCTGCTGGCCCTGGCGGTCCCGCTGTTGTTGTACACCATCTTTTTAGGAGCGGATATCAACGACGCCCGCCGCTGGATCGAGGTGCCTTTTGTCGGCATCACTTTTCAGACGTCGGACTTTGCGAAACTGGCGCTCATCCTGTTCGTTGCCCGCGCCATATCCAGCAAGCAGGATTACATCAAAGATTTCAACAGCGCCTTTATTCCCATAATCCTCCCGGTGCTGCTCATCTGCGGGCTGATCGCACCGGCCGACCTTTCAACGGCCATACTGCTGTTCTTTACCTGTGTGGCCATGATGTTTGTGGGAAGGGTCGCCATGCAGTACATCGTCCTGCTGTTGCTGTTGGGCATTGTGGTCTTTGCCATGTTGATTTTGCTCGGGGAGTTTTTTCCGGAGGTGGTCCGCTCCGAAACCTGGATCAACCGGGTTCGCGATTTTGTGGATAAGCCGGATGGCGGCTATCAGGTGCAGCAGGCCAAGATCGCCATGGCGAATGGCGAATGGCTGGGCCTGGGGCCGGGTAACAGCATACAGCGAAATTACCTGCCCTCGCCCTATTCCGATTTTATCTACGCCATCATTATAGAGGAATACGGGATATTTACCGGCGCCATGCTCGTTCTGCTGTACGTGCTTTTGTTCTTCCGGGCGACGCGCCTGGTGACTAAAAGCCCCAAGGCCTTCGGAGCCATGCTGGCCATAGGGCTGAGCATCAGCCTTGTGCTGCAGGCCTTCATCAACATAGCCGTGTCGGTTCACCTGGTGCCGGTGACGGGCGTTACCCTGCCCATGATCAGTATGGGGGGTACCTCTATCCTGTTCACCTGCATTTCCTTCGGGATCATTCTGAGCGTGAGCAAGTACATTGAGTCCGTCAGTTAAACTATGACTTTGAGCCCAAAAACGAAAATAATCATTTCCGGCGGCGGCACCGGCGGCCATATTTTCCCCGCCATCGCCATTGCCGATGCGATAAAAGAAAAGCAGCCCGATGCCGAAATCCTCTTCGTAGGGGCAAAAGGCAAGATGGAGATGGAGAAGGTCCCGAAAGCGGGATACCCCATCGAAGGGCTGTGGATCAGCGGTTTTCACCGCCAGTTGACATTGCGGAATTTGCTGTTCCCCGTCAAGCTGCTGGGCAGCTTGTGGAAGGCCTGGCGCATCGTCGGCCGCTTCCAGCCGGATGTGGCGGTGGGCGTCGGCGGTTTTGCCAGCGGCCCCCTGCTGGAAGTGGCCTACCGGCGCGGGCTGCCGGCCCTGATCCAGGAACAGAACTCCTACGCAGGGGTGACCAACCGCTTGCTGGCCAATAAGGTAGATAAGGTGTGCGTGGCCTACGAGGGAATGGAGCGCTTTTTTCCGGCCGATAAGATCATTTTCACCGGGAACCCGGTGCGCAAGACGCTGCAGGAAAGCCGGGCCACCCGCGAGGAGGGCGCCGCTTACTTCGGGATGGACCCCGGACAGCCCATACTGCTTGCCTTTGGGGGAAGCCTGGGCGCCAGGTCGGTCAACCAGGCTTTGGCAGCCAACGCCGCCCAGCTGAGAGCGCATCCGGACGTGCAGTTGCTCTGGCAGTACGGAGCGCTCTACGAAGAATCGTTCGGCCAGTGCGAAACCGCCCGGTTGCCTAACGTGAAGGCGCAGGCCTTCATCGACCGGATGGACCTGGCCTATGCAATGGCGGATGTCATCGTCTGCCGCTCGGGGGCGCTGACGATCTCGGAGCTGTACTTCGCCGGCAAGCCGGCCATTTTCATCCCTTCGCCTAACGTGGCGGAGGACCACCAGACAAAAAACGCCATGGCGCTGGTGAATGCCGGCGCCGCCTGGATCGTCCGGGATGAGGACGCCGGCGAACTGGCCGTTGCCAAAGCCCTGGAACTGCTCGGCGACCAAGCAGCCAGGGAACAGCTGAGCCGGAATATCCGGAAGCTGGCCATGCCCAACGCCGCCGCCCGCATCGCGGAGGAGGTGCTGAAACTGGCCCAACATAATTCTGAGAAGCCATGAAACTGGAAGATATAAAGAAGGTGTACTTCATCGGAATCGGAGGGATCGGCATGAGCGCCCTGGCGCGGTACTTCCACGGAAGAGGCGCCGAAGTACACGGATACGACCGAACAGAAACCCTGCTCACCAAAAAGTTGGTGGAAGAGGGGATGAACATACATTATACGGAGGATGTAAACCAGGTGCCCGAAGGGGTGAGCCTGGTGGTCTACACCCCGGCGGTGCCGGCAACGCACCGGGAGCTCGCCTATTTGCGGGAGCAGGGCCTTCCCGTGAAAAAGCGGGCCGAGGTGCTGGGCATCATCAGCCGCGGCATGAAAACCATTGCAGTGGCCGGCACCCACGGGAAAACGACCACCTCCTCTATTTTGACCTATTTACTGCGTTGTGGGGGTATTGATTGTACGGCCTTCCTGGGAGGCATCGCCGCCAACTTCGGCTCCAATTTTGTCGAAGGGAAATCGGACTGGGTGGTCGTGGAAGCAGACGAATTCGACCGTTCCTTCCTGCACCTCAGCCCCAATGTGGCGGTCATCCTGTCGATGGATGCCGACCACCTGGACATCTACGGCGACCCGGAAACCCTCCTGGAGACGGGCTTCCGGCCCTTTGCCGCCAAAGTGGAAAAGGGCGGGCGGCTGTATATCCACCATCAATGGCGGGAACAGCTCGGCGAGTTGCCCTTTGTGGAGAGTTACGGCATCGGCGGCGGTGACTACCGCTCCGAAAATGTCCGGGTAGAGAATGGCTTTTTTACCTTCGACTACCGCAGCCCCGCTCACCGCATCGACGGGCTGCAGCTGGCCATGCCGGGCCGCCACAACGTAGAGAATGCAACGGCTGCCATGACGGTAGCGCTGCAGCTCGGGGTAGGGGAGCAGGACATTCGCGTTGGCCTGCGCACCTTCCGCGGCATCCGCCGCCGGTTTGAAGTGCTGTACCGTTCGGAAGACAGGGCATACATCGATGACTATGCCCATCATCCTTCGGAGCTAAAGGCGGCTATTGGCGCCGCCCGCGAGCTGTTCCCCGGGAAGCGGTTAACCGGCATTTTCCAGCCGCACCTCTACTCGCGGACCCGCGATTTTGCCGGCGGTTTTGCAGAGGCGCTGGACGAGCTGGACGAGCCCCTGCTCATGGAGATCTACCCGGCGCGGGAACTGCCCATCGAGGGCGTTACCGCCCAGTGGCTGCTGGGCAAAATGAAAAACCCGAACAAGCGCCTGGTAAGCAAGGCAAACCTGATGGAAGCGGTAGAACGCGCCCATCCGGAAATATTGCTTACCCTGGGCGCCGGCGATATTGATACATTCAGAGAAACGTTAAAAGCTTATTTCGAAGATAACCGGCATTTATGATCAGGAGCCTGCATATCAGTACGGAAACACTCACAACCCTGAAGCGGATCGGCTGGGGCGTGTTGGTGGTCCTTGGCGCCGTCGTGGTGATCTCGGCGGTGGAGCGCAAGGAGGCCAGCCCGGTGTCCGGGCTGGGTATCGAGATCCAGCCTCTGCCCAGCGGCGAGTTCCTGATCAACAGCCAGGAGGTGCAGCTGGCTATCGAGCGCAGTTTCGGCTACCGCATGGAAGGCCGGGCCCTCGGCTCGGTCGATGTGCGGCGCCTCGAGGAAGTCCTCGAAAAGGAGCCCTTCATCCTGGATGCCGACGTTTACATTACCGCCGACAACCGGATAAAAATCGGGGTGATACAACGGCAGCCGGTATTGCGGGTCATGGACAACAACGGCCTGAATTATTACCTGGACGACGCAGGCAAAAAAATGCCTTTGTCTCCACACTTCACGGCCAAGGTGGCCGTCGCTACGGGCAACCTGCCCCCGCACGAAGCCAAATTCCTGAGCCGCAAGCGCAATAACCTGAAGGACATCTTCCTGCTGGCGGAAATGATCCGGAAAGATGAGTTCCTCAATGCCCTGGTGGAACAGGCGCATGTTAGCAACCGGGGAGAGATCACGCTGGTTCCCAAGGTCGGTAACCACAAGGTCCTCTTCGGAAAATTCGAGGAGCCGGAGAAAAAACTCAGGCGCCTCAAGGCCTTTTACAAGGAAGCGCTGCCCCGGGAAGAAAGAGGCTGGAACCGATACTCCGAGGTTAGCCTGCAGTACGACGGGCAGGTGGTCTGCAAAAAACGATAACGAATAACAGCGAAAACTACAATCAACTAAAGAACCAAAATTAAAAATGCGCATGATGGACACTAATCACAACAAATCGGAACTGGCCATTGCGCTGGATATTGGAACGACCAAGGTCTGCGCGATCGCAGGCCGCCGCGACCGCCACGGCAAGCTCGAGGTAGTGGGCTTCGGCAAGGTGAACTCCGAGGGCGTTCTGAGAGGCGTGGTCTCCAATATTGAAAAGACGGTGAAAGCCATCTCCGAAGCGGTGGCCTCGGCGCAGCGTTCTGCCGGCACGGATTTCAAAGTGGTGCATGTCGGCATTGCCGGCCAGCACATCAAGAGCTTGCAGCACCGCGGCATCCTGACCCGCGATAACGACCATACCGAGATCAGCCAGCGGGACATCGACCGGCTGATCAGCGATATGTACAAGCTGGTCCTGCCGCCCGGAGACAAGATCCTCCACGTCATTCCGCAGGAATATACGGTGGACAATGAGCAGGGCATCACCGACCCGATCGGCATGTCCGGCATCCGGCTGGAGGCCAACTTCCATATCATTACCGGACAGATCTCGGCATCCAACAACATCTACCGCTGTGTGGAGCGCACCGGGCTCCGGGTATCCAACATGACGCTGGAACCCATCGCCTCGGCCTCCGCCGTGCTGAGCGAGGAGGAGAAAGAAGCCGGAGTGGCCCTGGTGGATATGGGGGGCGGCACTACCGATATCACCATTTTCAAGGACGGCATCATCCGGCATACGGCAGTCGTCCCCTTTGGCGGTAACGTGATCACCAAAGACATCAAGGAAGGCTGTACCGTTATGGGGCAGCAGGCCGAAAAACTGAAGATCAAGTTCGGGGCTGCTCTGGCCGATGAAGTATACGATAACCGCATCATCACCATCCCCGGCCTGAGAGGGCGCGACCATAAGGAAGTTTCGGAGAAGAACCTCGCACGCATCATACAGGCGCGGGTGGAAGAGATCCTGGATTATGTGCTTTGGGAGATCCGCCGTTCCGGTTTTGAGCGCAAGCTGATCGCCGGCATCGTGCTGACCGGAGGAGGGGCGCTGCTCAACCACATCGATAAGCTGACAGAGTACCATACCGGTATGAGCACCCGCATCGGCGTGCCGGTGGAGCACCTGGCCCACGGCTACCACGAGCAGCTGAGCAGCCCCATCTACGCCACCGGCGTCGGCCTGCTCATGAAAGGCCTGGATGACCTGGAGGCCGGCCGCCTCCATATTCCCGCAATGGTGAATGAAGAAGAGGAGGAATACGAGGACGACCCCTCCGGCAAGTGGTATGAGCAATTGTTCCGCAAGACCAAGGAATGGTTCGAGGCGGAACCGGATAATGAGTTCTAGTGCGCGGCAACTACAAAAAAGACGCTGATACAGAACAAATAATTGATCCTGTTGGGCTGAATTGTAGAGAAAAATAACCTCAAAAGCCCGGCAAAACATTAAAAACTAGCAGTTATGGTATTTGATTTGCCTAAGGATGAAAGCCCGATCATAAAGGTGCTGGGCGTAGGGGGAGGCGGCAGCAACGCCGTGACCCACATGTTCAAGCAGGGTATCGTTGGTGTGGACTTTGCGGTCTGCAATACCGATGCCCAGGCTATGGAACTGAGCAAGGTGCCTACCAGAATTCAGCTCGGCCCCAACCTGACCGAAGGGCGGGGAGCCGGCTCCAAGCCAAATATCGGCAAGATGGCCTGTGAAGAGTCCATCGAAGATGTGCGCCGTTACCTGGAAAACAACTGCCGCATGTTGTTCATCACGGCAGGCATGGGGGGGGGGACCGGCACCGGCGCCGCGCCCATCATCGCCAAAACTGCTAAGGAAATGGACATCCTTACCGTCGGTATCGTTACCCTTCCTTTTACCTTTGAGGGGCGGCGCCGAATATCCCAGGGAGGAGAAGGCCTCGAAGAGCTGAAAAAGCACGTCGATACCCTGATCGTGGTCTCCAATGACAAACTGCGGCAGATCCACGGCAACCTGTCTATCTCGGAAGCTTTCGCCCACGCCGACAATATCCTGACTACGGCCGCCAAGGGCATCGCAGAGATCATCACCGTGCCGGGCTATGTGAACGTGGACTTTGAGGACGTCAATACCGTTATGCGCGACAGCGGCGTCGCCATCATGGGTACCGCCGCCGCCGCCGGTGATGACCGCGCCAAGCGCGCCGTCGACGACGCCCTGCATTCTCCTCTCCTGGAAGACAACGACATTCAGGGCGCTCAGCATATCCTCCTCAACATCACCTCCGGCACCAAGGAAGTGACCATGGACGAGATATTCGAGATCACCGAGTTTGTGCAGGAGGAAGCCGGCTATGGGACAGACCTCATCTGGGGTAACTGTTACGATGAATCCCTCGGCGATAAGATCGCCGTCACCGTCATTGCCACCGGCTTCGAACACCGCAAGCCGCCGCGGATGAGCAAGCCCGACAGTGGCCGCATCATCGTGTCCCTGGATGATGAACTTTCCGAAAAGAAGAAGAAGGGCCTTTCCGATATCGGCTTCGAAGAAGAAGAGGACAAGGCCAATACTTTTGAGTTCGATGACATACCCGCTTCCACCGAGAAATACCGCAACCGCTATTCTTACCAGGAACCCTACCTCAAAGATGAGGACAAGGAGCAACGGGAGGAAGAGCGCCGCAAGCGCATGGAAGAGGAACAGAAACGCCGGGAAAAGCTGCGCAGCCACCGGGTGAAGCTCAGTAACCCCAAGGCGGTCATCGAATTGGAGAACGAGCCGGCCTATATGCGCCGCGGCGTCGGCCTGGATGATGTGCCCGACTCCTCCGAGCAGGCCCGCTCCAAGTGGACCATCTCCGACGATGACGAGCCGGAGATCCGAACCACCGGCAATTCCTTCCTCCACGATAATGTGGATTGACGGAAGCGTTCGACTTTTACTTTTCACGCTATACAGAGAGGTTTGAGCCGGAAGGCCAAACCTCTCTTTTTTCGGACGGGCCGCTTTCAGGCGCCCCGTAAATTTTTAACAATCCTTTAATCTTTTCCCCGCAACATCCTTCCGGATATTTCAGTTTTATGAATAAGCAATTTCACCCAACTAAAACATATCCAAAATGAACATCCGGAAGATCAAATTAGCACTGGCCGTTGGTTTGATGAATTCCAACCCAACCAACATCCCCAACGCCATTAAAGACCTCATGCTCGGCTTCCAAGAAGTGGGCGC
>JAGFJE010000288.1 GCA_024103175.1 Phaeodactylibacter sp.
ACGACAACATGGCCCTGGCGGAGGACTTCTGCCAGTACCTCATCCGTTACGTTCTCGACAACTACGCCGATGAGCTGGCTTTCCTCGACCAGCGCATTCAGAACCAGGAGAAGAACATGCCCAAAGAGCAGCGCCGCCCTATGGGCCTGACGGAAACCCTGCGCTTTGTGGTAGACAACGAATTCGAGCGCATCACCTACACGGAGGCCGTCCGCATCCTGCGCAACTCCAAGCCCTACAAAAAAGGCAAGTTCGAATACGATGTGGAATGGGGAAAAGACCTGCAGGCCGAGCACGAACGCTATCTGGTGGAGAAGCACTTCAAGAAACCGGTCATCGTGCGGAACTACCCGGCCAGCATCAAGGCCTTCTACATGCGCCTCAATGAGGAAAACCCGGAAGTGCCGGGCCGCACCGTCGCCGCTATGGATGTACTTTTTCCCGGCATCGGCGAAGTCATCGGCGGCTCCCAGCGCGAGGAGCGCCACGATGTGCTCGTGCAGCGCATGCACGAGATGGGTATTCCCGAAGAGGAACTGTGGTGGTACCTCGAGCTGCGCAAGTTCGGCGGCTGCCCCCACGCCGGTTTCGGGCTGGGCTTCGAGCGCATGGTGCAGTTCATCACCGGCATGGGCAATATCCGTGATGTGATCGGCTTCCCGCGTACGCCGGGCAATGCGGAGTTTTAGGTTATGGGTTGGAAATTGTCCGTTGCCGGCCTAAACGGAGGCTCCGGGCAACGGACAATTTTCAACCGCCGAAGTGATTCCGAGCGCTCTCCAGGATTCCACATTGAAGCCCGTTGAGCGCTCCTGTCGTACTTCTCCTCCGCAAAACACTATTCCTCCTGCTGTTCCGGTTAGTTTCTTCCAGTAGGCCGGTATCGTAGAAGTAAAGTTTGGGGCTTTTAACAACCGTTTGTTGAAATTTTTGTAAAAAGGAGGCAACAGAAAGACAATGTAGCTGGCCTGAAGCACGCCCAGCCACGCCTGCACAGTTTTAACATCCATATTCAGAAAACAGGCCCCGGGCGGCAGGCGAAGTAGAGGCCCCCTGGACCAAAACATACATCAAAGATCTTCCGGAGGAGAGGATTCTGCCTCAAACAGCGGCATAGAGATCTTACCGCCGGCCTCCAGCTTCATATACGCCCCTTCATTTTTGGCAAGGCCTTGGCCTTCCATCCAGCCGCTTACCTCCCCGAAACAGCCCGTGCCCCGGAAAAACCGGTACGTTGATTCTCTCCGGCCATCGGGATACCAGGTACATTGCCCGACATACCGCAGGGCGCCGATGTTTTCCCGGCTCAAAAGGCGGCCGCAGGCCCAGGCTTCGACCGTGTCCTTATTCAGGTCGGCATCCGGCGGCAGGAAATGGATCTCATAACTCATGCCGGGCGCCAGCTCTCCCAGGAAATTTGCCGTTCCATTCATGGAATACATCCTGGGCACATAGCCTTTGGGAGGCTCCAGTCCGTTCAGGGCCTCCTCATCCGGCAGCGCGTCAACTTCAAAAAGCTCGTAGCTGGTTTTAAAGTTTTTCATCAGGGTGAACGTTGACACCTCATCGCCCGGCCCCCGCAGCGCCAGCTCTTCATTGCTGATACCGGGCAGGCTGTCCTTCTGGCAACTGAAAGCGAAGGCCGTCAGGCCGGCAACCAATACATACATCCATCGTTTCATAGGCTATATTTTTAGGTGAAATGCCTTTGACCCCCACATTAGCTGAAAGGAAAGACAGAAACGGTAGAACAAAAACTCCTCCTTTAACAGCTGCTAGTGCGACTAGACCGAATTAACGGGCGATTTCGTGCCCCTTAACGTCCTGGTTCACAGTAGCTTAAATTCACCCGTTAATTCGTTTCGCTTTCACTAGGGTGCAGGCCCGGTGAAATCCGCGAAAATCCCTGTCCGCCTGCTGTGCCGCAGTCGGGCGCCGGATACCTGCCTGCAAGGCCGCACCTTGCGGCAGGCAGGCGCGTCATTCGCGTTCCAAAAAAATTCCCTATCTTCTCCCACCATGCCACGCAAAGGAAAAAAATACAAGGCCCATCAGGTGCGAAAGGTATCATCCAATACCAGTATTGTAGAGTACTGCTCCCGCGCCTTCCCCCTCCTCGGCAGCAGGACCGCCGTGAAGAAGGCCATCGTCGGCGGGCGCCTGCTCCACAACGGCCGGCCCGCCCGCCCGGAGGCTACCGTGAAGCCCGGCGACCGCCTCGAGCTGCGGGGCGCCGGCATTTCCGAAGCCCGGGATTTCGATATGGACATGGAGGTGGTTTACGAGGACGATCACCTGCTGATCGTCAACAAGCCCGCCGGCATCGCCGTCAACGGCGACAGGATCAAGACGGTGGAAAATGCCGTGGCCGGAACCGAGCAGCCGAGCGACGAGCCCGACGCCCTGCCCCGCCCGGTGGCCGTCCACCGCATCGACGTGCCGACCCGGGGGCTGGTGCTGCTCGCCAAAACCAAAAGTGCGCTGATCAGCCTGAGCAAG
>JAGFJE010000044.1 GCA_024103175.1 Phaeodactylibacter sp.
CTCTCCACCGGGGCTTTTTGCCCTGAGATCCCCCTGTCCACCTTTTGTCCACCCCCATAAATTGCGGTATCTGCCTCCTAAGCATAGGTTTGTGGCAACTAAAAAAATTGAATACCTATGTTTACCAAACCAGCACTGTACCTCACCCTATTTGCATTCGTATTGTTGTCCTTTTCCTGCAACAAGGAAGAAAACGAAGGGCCCTCAACGGAAGACATCACCACCTTTAATGTAGAGATCAATAACCTTGGCCCGTTTGTCCAACCGGAGGAGATTCCCGAGCCCGTCGAGCAGGGGACAAGCAACGCCGCGCGGGACGAGGCCGACCCCGCTCTGGAATGTTACACCACCACCTACAAGGTGGCCCCCGGCTTCGATGAAATGCTGGCCCTGGACCCCACCACCGATGTGATCTATCCCGGGGCCATGCTTTTGGGGGCGTCCATCCCCACCGGGGAATACATTCCGATTATAGCCGACAGAACCCCCATTACCTTATCTATCTCCCTTCAGAACCTCAGCGGCAGCCCGGTGGTGGAGGTCGAGGACCCCAAGCTGTCCACCGTACGGGAGAGCATCAAGTCCATACTCGACCAGGAGGTGACGTCCGCTACGCCGGCCAAGCTGAACTTTGAGATCTCGGAGGTATATTCCGAGCAACACCTGAGGGTGGCCCTGGGCGCCAACTATCGTTCGGCGGGCAACAGCGTGTCGGCGGCATTCAACTTCAGCCAGTCTACCTACAGCAACAGATTCCTCATCAAGTACATACAGACGTACTATACCATCGACATGGACCCGCCGGCCGGCCCCAGTGATCTTTTCAGGTCCCTGCCGGAGATCAGCACCTTCGGTTCGGCCAGCCCCGTCTATGTAGCCTCCATGGCGTACGGCCGTATGGTGCTGTACACCGTTGAAACGAACCGGAGCTTTACCGAAGTGAGCGCCGCCTTCAACGCCGCTTTCGCTGCCGGCGACGGGTCGATCGATACCGAATATCAGCAAACCATTAACTCGTCCAACATCAAGGCCGTGGTCATCGGCGGTTCGGCGGCTTCGGCGGCCCAGATCGTCAACGGCCCGGGCGAGGTGTACAACTACATTGCCGAAGGCGGGAACTACTCCAAGGAATCGCCCGGAGCGCCCTTGTCCTACAAGCTGCGGTACCTCAAAGCAGGCACCCCGGTGGCTTCTGTCGTCCTGACATCCGAATACACTGTGCGTACCTGCGACCTGGCCTATCCGAAGTACCGCATCCGGATCACTTCGCTGAAGTGCAACGACTGCCCCGAGATCGGCGACCCCGAGATCTACGGCCGCATCACCGGCCGGGCGTATGTCAATGGCAGCGCCACCGGCCCCAAGGCGGAATGGAGCCGCTCCCGGGACGACGCCTGGGAGATCCACGAGGGCCAGGAGTACGGCCTGAGCATCACGGCCGACCCGGAGCTGTACCGGCCGGACTACGCCACGGATTACATCAAAGTGGACGGATGGCTGAAGGAAAGAGATGCCGGCGATGACGACGACCTGGGAGCGGATTCCTTCATCATCAACCTGAAGGACCTGCGGCTGAATGCACCCTATTACGGCTTACTGACCTTCAGCGGGAATGTGGATGTGGAGTTTTCGCTGGAACGGGTGAGGTGATGTCGAAGGCGGAAATCGGAAGGCGGAAGGCGGAAGTCGGAAGGCGGAAGGCGGAAGGCGGAAGTCGGAAGTCGGAAATCGGAAGTCGGAAATCGGAAGTCGGAAGTCGGAAATCGGAAGTTTACCCGGCGGAGCGCAGCGAAGACGGGCTTGCCCGGCTGAGGGCAGCGAAGACGGGGCGGAAATCGGAACAATGTCTCGCTGGGGGCGGTGGATGCTTCCTCGTTTACAGGTTGTTTTTTACTCGCTGGCCTGGAGGCTCATTCTGAGCCGGTTTCTCATTATATACTTGGTTGCAGTAGGTTTTGTGCATTAGCCCTCCCAGCCCCTCAAATCCCCTAAAGGGGAAATCCACCCACAAATGCACAAAACCTATTGCCGTTGAGTATAGCAATAACGATCCGGAACAAACGCCTTGTTCGCCGGCCTTCGGTGAATGAGATTATATCACAAGTAATGATCAACTTTTGGTTTTCTCCTCCAGGAACCGCTCCATCTCGTCCCAACTCAGCGTGGCGCACTTCATGCGGCCGGGGAAGGAGCGGGCGGCAGTAAAGGCGGTAAATTCTTCATTGTCTGAAGGCGCAGCGGCGGCTTCTTCCTGCAGCAGGGCGTGGAAGATGCGGCATTGCAGCAGAGCTTCCTCTACCGGCAGGCCTTCCAGGTTCTTGACCAGTACTGAGGACGATGCTTTGGAAATGGCGCAGCCGTAGCCGTGGAAGCTCATCCGGCTGACCTTTCCGCCTTCCAGTTCGAAGAACAGCCGGTATTTGTCGCCGCACAGGGGGTTGTACGCTTCCAGGGTGTAGGTTGCCGCTTCATTTTCTTCGAAGTGTACCGGCTCCTTGTGGTGCTTCAGGATGACGGACTGGTAGAGTTGCTTGAGGCGATCGTTCATGAGAAGAATTGTTGTATTCGTTTAAGGCTTTCGGCCAGGTGTTCAACTTCCCACAGTTCATTGTAAATGGAGAAGGACGCCCGGGTGGTGCCGGCGATTTCGAAGAAATCCATGATCGGCTGGGTGCAGTGGTGGCCGGCGCGGACGGCAATCTGATCTTCGGCCAGGAAGGTGGCCACGTCGTGGGGATGGACATCTTCCATTACAAAGGAAACGATAGCGGTGGCCTGTCCGGCATTTCCGATCACCCGCAGGCCCTCTATCTCGTTGAGCGCTTCCCGGGCGGCTGCGCCCAGCGTTTTCAGGTGCTGTTGAATTTCATTCTTATCCAATGCCTGTAAGAAATCTGCGGCAACTCCCATCCCGATAACCCCGGCGATGGGCATCGTGCCGGCCTCGAACCGTTGGGGCGCCTCCGCAAAGATGGTCTCTTCGAAGGCCACATCGCGGATCATATCTCCGCCGAACTGCCAGGGAGGCATAGCCGCCAGGTGCTCTTCCTTGCCGTACAGAACTCCTACCCCGGTCGGGCCGAACATCTTGTGGCCGGAGAAGGCGAAGAAATCTGCATCCAGCGCCTGTACATCGATCGGGAAATGGGCGATGCTCTGGGCGCCGTCCACCAGCACAGGAATGCCCTGCCGATGGGCCAGGGCGATCATCTCTTCGATGGGATTGATGGTGCCCAGCGTATTGGAAACATGCACCAGGGCAACCATACGGGTGCGGGCGGAGAGCATTTCGCGGTAAGCGGCCAGGTCCAGCACGCCGTTCTCATCCATAGGGATGACCCGTAGGTTCGCTCCCTGCCGCCGGCAGGCCATCTGCCAGGGGATGAGGTTGGCGTGGTGCTCCATGTAGGAGATCACCACCTCGTCGCCGGCCTGCAGGCGCGGCTCCAGGAAGGACTGGGCCGCCAGGTT
>JAGFJE010000294.1 GCA_024103175.1 Phaeodactylibacter sp.
GGAGTGCCGGTGCGGGTAGAGCTGGTTTGAAATCAAAGGCTTGTCTGCCCCTGCGGACAGCACCCCGGAACACCTGCGCCCCTCCTTTTACAACTTTCCTCAAGTAACCGCCCAAATTTCCGTTTTGGCAATGCAGCATACACGCTAATGGTGTTAAAAGTGTTAATTTTAATTAGCTTATTAAAGCCACATCATTAGGTAATAACCGCCGGAAACGATATGAAAGGGCAGGCAAACGGATGGATCAGGCTAACCGACGATTCCTTTTTCAAGGATTTTGACGGCAACTTCGACAATAAGATATTTCGTTCTTCAACCGCAGCATTCGAGCACCGGACGTACGATACGCGTTTATCCATCAAATACGCCATAGGCGGCGGCAAAGAATGTTACAGCTTCGATGGTAAGGACCACCGCATCCCCCCCGGCCATTATCTGGTCGTCAACCCAAAAGAGACGGTTTTGAGCCGCAATGAAACGGATCAACTTACCGAAGGGCTATCCATTTTCATTGCGGAAAACATTCTGAAAGAGGTGGTCAATACCCACCTCACCACCGAGTTTCCGGTTGAACCTTTTTATCCTGATGACAAAGCCATACCTCACTTTTTGGAAAAAGTAATCCCTGCGGGGCATTCTCCGTTCGGGCGTTTTGTGGCCGGCCTGGCCAATGCCCCTTCCGGTTATGCCAACTGGGAGGAGCTTTTCTATGCGTTGTCTTTCCGCCTCTGCCAGTCCCAGGCAGTCCATTGGCGCCGTTTGCACCTCATCCAGGCCGTCAGGCCCGGCACACGCATTGAAATTTATCACCGCCTGGAGCGGGCCCGCGAGTTTATGCTGGACAATATCGGCCGGCCGCTCAGCCTGGATGAGATCGCCCGGGCCGCCTTACTGTCGAAATACGCCCTGGTGCGGGCATTCAAAGCGGTTTACCGGGCGAGCCCCTATCAGTTTTTCCTGCAACAAAAAATAGAACGCTCCAAACAGCTTCTTCAACTGGGCCTTCCTGTTGTGGAGGTGGCATACCGGCTTGGTTTCGCCGACCATCCCACCTTTACCAAACGCTTCAAAAAGGAAACAGGGATAACTCCTTCGGCCTTCCGGGATGCAAAATGAGAGAATGAGATATTCCAGATTTGGAAAATCTGGAATATCTCATTCCACCCGCAAACTCCGCAGCCGGTTCAGCGCCGCAGCCAGCTCCAGCTTGCGGAAAACGGCGTAGTGCCCTTCCTTCCGCCGGCTCAGCACATCGAGGGAATCCTTTTCAATGTCGGCCATTACCTGATCCAGCGCTTCCACCAGGGGGCGCCCGTCCATATACTTTCGGGCGTAGAGCAGGGCGTCGCCGATGGCGTTGAGCTGACTGTTGTCTGCCAGTTGCTCGACGGCGGAAAGGGCGATCTCCTCGGCGCCGAACTGCAGGCTGCGGATGCCGAAGGCGCGCACCTTTTCTCGCCTGCCCTTCTGGGCGTCGATGCTCTCGGGAATGGGAACCCTCCGGGGCAGGGCGCCGAAATCCTGGCCTCCTTCATTCGCCCTGTCCTGCGGATGGGCGCTGGCGATCTCGTGGGCGCGCTCGGTGAGGTCCTGGGGCTCGTATTCCACCATGCAGAGCACCCGGTCGGCAATGTCGAAGTACAGGCCGGAGCCGCCCACCACGATGATGGAGGAAACGCCCAACTCGTCGTACAGCTGCCGCGCCTTGTCGACAAAAGGCGTGATCGGCTCGCGCTCTTTGGGCACCAGCTGCTGCATGCGGTGGTCGCGGATCATAAAGTTGGTGGCCGAAGTATCCTCGTCGATGAGCAGGGCCCGGGCGCCGGCCTCCAGGGCTTCCATCACGTTGGCCGCCTGGGAGGTGCTGCCGCTGGCATTCCGGGTGGAAAAACGAAGCGTATCTACCGACTGCGGGAGGTTGTTGATGAAGGGGCTGATGTTCACCTTTTCCACAAAGCGGCCGTCCTCCGCCCGTATCTTAACGGCATGGCGGTTGGCCACGACGAACTCCCGCCCGTCGCCGGGGATGTGGTTGTAAACGCCCAGCTCGATGGCGCGCAGCAGGGTGGACTTGCCATGGTAGCCGCCCCCGGTGATCAGGGTGATGCCCTTTGGGATGCCCATACCCGTGAGCCTGCGGTTGGGCAGCTGTATGTCCACTTCCATGTTTTCGGGAGAGCGGAAGGGAAGGCCGCCCTCCAGGGGGCGCGGGTCGACGCCGCTGGCGCGGGGCAGCAGGGCGCCGTTGGCAACGAAGGCAACCAGGCCCAGCCCGTCCAGGTGGCTGCGCAGGGCGTCCGCATCTTCGTTAACCAGCAGGTGGTTGAGCAGCACCTCTTCGTCGAGAGGCTCGGGAAAGAGGCTGTGGCCGGCTATGGCGGGCAGTTCGTCCAGCAGGATGGCGGCGGCCTGCTGCCCGGCGATGCGGCGGCCGAATGCGGGCAGGCCTGCCTGAAAACGGGCTTCCAGCTTGTCTCCATCCAGAACAACTGCAGTGCGTTCAAGTATCTCCTGGCCCGGCTGATCGATGAATATGCCGCCGCTCTTGCCGCTGCCCCGGTTGCCTTTAGCGAAACGCCGGATGCAGCGGGCGAATTGGCGGGCCAGGAAGTCGCGCAGGGCTACTTCACGGCTGCGGTTCTGGTAAGCCCAGTCCGGGAAGCGGTTGTCCACACGCACCCGCAGGCGGCTGGGAGAGGCGAAGGGGTCGCCCTGAACATAATCGATATGGAGTTCAAAATCATCACAGGCATACTGCCCCTGAATATCTTTGTAGGCCTTATAGCCTTTGCCATCGATGCGGCGGAGCAGGCGCCGCAGGTCTTCCTTGGTTTTTTCCATGCCGTTTAAGGTAAAGAATTCACTGGAACCGCCATAGGGGAATCTGCGATCATTTGACTATCTTTCCCACTTTCACCAATATTCCCAAGAAATGCTCGACCAGGCAACAGACATCCGGAAAGGGGAAGAACTGGAACAGGACAAGCTGGAAGCTTACCTGCGGGAAAACTGGCCCGGATTTTCTACGCTGAAGGCCATCCGCCAATTTCCCGGCGGCTACTCCAACCTGACTTACCTGCTGAAAACCGGCCAGGGCGAATACGTGCTACGCCGCCCGCCCTTCGGCGCCGACATCAAAACGGCCCACGATATGGGGCGCGAATACCGGGTACTGAAGGCCCTGGAAGGCATTTATGATAAAATACCCCGGCCGGTACTCTATTGTGAGGACGAAACTGTGATCGGCGCTCCCTTTTACATCATGGAGCGGGTGAAGGGCGTCATCCTTCGGGGAGGGGCGCATAAGAAGATCGATCTCGCCCCCCGGCTGATGCGGGCCGTCTCCGAAGCCGCGGTCGACAACCTGGCCGCCCTGCACCGGATCGATATCGAGGCTACTGGCCTGATCAATATGGGTAAGCCGGAAGGCTACGTTGGCCGACAGGTAGAAGGCTGGATCGGGCGATATTACAAAGCGGAAACCGATACCATCCCCAGTATGGATGAGCTGGCGGAATGGATGCAGAAGCACCGGCCCGCAGACGGCCCGGCCGGCCTGATCCACAACGATTACAAATACGACAACCTGGTGCTACAGGAAGGCCGCCTCAGCCACATCCTCGCCGTGCTCGACTGGGAGATGGCCACCGTGGGCGACCCCCTGATGGACCTCGGCGCCTCTCTGGCTTACTGGACCGAAGGCCCGGAAGCCCGCATGATGCCCCTCGCCGCCGGCAACCTCACCTGGCTGCCCGGCAACCTGACGCGGGCGGAGGTGGTAGAACGATACGCAGCCCAAACAGGAAGGGAAATAAAGAACGCCTTGTTCTATTATGTCTATGGCGCTTTCAAGATCGGCGTGATCGTCCAGCAGATCTACGCCCGCTATAAGAAAGGCCATACACGGGATGAGCGCTTCGCCAACCTTATCGAAGCGGTGCGCTTCTTCGGGCATATTGGAAGGCGGGCGCTGGAGAAGGGACGGGTGAGTGGGCTGTTTTAAAGCCTCCCCCAACCCCTCCAAAGGAGGGGAGTTCGCAGCGCATGGCTTCCGGTGCGGAAGTACGATGTACTGGTTGTTGAATGGTTAAATTGTTAGCCTGCTGGCTCCGGCGCTTCCTCGGGGGCGATCGGCTCATAGCCCAGCTGCCAACGGCCCGGAGACAGTATAACAATATGGCTCGTATTACAATATAGCCATAACAACCATAATTAGAGCGGCCTCCAGACATTCTCCTTCCGGGAACCCTGTGAGAGGCAAACCGGGATGACACGCAGCTGCAACCCTGTTAACGAAATGATAATCTCTTGCTTATCTGTAATGGACGGCGGGGGTAAGAACGTTACTTTTTTGTATAATAAACACAAGGATATACCAGCGTGAAAGTGGTTTATTGAAATTAACCCCTTTCTTTGCTGAAACCTGCTCCGGCCCCTGAAAGGCAGGAGGCCAGGAAACCCCTAAATCTGATCAGCCATGTTCTCAAAAACGGTGAACCTCTTATTTATACTGTTATCCTGTTCGGTGGCCGTACAGGCCCAGGAAGACGGCCGCCTGCGCTACGTCGACCGCTTTAAGGAGGTCGCCATCCGCGAGATGGAGCGCGCCGGCATTCCCGCCAGCATCAAGCTGGCCCAGGCCATCCTGGAATCCAACGCCGGCCAAAGCGACCTGGCGCGCCGGGCCAACAACCACTTCGGCATCAAATGCGGAGGCGACTGGGATGGCAAGACCTTTTACAAAAAGGATGATGACTACGACGAAGAAGGCCGCCTGATAGAATCCTGCTTCCGTTCGTACCGCAACCCCGAAGCCAGCTTCATCGCCCACTCCGAATTCCTGCGCGACCCCAACAAACAGTTCCGTTATGGATTCCTCTTCCGGCTGGACCCCACCGACTACAAGGCCTGGGCGGAAGGCCTGCGCCGGGCGGGCTATGCGACCAGCGCCAACTACTCCCGTAAACTGATCGATATCATCGAACGGTACCAGCTCTTTCGCTACGACGAACTGTCCTCGCCCGAGATCATCGCCGGCGAGGATGTGATCAACGAGGGGCCGGATGCGGTCGTCAGCCCGGGCTTGGTGTTTGAAAACAACGACGTGCGGTACGTACTGGCCAAAGCAGAGGAAACGCCAAACGAGATCGCCATCCGCACCGGCGTCAGCCTGAGCAGGATACTGGATTACAACGAGGGCCTGGCCGACCGCAACGCCCAGCTCGCCGAAGGCGCCGTAGTTTACCTGCAGCCCAAGCGCAACAGCTTCCGCGGCAAGCGCAAATGGCACTACGTAAAGGAAGGAGAAACCCTGTACGAGATCTCACAAATGTATGGTATTAAGCTGGACAGGCTCTACAAACGCAACCGAATGCCCAGCAATACCCAACCGGCAGTGAATGAGCGGGTAAAGATCCGCGGCTGTAAGGCGAAAGACAAGCCGGCGCTGAGAAGTGAAGTGAAACCGGTGGTTCCCGTTCCTGTATCCGACAAACAGGAAGTCGCCATACCCGATGAAGATGAGGACGGAGAGATCGATTTCGAAGGAGAGGTGGAACTGCCGACAGACAAACCCAAGGAAAAGGAAACGCCTGTGCCGGCGCCGCCCGTGAAAGACAAACCTACGGTTACCCCGCCGCCGACGCCCCAGCCGGACCCTACCCCGGACCCCATCGGCGCGGACGAAGGCTTCGACGATGAAGAGGAAACCCCGGCCCCGGCGCCAACCCCACAGGTTCCCGCTTACCATACGGTGGCGAAGGGAGATACCCTCTACAATATCTCCCGCCGCTACAATACTACGGTGGAAAGCCTGAAGGCCCTGAACGGCCTGACGTCCAACCTCATCAGCATCGGCCAGGTGCTGCGGGTGAAGTGAGGACAGGATGACAGGATAGACAGGATTTAGGCTTGCCAGGTTCTCGGAAACCTGGCAAGCCTAAACTGGTTTTCTTTTTTTATCCAAAAAGTGCCACCTTTGCAGGGCATTTTGCCGCGCAGCGCCTTGTGTCCTCATCGGGCTATCACCTGACGGAAACAAGGCGCTGCAAAAAACCTAAAAACGGATAGATGAAAAGAGGTATACTTTTTCTTTTGGTCCTGGCCGCAGCGGGCGTTCAGGCCCAGTCCTATGGCGGCTTCGCCTTCGGCGTAAAGGGCGGCCCGACCATCGGCCTGCAGCAATGGGAAGGCTTCGAGCAGGACCCCCTGTTCAAGTACCACGGCATCGTTTTTATTGAATCCATTACGGAAGCGAACGAATTCGGCGTATTCGCCCAGTTGGGGTATCACCAGAAAGGAAGCGCCATTCGCAACCGGAATTTCTTTAACAATCTCAACAATCAATTTTTCCGCCCGCCGGCACGGGAGTTCATTTTCGAAAACCTATCCCTCACCGGCGGCGCCAAACAGAAATTCTCCCTGGGGACAGGCGACAGCAAGGCCTATTATGCGCTGGGGATACGCCTGGATTACACCATAGGCACCAACCTGGATCAATATACCCGCTTCATCGAAGCCAACCCCGCCTTTGCCATTTACCCGATAGACGACACCCAGTTCATCCGGGAGATCAACTACGGGCTGACGCTGGGCGGCGGCATCGAGATCCCCTTCTCCGAAATGGTGGGCACCATGATCGAATTTACGGTCAACCCGGACTTCTCCTACCAGTACGAGCAGCCGGAGATCCCCAATGTACGCGATCCTTACACCGGTAACACCGTCAGCATCCCCCAGCGCCGCATCCGCAACCTGACCTTCGAGCTGACGGTCGGCTTCCGGTTCCTGAGGAAGGTGGAGTATATTGATTGAAGGAATGAAGGAATGAGGGAATGAAGGAGTGAAGGAATGAAGGAATGAAGGAATGAAGGAATGATTGACTGAATGAATTTGACCACAACAACATGAGACTGAGGAGTGAGAACCTGGTAAAGATATACGGCCGCCGCGAGGTGGTGCGCAACGTGTCCCTTCATGTACAACAGGGGGAGATTGTAGGGCTCTTGGGGCCGAACGGCGCCGGCAAGACGACTACTTTTTACATGGTCGTAGGCTTCATCAAGCCAAATGAGGGGCGCGTATACCTGGAAGGAGAAGACATCACCGACCTGCCGATGTACAAACGCGCCAAGCGCGGCATCGGCTATTTGCCGCAGGAGCCTTCCGTCTTCCGGAAGCTGAGCGTGGAAGACAACGTCAAGGCGGTGCTGGAGATGACCAACCTGAGCAAGGAAGAACAACGCCACCGCCTGGAAGAGCTGATCGAAGAGTTCGGCCTGGAAAAGGTGCGCAAGAGCCGCGGCGACACCCTCTCGGGGGGCGAGCGCCGACGGACGGAGATCGCCCGCGCCCTGGCCACCAGCCCCAAGTTCATCCTGCTGGACGAACCCTTTGCCGGCATCGACCCCATCGCCGTGGAGGATATTCAGTACATCGTCGCCAAGCTGCGGACCAAGAACATCGGCATCCTGATCACCGACCACAACGTCCAGGAAACCCTGTCGATCACCGACCGGGCCTACCTGATGTTCGAGGGCGCAATCCTCAAGGCCGGTACGGCCGAAGAGCTGGCTGCCGACGAAATGGTCCGCAAGGTATACCTCGGAAAGAACTTCGAGCTGCGCAAAAAAGTGATCGACCTCGATGAACAGCGCTAAAAGCATCCTCGCCGCCTTTTTTTTTATTGCCTTGCTGGCCGCCGGTTGTGAGCGCCCCGAAGAAGCGCCCATCCGGCTGACCTCCCGGGAGCGTATCCGCATCGACACCCTGGCCAACCAGCGGATCGACAGCATCCGGGGGATGATGGACAGCCTTTGCGAAGCCCAGTATCCGGAGATACTGCAGCGGTCGGTCGATTCCCTGGTGGAAGTGCGCAAACGGGAAGAAGAAAAACTGCGGGCAAGAATTCAACCCGAACAATCAGAATAATGAGGCCCTGGATCGTTTTTCCCCTGTACCTGTTCCTCCTGCTGGCCGGTTGCGGCGAAGACGACCGCAACCAGAGGGCGGTGCAGGCCGTCATCGAAGAAGAAGTGGAAAAGCGGGTGCGCAACTACAAAGAGGTGCGTATGCAACGCTGCTATGAACAAGCCCTTCAGGAGGCCAGCTACCTCGCCGATTCCATCCTCCTCCTGGAAGCCCGCCTCGAACGCGACACCATGGGCAAACCGCCAAAACCGGAAAAACCGGAAAAACCGGAGATCAAAACGGTTTTGGACTCCCTGCCGGTCAAACCGCTGCTGGACAAGACAAAGAAAGCGGAAAAAGATACGCTGATGAAAGACGGAAACGGGAATAACCGCTAAGGGCGAGACGGTTTAGAGCATTTTTTATCTCCAAAAGCGGCCTCCAAACATGCTCTTAGAAATGTGTGTCTTAAAAGGCTACCCATCTAAGGTTGGACACTATTGATAGCCAGAGAGTGGCGGAACGTCCAAGGTCATTCCGACTTCCGCTTTCCCCCTTCCCCCTTCCCTACAACCCTTCCATCCGCTGCACATCCAGATAGTACTCTTTCAGTTTTTCATTGAGCTTGCCCACGATCCGCAGCGCATCCTTCTTCTTTTGATCCGGAACGGGAAAAATGCTACCCATGACCGCCGCAAAATCATGCAGGCGCTGATAGTACGGGAAGGGCTTGTCCAGGTCCTCAAATTGGCCATTCATCACGACCATGGCCTCGACGCCATCCGTCGTCATATCTGAGGTAGACCCAAAGCGGAGGATAAAATAGGGAGGATCTCCGAGCCGGATAGACGGGTCCGCCTCCAGAGCGGAATTGAGCAGAAACCCCTGAAGCTGGCCGGTTTTCAACGCGGCCGTGGCCGTATCCAGCATAAAATAAACCTCGGAGAAATTGTACGCCTCACGGAAAGCGCTCATTATATTCTGATTGAACTCCCTTCTGTCGGCCAGCGTCTGTTCGAGCTGTTTTTCGACCCGTTTGCGGTTGGGGTTATCCGGTCCGGTACTGCCGAGGATGTTCTCCAGGGCATCGACCTTACTCTGGTAAGAAGGAAGGCGGACGATGAGCGCGCCCTCTTTCAGGGCTTTAATATTTTCCCGCGCCATTTCGGCCCGTTCTTCCTTTGACGACGATTCTTCCTGCCCGGCTACAGAAGCCAGTGGAATGGAAAAACAGGCAACAAGGAATAAAAAGCTCAGAAACCAGGATTTTAAATCACGCATGCTCGTTAATATTGAGTTAATTTCCAATAATGGCGGCAGCCCGGGGCAATCCGAAGGGCTGGCGCTGTGTTAATATTCAAAAAATTAGCAAATTTGTGTGCCCGGGCGAAAGGCCTTTGCAAGAACTACGACAAAAACGATCCCACAAGCAAGCTCAAAAGATATGCAATCAATTGACATCGAGGCACTAAACCAGCAAATTTATATAGACAGTGCTTTTGTGGAAACCCTCCAACAGGAAGCCGCTAAAGTTATTGTCGGACAAGACAGGATGATGGAGCGCCTCCTGCTCGGCCTGTTGTGCCGCGGGCACGTCCTGCTGGAAGGCCTTCCCGGCCTGGCCAAAACCCTGGCCATCAAGACGCTCTCCAAAGCGGTCGACGCCAGGTTCAGCCGGATACAGTTCACGCCCGACCTGCTTCCGGCCGACATCATCGGTACGATGATCTACAACCCCAGCACCAATCAGTTTACCGTCCGGAAAGGGCCGGTATTCGCCAACTTCATCCTCGCCGATGAGATCAACCGCGCCCCGGCAAAGGTACAAAGCGCCCTGCTGGAAGCCATGCAGGAACGGCAGGTGACCATCGGAAACGACACCTTCACCCTCGAAGAGCCGTTCCTGGTGCTGGCCACCCAGAACCCCATCGAGCAGGAAGGGACTTACCCCCTGCCGGAAGCCCAGGTCGACCGCTTCATGCTCAAGGTGAAGATCACCTACCCGAACAAGGAGGAAGAACGGGAGATCATCCGCCGCAACCTCTCCGGCGATGTCTTCGCCGAGATACACCCCGTGGTGAAACCGGCCGATATTCTCAAGGCCCGCGAATCGGTGCGCCGGATCTATATGGACGAAAAGGTCGAGCGTTATATCCTCGATATCGTCTTTGCCACCCGCACGCCGGGAGAATACGGCCTGCGCAACCTCGAACCGCTCATCAATTACGGCGGCTCCCCCCGGGCAAGCATCAACCTGGCGCTGGCCTCCAAAGCGCATGCTTTCCTCCAGCGCCGCGGCTACGTCGTGCCGGAAGACGTGCGCAACGTTTGCCACGATGTAATGCGCCACCGCCTGGGCCTGACCTACGAAGCGGAAGCGGAAAATATAACGCAGGAAGACATCATCAGCAAAGTACTGGATACGATAGAGGTGCCTTAGGAAAGGAAGGAGGGAATGAAGGATTGAGTGATTGAATAGGAGCGCTGCTCAATCATTCCTTCATTCCCCCATTCCCTCATTCCTTCATTCCCTCAATCATTAACACATGGAAACCAGCGAACTCCTCCGCAAAGTCCGCAAGATCGAGATCAAGACCAAAGGCCTGAGTAAACACCTCTTTTCGGGTGAATACCACAGCGCCTTCAAGGGGAGGGGTATGTCGTTCAGCGAAGTACGGGACTACCAGTACGGCGACGATGTGCGCAATATCGACTGGAACGTGACGGCCCGTACCGGCGACCCGCACGTCAAGATCTTCGAAGAAGAACGCGAGCTGACGGTAATGCTGCTCATCGACATGAGCCGGTCTTCCTTCTTCGGCACCGTCAACCAGCTGAAAAATGAGGTGATGACTGAGATCTGCGCGGTGCTCGCTTTCTCGGCTATCAACAACAACGACAAGGTGGGAGTGGCTTTCTTTTCGGACAAGGTGGAGAAATACATTCCCCCGAAAAAAGGGAGGCAGCACATCCTGCGCATCATCCGCGAACTGATCGACTTTGAGCCACAGGGGCACGGCACCGACATCGGGAAGATGCTCGAGTATTTTACCAACATCGTCAAAAAGCGCAGCATCTGCTTCCTGCTTTCCGATTTCCTGACAAAGGGTTATGAGTTGCCGCTGCGCATCGCCGCCCGCCGCCATGATGTCATAGGGTTGAACATCATCGACCCCCGGGAGGAAGAGCTGCCCAATGTAGGCCTCATCCGCGCCCGGGATGCCGAGTCCGGCGAAATGCGGTGGATCGACACCTCCTCGCACCGCCTGCGCGGGCGCTACGCCGCCTGGCACCAGGACCATCTGGCCTATTTCCGGACGACGTTCAAAAAGGTGGGCGCCGATATTGTTAATATAAGGACTAATGAATCTTATGTGAACGCCCTGCTGAAATTTTTCCAGCAGCGTGCGCACTAAATGATACTGTCGGGGCGCCAGGCCAGGGTGCGGTTTTCTCCGGCTGCCGAAGCTTCAAGCGAAGGCATGCCCACCGTGCCGTGGCTTGAGCCGAAATTAATTAGGTTCGAATCTTTAAGTAAGTAGTCGGACACAATTAACTTACAGATAATTTCTTGGCCCCAAAACCCAAAATCGGAGGAGATTATCTCCCCCTGGGGGGAGTAGAGGGGGGAGTTTTCAAGGGGTTACATCCAAAATTCCCCCTCCTTCCTCCCCCAGGGGAGGATATTTTCTTCGAATTGGTGGGGCGAGGAAAAAAAGTAATCCTTAATCTAATTCTGTCCGGCCACTTACACAAGGAAATACCCAGAGGATACAGTTTATGGCCAAGAGTCGAAAAAAGATGGAAAAAAATTGCACGCAGAACCGCCTGTTTGGGCTGTTCCTGCTGCTTTGTCTTTTTCACTTTCCAGCCTTTGCCCAGCCCAACCCCAATGTGGGCGCCGCCCTCAGCCAGGCTGAGATGCAGATCGGCGACCAGGTGACGCTGACCATTACCGCCAGCTACCGGCCGCCGGTAGAAGTGAAGAGCATCGGTTTCGACATCCTCAACCGGGAGCCCCGCCTGGAGGTCCTCCGCGCCCAGCGCTTCGAAAGGGAAGGCGAAGACGGGCTGCGCATCGCCGAGGTGGAGATCCGGCTGACCAGCTTCGACTCGGGTTACTACTTCATCCCTCCGGTGCCCGTTGCCTATGAAAAGAACGGAGAGCCGGACACGGCGCGCACCAACGAACTGGCCCTGGCGGTCAAAACCATTCCGGGCACGGCCGACTCCCTGCAGATCCAGCCCATTAAGGGGATCATTGAAGAACCGCCCAATTTCCGGGACTTTTTGCCCTACTTCATTGGCTTGCTGGCACTGCTGGCGCTGGTGGCCCTGTTCTTCTACCTGAGGCGCCGCAAACAACCGCCGCCACCACCCCCGCCACCCCGCAGGGCGCCGGCCCACCTGCTGGCGCTGGAACAGCTGGGACGCCTGGAGAAGCGCAAGTTGTGGCAACAGGGCGCGGTCAAGGAATACCACAGCGAGCTGACGCGGATACTGCGGGAATACCTCGAACGTCGATATGATATCGTAGCTTTGGAGCGGACGACCGGAGAGATCCTGGAGCAACTGCGGCCAAAATTCGGCATGGATGAGGAGATGAAAGAGCAATTGCGGGAACTCCTGCAAACGGTCGACCTGGTAAAATTTGCCAAGGCCCAGCCGCCCGCCACGTTCCACGGCCAGGCGATGGATTCCGTAGTGGAATTTGTTAACCGAACCCGCCGGGAAGAACTCACCGTTGAGGCGCCGGATGAACAGGCGGGGCAAGAACCAAGCGGTGAAAAGAACACATGATAGGATTCAGCGATAACATACAATTCGTCAACCCGGAGTTCTTTCTGCTCCTGTTGCTTTTGCCTCTGGTTGGGTACTGGTACCTGCGGCGGCGAAAGCAACACTACGGTACGCTGCGCATGCCCAGCCTGGAAAGCGTGCGCGGCATGCGGTCGTGGCGGGGCAGGTTGCGGGCGGCTCTGCCGATCCTCCGGGCAGCGGCTTTTATCGCCCTGGTGGTGGCCATGGCCCGGCCCCAGGAAGTGCTCAAAGAAGAAGAGGTCGACGCGGAAGGCATCGACATCATGATGGCTATCGACCTGTCGAGCAGTATGCTGGCCCAGGACTTCAAGCCGGACCGCCTGGAAGTGAGCAAGCGGGTGGCGGCCGAGTTCATCGACAAGCGCCGTTACGACCGCATCGGCCTGGCCGTCTTTGCCGGCGAAGCTTTTACCCAATGCCCCCTGACGACCGACCACCGCGTTTTGAAAGAATTTCTTTCCAAACTGGAATGCGGCGCCCTGGAAGACGGAACGGCCATCGGCATGGGCCTGGCAACGGCAGTCCACCACCTCGAGGAAAGCGAGGCCAAGAGCAAGGTCGTCATCCTCCTGACCGACGGGGTCAACAACGCCGGCTACATCAACCCCATGATGGCGGCGCAGATCGCTCAGAAGGTGGGCGTGAAAGTGTACACCATCGGCGTGGGGTCTACCGGCGACGCCCTCACCCCGGTCAGCCGCCGCAGCGACGGCCGGTATATCTTCGGCCTGGCACGGGTCGAGATCGACGAAGAACTCCTCAGGAATATTGCAGAGATGACGAATGGGGAATACTACCGCGCCACCTCCGCCGAAAGCCTGGAGCGCATCTACGACAAGATCGACCAGCTGGAAAAAACCAGAGTAGAGGTGACGGTGTTCAAACGCTACAGCGAGGCATTCCACCCATTCGTGTTCTGGGCGCTGGTGCTGCTGCTGCTGGAAGCACTGCTGAGATACACGGTGTTGCGGACGATACCGTGATCCTATTAAACTATCGTGAGGTTTGAAAACAAAAGGATATTAATATGCTTCGAAGGAAGTTTTCTGGGGCCCTGTACAGTGTACGTTGTGTGAGGTACGGCCGGAAGCTCAATTGTACATCAACCCCCTTGTTCCTTATTAGTGGCCAGTCGTTTGGCACGAACAACGAACAACGAATAACGAATAACGAGTAACGAAACCAAATGCTCCGATTCGAATACACCGAACATCTATACGCACTGGGGCTGCTGCCGGTCCTGCTGCTGTTCTTCTGGCTGGCCTGGCGGTCGCGCCAGCGGGCTATTCGCCGTTTCGGGGAAAGCGCACTGATGGAACGGCTCATGCCTGAAGTGTCCCGCTACAAGCATTACCTGAAATTCGGGCTGTTGCTGCTGGCCCTGGCCCTGCTGGCCATCGGGTGGGCCAACCCGCAGTATGGCGCCAGGCTGGCCAAGTACAAGCGCAAGAGCGTCGATGTGTTCATCGCTTTCGATGTTTCTCAGAGCATGCTGGCGCAAGATGTCTCCCCCAGCCGCCTGGCGCGCGCCAGCCGCTTTGCCCAGAGCCTGGTGGAAGGGCTGAGCAGTGAGCGGCTCGGCTTGATCCTCTTTGCCGGCAGCGCCTTCGTGCAATCGCCCATCACTCAGGATTTCAACTCCATCATCCTTTCTCTGCGCAGCGCCAACCCGGATATGATCCCGAACCAGGGCACCGCCATTGCCGATGCCATCGGCCTGGCAGAGCAGTCGTTTGAGGAAAACAACAAAAGCCACAAAGCGTTAATCATAATAACGGACGGAGAAAATCACGATGAAGACGCGGTCAGCCGGGCCGGCGAAGCCCGCGAAAACGGCATGCTGATCTTTACCGTGGGGGTGGGAACGGAGGCCGGCAGCTTTATCCCCGTCGTTGAAAACGGCAGGGAAACCTACAAGAGGGACAATACGGGCAACCCCGTGATGAGCCGCCTCAATGAAAAGACCCTTCGCCAGGTGGCCGAAGCCGGCGACGGCGCCTACTTCAACCTCAGCGTCGGCAGCAACCGCGTACTGGAAGCCCTAAAGGCCCGCATCGGCGAAATGGAAAAGAGAGAACTGGAACAACGCGTTTTTTCCGAATACAACAGTTATTTTCAGTGGTTTGTAGGCCTGGCTATCCTGATCCTGCTGATAGAATTCCTGGTCTCTTATCGCCGCAACCGGCAGGCAGGAAACAAACAATTGTCAGGGTTGTAAAAAGCATGAATGATGAAATACATCCGGATTTGGCTGTCCTTAATGGGAATGGTGCTCGGAGCTTCCTGCCTGAATGCTCAGCCGGCGCACCGTTACCTCCGTAAAGGCAATGAGGCCTACGAAGAGCAGGATTACAAAAGCGCGGAAGAGTTCTACCGAAAATCACTCGCCGAACGCAGCACGCCCCGGGGAAGCTACAACCTCGGCAACTCCATTTACCAGCAAGGCCGGTATGAAGAAGCCATCCGCCGTTTTGAGCACGCCGCCCAGTCCGCGAAAGAGGAAGAGGCCAAAGCCTCCGCTTTTCACAATCTGGGCAACGCCTACCTGCAGAGCAGCCAACTGGAAAAGGCCATTGAAGCCTACAAGAACAGCCTCCGCCTGAGGCCCGGAGACCAATCCACCAAATACAACCTCGCTATGGCGCAACGCCTGCTCCAGGAACAACAAAGAAGGCAACAGCAACAACAACAGAATCAGGATCAACAGCAGCAGAAACAACAACAACAGCAGCAGGAACAAGGCGGGCAGTCCCAGGGCCAACAGGAACAGCAGCAACAACAGCAGCAGGGCCGGCAAGGCCAGGAGGAACAGCGACAACAGCAGCAGCAGAATGCCAACCAGGACCAGCAACAGGGCGGAAACGCCCAGCAGGAAGGCCAGGCCCTTACTCAGGAAGAAGCGCAGCGCCTGTTGCAGATCATCGAGGAGGAAGAGCTTCGCGTGCTGGAAAAGATGAGGAAACAACGGGATACCCCCACCCGGAAAAGCGATAAAGATTGGTAAACCAAATTTTGTCCAAGCTATGAAGAAAGTGCTCAGTTCGATTTTCGCTATTGCCCTGTCCGTCAGCCTGCTTTCTGCTCAGGAGAACGCCGCCTTCAGCGTTGAAGTGAGCAGCGATTCCATTCTGATGGGCAATTACATCAAAGTCACCTTCTCTCTGGAAAGCGCCGGGGGGAAAAACTTCCAGCCGCCCCTGTTCGAAGGTTTCGATGTGATGAGCGGGCCCAACTACTCCTCCAGTTTCAGCATGGTCAACGGCGAGGTAACCCAAAGTGTATCTTATACTTATTACCTTCGCCCGAGAGGTGTGGGCAATTACTACATTGAACCGGCAAGTATTGCCGTAGGGGAAAAAGTGCTGGAAACCACCCCCGTGTCCGTCACCGTTGTACCCAACCCGGATGGAGTGATACAGGAACCTGAGGAAAAAAGGGAGCTACCGGGCTTTGACCTGGACTTCTGGGACGCGCCGGCCTTTCCACAGCCGTTTTTCCAGCCCGAAAGGCCGGATTCTCAGCCTCCTGCCAAAAAGAAAAAAAGAAAGACGTATAAGATCTGATCGTTACCATGTTGAGGACCTTGTTCATTTTTGTGGCGGCCGTTGCAACTTCCTTGCCCACGACAGGGCAGGAGGGCGTTTCTTTTGAAGCTACCGCCGACGCCAGGCAAACCGTCCTGGAAAGTTATGTCGAGGTAACCTTCACCCTGAAGAATGCCGACGGAAACAATTTCACCCCTCCCCCCTTTCGGGAGTTTACCGTCGTTTCCGGCCCCAACCGCTCGGTACGGACCTCCATCATCAACGGGCAGGTGAGCAAGGAAGAAGGCTTTAGTTATACCCTCCAGCCACGGCGGCTCGGCCGCCTTACGGTGGGCAGCGCCGCCATCCGGGTAAAAGGGCGGACGCTCCGGTCCAACCCGCTTACCATAGAAGTCGTCAAAAGCCGGGCGGGCGGCGGGGAGGAAGTGTTTATCCGTGCCGAGCCCAGTACCGGAAAGGCATGGGTGGGCCAGCAGATCCTTCTGGACTACAAACTGTACACCACGGTCAATGTCGAAAGCTTCAACATCCTGGAAGAAGCCACCTACCAGGGCTTTTATGCCCGGGATGTCCGCCGTTATGACGGCCGCATCATCCGGGAGGTCGTCAACGGCAAGCAGTATGTAACGAAGATCCTCAAACGGGTGGCGCTTTTCCCCCAGAAGGCCGGCTCGCTGGACGTCTCCCCCCTGAACGTACAGCTCGGCATCGTAAAAGAGGACGGCCGGCGCCGCAACCTGTTTTTTACCCCGGAAATAAGGCGCGTGCCGGCCAGCACCGAACCCTTATCCATCGAGGTGGCTCCGTTGCCGGCCGGCGCGCCGCCCTCTTTTTCCGGAGGCGTTGGCGAGTTCCGGATGGCCTCGTCCATCAGCCGCGCCACCATCACCACCGACGACGCCCTCACGCTCACTATCACCGTAAATGGCAGCGGCGACATCAAAAGAGTACAGGCGCCGGAACTGCGGGCGCCGGAAAGCTTCGAATTATACGAACCGAAAGTGGCCGAAGAGGCTTCCTATGAAGATGCGGGCGGCATTACCGGCAAGAAAGTCTTTGAATACCTGTTGCTGCCCCGGGAAGCCGGCCAGTTCCAGCTGCGCCCTGCCTTTTCCTACTTCAGCCCGGATAGCGCCCGATACGTTACGATCAATGAAACGGTATATAATATCACTGTGCGGCCCGGCTCCGGCCGCCCTCAATCCAGCCTGCCCGGGGAAGAAGGCATTCTGTCAGAAAGTGAAGATATCGATTTTCTGAAGACGGATACCACCCTCTACCTCCAGCGGCCTCCGTTCTTTGGCTCTACCCTGTTCTGGTTGCTCACCCTGCTTCCTGCCCTGGCGTTGGGCGGCATCGTCCTGTTCCGGCGCTGGCAGATTCATCGGGCTAGTATCGACCCTACGCTGCTGCGCAGCCGACAGGCCCGAAAGGTAGCGCAACAACGCCTGGCCACCGCTCAGCAACACCTTACTACGGGGAGCACCCGCCCCTTTTACGACGAAGTGTCTAAGGCCATGCTGGGATATGTTTGCGATAAGCTGCACATCCCGCGATCCGATCTTTCCAAAGCCAACCTTCAGCGACGGCTTGACCAACTGCAACTCGACAGCACCCTCGTCAGCCGGTTCATGGAGGTCATCAAAACCTGCGAAATGGCGCTCTTCGCCGGGCAGGACAATGCGGAGGCCATGCAGGATACCTACCGGAATGCCGTATCAGTGATCTCGGAAATGGAGGGGCAGTTGGGGGGGAGGTAGGTGGGATTCGGGATTCGTTACTCAGGAATCGGGATTCGTTGGCACGGCCGCTTCCGAATCACGAATCAACCAATCACGAATCACGAATCAACGAATCAACGAATCACGAATCAACGAATCACGAATCACGAATCACGAATCAACGAATCACGCCCCCCTACTCAAAGATCTCCTCCAGCTTACGTTCCAGCGCTTCGCCGCGCAGGTTGCGGGCCAGTATGCTCCCGTCCTGGCCGACCAGCACCGTATGGGGGATAGAACGCACGCCGTAAGTTTGCGCCACTTCATTTTGCCACCCCTTCAGGTCGCTGACGTGGTGCCAGGCCAGGCCGTCCTGCTCGATGGCCTGCACCCAGCGATCGCGCGTTTTGTCGAGGCTGACGCCCAGGATGTCGAAGCCCATGTCTTTGTATTTGTTGTACATGCGCACCACATTGGGGTTCTCGCGTCGGCAGGGGCCGCACCAACTGGCCCAGAAATCGACCAGCACCACTTTGCCCCGAAGGTCGCTGAGGCTCATCTCCCCGCCATCCGGGGTTTTCTGGGTAAAATCCGGCGCCTGGCCGCCCACGACGAAGCTTTTCATCTGCTCTACCTGGGCCTGCATGCGGGCGGCGGCGGAGGGGTCGCTGTCCTTGAACGCCTCGACAAACTGGTTGCCGAAGTAAACGAAGTTGCCGTTGTTCTTCTGCTTCAGGGCGGCGATGGCCCCCGACAGGGCCAGTTTGTGCGCCTGGCCGCCCTTTTCCATCTTTGCCAGAGCGGCGTCGAGATAGTCTCGTTGTTGTTCTTCGGGCAGGCCGGCGCTGATGAGTGTGGTGGTATAGTTGCGGAAGCTCTCAAAAGTCCAGGGCAGGTATCGGTAGGCAGGGTCGTTGAGGTCGGCGAAGTGGAAGTATTCTTTTGCGAAGTATACGGCCTCATTCTCATAGTTGCCTCCGTTGTGCTGATAGCTCAGCAGGGTATTGATGGCGGCGACCTTCCCCAGAAGCGGGCCTTTTTTTTCCATTTCTTCCAGCAAGGCCAGTTTTTCCTCATCCAGGGCTTTGAGTTCGGCGGCCACCTTCTCCCGGCCCTCGCCGGCGGCCATCTGATACTGGCGGCCCAGCAGGTTGGCCCTCGACTGCAATTGGTTCAGGCGCTCTTTCAGCGCCTGGTAGGCTTCATTGACGGGCGACTCGATAGTGGCTCCACGGAGGTTCCCGCAATGGCCCTTCACCACCACAAGTTCTTCCTGCCCCATGATGACCGGCGCCAGGTTCTGGGTATTGACGCCGACGTAGTAAAACCGGTTCTCAGAATCCGGAAGCCGAAACTCGTAAACGCTTCCCTCTACCTTTTCCGGCTGACGCACCGGAAAAAAGGAACTGCCGTCGAATTCAAATACCGAAGGCCTTTCCGCACAAGCCTGGAGTTCACAGCGGAGGACAGCCTGGGCGGCCCCATGCAGGGCACATACACTAAGCATACTTGCCAGAAGCAATCTTATCATGGCCAATTTTCGTTTTTAAACAGTTTTTAAGAAGCCAAAAATAACGGTATTTGCGGGGATGAGAAAATTGCCGGCCGGTTTTCTGCCTGCCCCGCACTTACACGGCAGGCTACCGGGAAGCCGGCGCCGACACCCCAAACGGGTATTCCCATCAGCCCATTCCCCCCGCTTATCGAAACCCCGCCTTTTCCCGTCTAAGCCATTGAACGGAGAACCAACAATTGCGTAACTTACAGGTTCTATTAGAGAAACAAGGACAAAAGCATGGGTTATCGCAAAGAGATCAATTTCGACAACAGAAACCCCTTCAACTCCATAATCGGCGTCATCCTGATCGTGTTGTTCCTGGTAACGCTGTATTTCATCGCCCGGGCCATCTTCACCATCCTGTACTACCTGTCGCCCATTATGATCGTGGCGGCGCTCATCATTGACCACCGGGTAGTGCTCGGATACGTCAAATGGCTGATCGGCCTGCTCAGAGACAACCTGCTGCTGGGCCTCGGCGCCACCATCCTGAGCGTCCTGGGCTTTCCGGTCCTGTCGGCCTTCCTGTTGGGTAAGGCGCTCTTTAAGCGGCAGGTAAAAAAAGCACGGCAGGAAGCGGAAGAGGCCCGCGAAGGAGAATACATCGAATACGAAGAGCTGAACAGCGAGGAACTCGAACTGCCCCGCCTCGAAAAAGAAGAGCGCAAGCGCGATCGGCCGGAAAACCCGGATAACCGGTATGATGATTTTTTTGAGTAGGAGGAATGGGCGGCTTGGGCATCCGTCTAAGGCTGGACGGAAAGCTCCGGGGGCGTGTACGATGTTCGGGTCAATGGCAGCCTACAGGCGTGTACGGTGTACGGGCCTGTCCAACGTTAGACGGGTAGCCGGCGGCTTCAAAAAACAACTGACTTCTAACAACTTACACCTTGCCTTTCACCATCCTTTCCCTCACCGGCCTCTTTTTGCTGCTGGCCTACGCCGTCATCATACAGCGCTGCCTGACGGCCTGGAACATGCTGCCGGAATGGAAGCCCGCAGAAGGCGCTGAACTCCAAACCTTCGTTACCGTCCTCATCCCGGCACGGAACGAAGCCCCTCGCATCGGCCGGCTGCTGGACAGCCTGGCCCGGCAGCGCTATCCCTACTTCGAGGTTATCGTCATCGATGACCATTCTACCGACGGCACCGCGGAGGCCGTGGAGCGGCACCCCCTGAAAAACCTCCGCCTCCTCCGCCTTTCCGAACACCTGCCACCTGGTAAATCCATTACCGCCTACAAGAAAAAAGCCCTCGAACTGGGGATACAGCATGCCAGAGGAACGCTCATCCTTACCACCGATGCCGACTGCGAGGCGCCCCCAGGCTGGGTAGGCGCCCACGCTGAATTCCAGGAAACTACCGGTGCAGTCTTTATCGCTGCCCCCGTCCTTTTCCACTGCGAACAGAACCTCTTCCAACGCTTCCAGGCATTGGACTTTACCGGCATGATGGCCGTAACCGCGGCGGGCATCCACGGCCGCTTCCTGTATATGGCCAATGGGGCCAACCTTTCCTTCACCAAAGCCCTCTTCCAACAGGTACAAGGATACAGCGGCAACGAACAGCACGCCTCCGGAGACGACATTTTCCTCATCCAGAAAGCCGCCGCTCTGGCGCCGGAAAAGGTAGCTTTTCTCAAAAGCAGGGAAGCCACCATACGCACCCTCCCTATGCCCGATCAGCGAAGCTTCATACAGCAACGCCTGCGCTGGGGAACGAAAAACAACAGCTATCGGGGCCTTCGCATCACCCTGGTGCTGGGCCTGGTATTCCTGCTCTGCTGGTTCACCCTGGGTATGCTCCTGGCTTCTCCGGTATTCGGCCTGTACGGCCTGGGGCTGGCCCTGGCCCTTTTCATCGGGAAAGGCGTGGCCGATTATTTCTTCCTCAGCGCCGCTACTTCTTTTTTCGGCCGCTCTTCCCTCCTGCGCCGCTTTTGGCTGTCGGAAGCCCTGCATGTTCTGTATATCGCCCTGATCGGGCTGCTCTCCCTGCTGGTGAAAAGATATGAATGGAAGGGTAGGAGGGTGAGGTGAGGTGTCATCTAGGGTGTTCAGTTAACCCCCAAGCATTTTGTTAGAAATTCATCAAAATTGCTGCCGGTTGCGCAGCAAAACCGGCAGGCGGCTCCAGGTTAAAAGGTGTGCAATGCCCCGCCAGGTGACATCTTTCGCTGACACTGGACTTTAGCCTATACCACTATAGCCTAAAGGCGAAAGAGCCTGTCCCGATATTTTCGGGATGTCTTCTGGCGGGGGGGCTGAGTAACGAGATGACATCCCGACAAAATCGGGACAGGCTCTTTTTGCCCTTCAATCCTCGGGAATAGGCTTAATTGCCGGTGGCAGGGCAAAAAGATGTCACCTCGACGCTAAACAGGTATCTAAGCGGCCATTTGATGAATGCCCTCTGTGGTGTGCCCAAAACAATGGAAATTACAACATGAAAATTCCGTGTTAACTGAACACCCTAGATGTCACCTGGAGCACCGCTAAACACATACAACGCTCCGGGCTATGGGCTATCGCCGCTACCTGCCAGGCCGACAGGTTTCTTGCCTGGCGGGCAGGCAGGCGCGGCTTTTTTAAAGTAACAAAGTAGAACTAAGAAATTCTCCCGTTAATCCTGCCGATCCTGCCTCATCCTGTCCATAAATCCACTGTGCCGCCACATGCGAACCACTTTCCCTTCTGCATCCCGCTCAAAGCCAACCTCTTCGCCCGGCTCGCCGTC
>JAGFJE010000057.1 GCA_024103175.1 Phaeodactylibacter sp.
GATGTTTTGTTGCTGGAGCAGTTGAAAGCTGAAAAAAAACTATAGTATCCAAATGGCTAAATTATTATACCTTGCCGCCATCGCCGCCCTGCTTATCGGCGCCGCCCACTCCATCCTGGGAGAGCGCTACATCCTCATCCGCCTGTTCCGGAGAGACAACCTGCCGAAATTGTTTGGCGGCACAGCGTTTACAAAGGCCACCCTTCGGTTTACCTGGCACATCACCACCATTGCCTTCTGGGGTTTTGCCGCCATTCTTTTCCTGATGGCGCAGGACGCCGTTTCCTTCCAAAACCTCGCCTGGGCTGTGGCCGCCACCTTCCTGCTTATTGGCGCCACGGCCCTGATCGCCTCTCGGGGCAGGCACCTGTCGTGGATCGTTTTTTTGTTTATCGGGGCGGTTTGCTGGTATGCGGCGGTTGGATAGTGCACACTCTTGCCGGATGACTTCCGGGCGCCGAAACTTGACGGCTGTCCAAAATGTTCTTAACTTGAATCAAATTAGCCGAACAGATCATGGATACAGGAGCGGAAAAATTATACATCATCGAACAGATCATTAAGATAAAGGACGAGGAGTTGATCTACGCAATCAAAAACCTGTTGGATTTTGGAATGAAATATCAACCGGAGGCGGCTTCCGAGGACTTTTGGGAAGAGCTGAACGCACAACAAAAAGAAAGGCTCGAATCAGCCATTCGGGCACTAGATGCCGGCCAGGGTGTTCCTCATCAGGAAGTAATGTCAACTCTTAGAAGGAAATTGCAGCAATGAGCCTTCCTGTCATCTGGGCGCCCTCTGCAGAAGATGAATATGCTGCGCTTCTGAAATATGTCGAACAGCATTTTGGATTAGATGCTGCCCTGGAACTCCTCGACACTACAGAAAAACTGCTGGAGGAGATAGCAGCTTTCCCCAAAATGTTTCCCGCCTCAGAAAAAAGAAAGGACATTCGAAAAGCGATCATCAGCAAACAAACTTCCCTTTTTTACCGCATTTCTCAAGATCAGGTTCAGGTCCTGTATATCTGGGATAACAGGCAGGATCCGGACAGCCTCAAATATATCCTCTGAATTTTCTCCTATTGCCAACCAAAGCCAATTCTATGAAAGTCCTCATCATCGAAGATGAAAAACCGGCCGCCCGGCGCCTGGAGCAGCTCATCCGGCAGCAGCGGCCGCAGGCGGAGATCCTCGGTCCGGTCGACAGCGTGGAAAGAGCGGTGCGTTGGTTCCGGGAAAACCCGAGCCCCGGCCTGCTGTTCCTCGACATTCAACTGGCCGACGGGCTGAGCTTCGACATCTTTCGCGAAGTGGAGGTGCAGGCGCCCGTCATCTTCACCACTGCCTACGACCAGTACACCCTCAAGGCCTTCAAGCTCAACAGCATCGACTACCTGCTCAAGCCCATCGACCCGGAGGAGCTGCAGCAGGCCCTGGAGAAATTCGACCGCTATTACGGCAAGGCGCCCCTGCTGGACACGCGTGCGCTGGAAAGCCTCATTCAGTCCTTCCAGGCGCCGGAATACAAGGAACGGTTTATCGTAAAGGCCGGCCAGCAGCTCACCTTTATTCAGGTGGAAGACATCCGTTATTTTTATTCGGAAGACGGCCTGCTCTTTGCCCAGATGCAAGACAAAAAACGCCACGTCCTCGATTATACCCTCGACCAGCTGGAGAACCTGCTCAACCCCAAAGATTTTTTCCGCCTCAACCGCAAGGCCATCGCCAACATCAACGCCATCCATAAGGTGGCGCCCTATTTCAACAGCCGGCTGATCGTGGAAATGCGGCCGCAGCCGCAATTCGACGTGATCGTCAGCCGGGACCGGGTAAATGACTTTAAGAACTGGCTGGATAAGTGAGGGGACACGGTGATATTTTGCCGGAATCCGGCAAAATATCACCGTGAAAGTTGAACCGTCTGAAAAATAGTGGCAAATTGAGGCGCGTTATGGCAGCACACTCCTGGCCATATCCGAAACTTTATACGCCAGGCGTCCGTATACATTATCGTTGAAAAATAATCCCAAATTAAACAAGCATAATCCCTATGAACGAAAATACCCCCATGAAGGAGACTTCTCCCGATGTCATCTTTGCGCTTCTTCTTTTTCTGATCTGCATCCTTATTTCCCTTTTCTTCGGTTCCGACAGTATTGCCAACAATATCGTCCTTACGCGGTAGAAAGGGAATAAAACAGAACGCAGATGATGCGGATCGTGCGGATGAGGGCTTCTCCATTCCGGTCCGGGATGCCGCATCTCCAGGATGCCGGCGGGTTACTGCCGGGCAACCATCACTTTTTCGACAAACACCCGGCCTTCCTGCTCGATGGTAAGCAGAAGCATGCCTTCCGGCACGCCTTCCAGGCCGATCTGCTGATCGTAGTTACCACCGAAATCCTGAATGTATTCCTTGTACAGCTGCTTGCCTGCCGCATCGAGCAGCATGACGGTAACCGGGGCCTGCTCTCCGGTAAAGCGGACCGTCAGCTGGTTCTCCGCCGGGTTGGGGAAAGCTTCGAAGGCTTCGAGTTCCAGTTCGGGCTTTTCTTCCCGGAGTTCGGGAAGAGGCGTTTCGCCCTCCTCTTCTTTGGCCCGGAATTTGAATACCCGGGGCGCATCCGCCCTTCCTTTGAGGGTGGCCTCCACGTCCATCAGCTGGCCCGCTCTGTTCAGGCCGACCGACACCTTATCGCCGGGCGCCTTATCGCTGAGGGCTTTGACAAGGCCTTTGTAATCCCCGACCGGCTGCCCATCAATGGCGGTAATGATGTCTCCTTTGCGAATGCCCGCTTCTTCGGCGGCGCTGCCGGCGAAGACATCCTGAACGGCCGTGCCATTTCCGTCGAGGACGTCAATCTTTTCCACATCTCCGTTCTCATGGGCCATCTCAATTGTCTGTCCTACCTGTACGCCGAGCATGGCCCGGTTGGGAGGGGTGCTGAAGATGAAATCCTCACCATCCAGGCTTTTGAAATGCAAACCGCGGCTTTCCAGGCGCTCCTCCAGCGCTTCCGGAAGATCGCCCAGGCCCTGCCACTCGATCACTTCCCCATCAGGTTCGATGCGTATCCTCAGGTTCTTCCGGCCATCCAGTTCTTCCAGCTCTACATCTATGTTATTCAGGCCTTCCAGGCGTTCCTCCAGTTCCATATCCAGCCCTTCCAGATCGATGTCGATGTCCATATCTTCCAGGCTGTGCCACTCCACATCGCCATCGCCGAGCCGGATGATCACCTCGCCGTCTTCGCCTTCCCACTCCAGCACTTCGCCTTCCTCCCCTTCGCGGACGATTTTTTCCACTACTTTGTTTCCATCCTCATCGACGGATTTTTTTATGATAACGATCTTCTGCCGGCCTTTTTTCGGTTCATCCTGGGCGATGAGCAGGCCGGGCAACAAAGCGGCAAATAAAAGTAACAGGGCCCAATTCCGTTTCATGATCGGATCTTTTGTTTGTTAAGTAATTTTTCTTTACTGAGACTTTTTGTTTATTCGGATGTGCGTGTTTTCATCCACTTTCCCTCCGGTGGTTTCCTCCCAGATCCTTTTATACTTCTGGTAGGCTTCCTGAGATTGTTTTTTGCCATTGGCCCGGATGTAGCCTTTACCGGACAGTTCAAAGCGGTACTCGGCGGCCGTTTCGATCAGGCCGTCGGCCAGCAGGGCCTTTTCCAGTGCGCTCTGGGCATTGCCCTTGCGCCCTGATCCTTCGGGGAAGAAATACAGGTAATTGCCTTCCTGCCCGAATTGGAAGTTATTTTCGTCAAACTGCAGCCTCATCTCCTCGCGGTTCTGGCGCAGCTGTTCGCGGTACTGCTCCATGGCCTCCTCCGTTTGCCGGCGTATTTCCTCCTGCTGGGCTTTGAGTTCTTCCAGAAGGCGTTCTCTTTCTTCGGTACGTTGCCCGCGGAGTTGCTCGCGCGCCTTTCTCATTTCTTCCTGTATGCGTTCGCGCTCCCGGCGCTGATGTTCCATCAGTTCGCGGTACGCTTCGCGCTCGGCATCCCAGGCGCCCTTCCAGAGTTCTCCGTCCGGGCCAGGAGTTTCGAACCAGATCCCCGGAGCCTCCATGAATAAGTTGCCGCCCTTTAAGCGGAAGAAATTGGAATCGCTGCCTTCGATGACCACTCTCGTTTCGCCATCTTCCAGCTCTTCCCCATCGAGGTATATGGCGTGCCCGCCGTCTTCATCGGCAACGATGAATTCTATGGTTTCCCCATCGTTCTTTTCAATAATGACAGCGGTAGTGCCATTGTCCTTCTTTTTTGCGGTAATGTGTTTTACCTCCTGCCGCTCCAAACGGGGCGGGGCGGGGAGAGCAGGGGGTGCGGGCGGAGCCGGAGGCGTTGCATGCGCCGGAGGCGCGGGGGCGGCGGGCGGAGCCGGGGGCGCCGGCGCCCTTGGAGGCCTCGGGGGCCTTGGAGGATCAGGCGCCGTATTGGCCAGTTTTTCGACCATTTCTTCGTACTGCCCGAATTCGCTTTCCGGGATCTTCTGCCCATCGACTTCCAGTTCGGTGATCTTTCTGTCTCTGATTCGAACCCTCACCTCTTTGCCGTCTTTATGGGAGTGGATATCTACTTTCCCATCCGGCAGGGTATCCAGAAAGGCCGGGAGGCGGAGGCTTATCTCCTGCTCGTGGAGGGGCTGGAGTTCTCCGGCAAGGACAGAAGGCAGGGGAGCAAAAGTTTCCATTTCAGCGAGGTTTTCAGCGGGGCGGCTGGCGCTTGCCGACAGGAGAAAGATGGCGGCGAGCAGCAGCGCTGTCGTTGTGAATTTTTCCATGATGTTGGACTTGTTTTGCGGTTGGCCGAGTATCCGCCTTACCCGGTGGAGCAGGCGCCCTTTGCCCTTTCGGGCCAGGGCCATTGCCATGCGGGGGTTTCCCTGGCTGGCTTCTTCGATCTTTACCAGCGCCTTGGCATAGGCCAGGGAGTTGCCGCACAGCGCTACGGCAATGTCGTCGCAGCAATTTTCCCGCTCCATCCGGATATTGGCGGAGATCCACCAAACAGCCGGGTTAAAATAATATAGTGCTTCAATAAGTGATTGCAGGATGTTGAACAGGAAATCCTTCCGGTAAATATGGGCCAGCTCGTGGGCCAGGATGGCCTCCACCTGTTCGGCAGTCAGGCCGTTAATGGCGCCGACGGGCAGGAGGACTACCGGCTTCAGGTAGCCGATGGCCATTGGCGTTTTTACCAGCGCCGACTCCATGAGCCGGACGGGGCGGCTCAGGCGCAACTGGCCGGCCAGTTGCTGCAGGCGTTGCTGCCAGGGAGGAGAAAGCGGCGCCACCCGGTAGTGCTTAAGGTGTTGTATGTAGGCGATGCCGCCCAGTAAACGCAACACAAAAAAGGCTACGCCCAACAGCCAGATACAGAGTATCAGCGGCAGGTGTTCTTCAAAATAGGCCTCAAAACGGCGGGCCAAGAGAGACAGGGCCGCCCCATCCTCCACCACTCGGGAGGCGGCGGCGCCCAGGGCACTTTGGCCTACTCCGCCTTCGGCAACGGCCTCGCCCTCCGGCTGATAATAACTGAAAAAAGTAGCTGCCGAAGCCAGCAGCAGGGCCAGCAGGGAGAAATTGGCCAGCAGGTAACGGAAGTGGGCCGAACGCTTCTGAAGGGCGATCAGCACCACCGCCAGCAGGATGGCGATGAGCATGCCCTGCCAGAGCGAGTGCACCACCGTCCACCCCAGAGCATAGCCCACTTCACCGGTAAGGAGAGCATAAACAGTATTCATAAAAGGAGTAGTTTTGCCGGGTTACTTTTCATCTTCACTATCGGATTCCATCTTTTCGATCAGGGCCTTGATCTCGTCCAGCTCCTCCGGGGAAGCCTGATGAGCGCCCAGGGCCTGCATGACCAGCTTCATGGCGGAACCCCGAAATGTCGTATCAACGAATTTCTGTAACAACCGCTTCTGCGTGTCCGCCTCACTGACGGCCGCCTGGTAAATGTGGGTACGGCTTTGGGTATCGCGCAGGGCAAGGCCTTTTTCCGCCATGATCTGCATCAACTTCAGCGTGGTGGTATACCCCACCTCCCGCTCTTCGTTGAGCTTGTCATTGACAAACCGCACTGAAGACGGGCCGTACTCCCAAAGGACCTGGAGGATCTCCAGCTCCGATTCCGTCGGCTTGGGAATATTGTAGTTCATGAATATTGCTGTTTCTACGAATTATTTCGTACGCAATTATATACGAAGGACTTCGTAAAAGCAAATTTTTGTACGAATTTTTTCGTACTTGGCGCGGGTTTAACGTTCCTTTAACAAAAGACAATGAAGTGAACCACAGGGATGCAAGGGACTGTTATGTTTTTGATAAAGGTAATGAAAGGGATGCCCGCCCTGTGGCCTGAAATTTCCGGGCTGTGGGCGTTCGGATAAATACCCCTGCGGGAGAGCCCGCGAGTGTGGAAGCCGGAATTGGGAAAAGCGAGCGTTTTGTGTTCGTTCCGGGTTCCGAATCCGCACTTCTTACTTCTTTTTCAGGCCCGCCCGAAGTCCAAAAAATTCCTACCTTTACCCTTTGCCGGCCGCCATAACATACGGCCGGCCGCTGTAACTCAGTAGTGATAAAACAAAATCCACCTCAATGAGAACTGCATTGTCTTTCCTGGCCGGCATCTTTCTGCTTTCCTTCGCCTCCTGCGGAGGGGATTCCTCCTCGAGCCGGCAAGAACAAACTGACGGTACGCCGGCAGACACCATTAGCCTCAACGAAGAGGGGGCTCCGGACGGATACGAGCGCCCCCAGCTCCGCTCCAGCCACGACTGCCAGGTGGGCGGCGATATCCTGGAGGGCAACCAGTTCTGGATCAGGGAGCAGGAAATACTGGTTGTCGTCAAAGCGGATTCCACCACGCTGGACCCCGACTATGGCCCCAGCCACCGCGTCGTGGAAGTATACGACACCAAAAACTGCAGCCGCATTGAAAGAAAAGTCCTGCCTGTCGATGTCAGCCCTGACTTTCCTTATTTCATCGCGGAGATCACTTACAACAACAGCAGCCAGCTGGTCGCCATTCACGGTTTCAACCTGATCTACATCTACGATGTGGAGAACCGCAGCCTCCTGCCGCAGCTTCAGCCCCAGTACCGGACGGAGCGCTACGGAGTAGACGCCCAGTCGGGCATGATCCAGCGCCTGGAAGTATGGGAAAATTACCTCGTGGGCTACGCCCGGGACTATGGGAGTTTTGCGTTTGACCTGAGCGCCCGGCAAAACCCGAAGGCCGTCCTTCCCTTCGCAGAGTATGCAGTGGAAACCCAGGTGTTTCATTCCCTCTTCCTGCTGGAATCGCAGGGAGGGTACCAGGCCATTATGCCCAGCTACGACAATGAAACCGATAAATTTTCCATCAACCCGGCCTTCAACAGCCCCATAGCCCTGAATACGGATGTTCCGAAAAGCGCCCGCAACAACCGCTTCCTGGTCCTGCGCCAGGCCAATGCGGAAAAAACCGCCGTCGCTTTCGACCTCAGGGACAGGGAACGGGTCGCCCTGCCCTCCAATATCGCCACGCAGCAAACCAGTAATATACTGGACTGGCTGAAGCAGAATGGGTGAGGAAAGGCGGAGGCAGATAAGGAAACATATTGAAAAAAGTGGAAATGCAGTGTAAAGGCCTGCTTGCAACCTGCTTTTTTTAAAGGTATATTTGTAAAAAACGAATTATGGCAACGGCATCGCCTGCGCAAGGGAAAGCACCGGAAAAAAAGAAACGGCGGGGAAGGCGCGAGCCACTGCCGAAGACATTGGAAGAGTTTCTGCAATGGAACCCGGAAGGCGGCTTTAAATATGAATGGAACAATGGCGCGCTTGAAAGATCAGTGAAGATGATCACCCCCAGACAACTGTATCTGGTTTACAGGTTAGCTGGTATTTTGGAGAAAGTGAAACCTAAAGCCGGTGGCAGGCTGATATGTGAGGTGCAAAACCGAACCTCCGATACCCAAATTCGCGTTCCGGATATCGCCTACTACACAAACAAAGAGATCAGCCAGGCTGCTGAGGGTGACTTCCAGCCTGTCACATCCTTTGCTATTGAGATCATCTCCGAACACGACAAGATCAATACTGTCCAAACAAAGATCGAAGAATATTTCCAGGCCGGCGTAAAAGTCATTTGGCTCATCTTCCCGGAATTCCAGAAAGTATACGTTTACACCGGGCCGGAGAAAGTGGCCATCTGCAAAGGAGATGCCATTTGCAGTGGAGAAGCCGCCATACCCGGTTTCTCCATCAGCGCAACAGAACTATTTCGAAAAAGCTAATCGACAGGAATAAGAGCCTCCCTCCCCTCTTTTTTGTTCAATAACGTGAAGATGATGTACCGCACTGTGCTCCTGGCTTTCCCTTTTTTTCTCCTGGCGGCCCATCCCGCCCAAACGCAGCGGATGGACAACAAGAGAATGGAGAAGATCTTCGAAAAGCGATCCATACAAGTGGAGGGAGAGCCCGGCGCGTGGATGGCTTATTTCAACGACTACATCCTGTTGGTCATTACTGATGAACAAAATAACCGGATGCGCGTTTTTACGCCCATCGTCGAGGAGGAAGCCGCCAGCCCCGCTCAGCTGTCGCGCATGCTGAAGGCCAATTTCCACTCGGCGCTCGATGCCAAGTACAGCATATACGAAGGTTTTGTGGTCGGCGTTTTTACCCATCCGCTGCGAGAGCTATCGGAAGAACAACTGATAGACGCCATGCGGCAGGTCGCCAAACTGGCGGAAACTTACGGGACCACCTATTCCAGTACAGAATTGCTCTTTGGGGGCGAGGAGGAAGAGGAGGAGGAGGAGGAACCGGTGGAGAAGCGGTCGTAGGATTTTTGATTTTTGATTTTTGGGCTGGGGGGAGGGCTTAAAACAACTTAAAAAAAAGATGTCTTCGATACTATTGATGAGCTTGATGCTTGCTCCTGCTGCCGGCCGGGTGGATACCGGAGAGCTGATCCTGAATATCCGGAACCTGGAAGTGGGGAGGGGAGAAGTGCACATCGCTTTATATGACAAAGAGGGCGATTTTATGGAAACCGAGAAGCGCGTGGCCGGACTGGCCGTACCCGTGAAGTCCCGGGAAAACCTGCAGGTTTCGCTGGGGCATTTCCCCTATGGGAGTTACGCCATTGCCGCTTTCCACGACCTCAACGGGAACGGGCAACTGGATAAAAACGCCCTGGGTATTCCTACCGAGCCTTATGCCTTTTCCGGCAACCCACGGGTGAAATGGCGGGCGCCCACCTTCCGGGAAACGCGGTTTGCATTCCGGCAGCCGAAACTGGCGCTTGACATAGAAATGAAACGGTGGAAAGAGTATTGAGGGTTGGGTGGCTATATTGTTGGATGGCTATAGTGCTATATTGCTATATTGTTGGATGGCTTGCTTATTGCAGGCCCACGGAGGCACCCTCAACAATATAACAACCCAACAATATAACAATATAACCCTCAAACCCCCACCGGCACCCGGATCAGCGGCAGGCTAACGGTGAAATGATCTTTCGTCTCGATGACATCGACCTTCTCTTCAGAGAAGAAGGTATAGCGGTTCTTGATGTTCTGAAGGCCCAGCCGCGTAGAAGGCATGGCCTGGCGTTTGCGCTGCAGGTTATTGCGGACGATGAGGCGCTCGTTTTCCACCCAGAGCTCGATTTGCAGCGGATGTTCTTCAGAAATGATGTTGTGTTTGACCGCATTTTCAAACAGGATCTGCAGGGATAAGGGCACCAGTTGCAGGTTCATGGCCTCTTCCGGAACCCGGAGGTTGGCTTTCAGGTTGTCGCCGAAGCGCTCCTGAACGAGGAAGAGGTAGGCATGCAGAAAATTGAGCTCTTCCTGCAGCGATATCAGCTTTTTATCGCGGATCTCCAGAATGTAGCGGTATACTTTAGACAACTTCTGAACAAAGTGCACGGCCTTGTCGGGGTCTTCCGGGATGATGTACGTCAGGGTATTCAGGCTGTTGAACAAAAAGTGGGGGTTGACCTGGCTCTTGAGGCCTTCCAGTTGGGATTCTACGTTTTCCCGCCTGAGCTTCTCGGCCTCCAGGAGGCTTACTTTCCAGCGGTCGTACAGGTATACGCTTTCGTAAAGGGTGCTTACCAGGGCTACGATCATCAGGGTGCCTACCGTGTAATCGAAATCCGTAACCCCTTCCCTTTCTTCATGGCCGATCAGCAGGTGAACGTAGTCCAGTGACCAGTTGACTACCCCATAGGAGGCCAGTATGGCAACCGACATATAAATGATCCGCTTTCGGGTTTCCTGCTGGCCGGGGAACCGCCGGCGGAAGTAGATGAATATCGTCCGGCAGGCCATCCAGTACGCCGTGGTGTACATCATGGAAATGCCCCACTCCGGAAGGTAAGCCATAAGGCCGTTGGCCAGGGTAGCCTTGAAAAAGAGTAAAGGAATACAAAAAGAGAGGGAAGGGATTCCCAGAATCAGAAACCAGGTATCGTCGAACCCAAGAATTTCCCTGACGTTTTTCTGCTTGCCCATAGCCTGTAATTTCCTTGTGAAAGTAAGAATATTATTTGATCCTGAGGGCCAGAGGGTGACCGTGACACGATCTCCCTCTCCCTCTCTCCCACTCCTCCCCTCCTCTAAAACTGCACGCGGTACAGAATATCCGGGAAGAAACCGGACTGGTAGACCTCGTTCACTTCGTTTGTCACTTCGTTGTAACGGCGCTGGAAGATGTTCTCGTTGTTCGTGATGTTCTGCAGGTCGATAAAGAACTGCTGGGACAGTCGGCGTTTTTTGCTGTTGAGCTGGAACCCGAACTTCATGTCCAGCCGGAAGTAGGGGTCATGGCGCTCGCTGAAGGCCAGTTCGTCCTGCAGCACCTCCTCCCCTGCCGCCCGGGAAGCTTCCAGGTCGACGGGGGTAAAATAGCGGCCGCCGGCATTGGTGGCTTTCAGGTCGAAGGTGAGGGCATTGCGTTTGTCATTGCCAATTTTGAATTCCTTACCTGCCAGGAAATTAACTACGTAGCCGTTGTTGAAGGCGGAATTGCGCTCCACCCCGTCGCTGCCGGTGTATTTCGAGTCAAAGACAGAGGCGGTAAACAGGCCGTAGTACCCATCGCTGAAGAATTTTTCCACGGTCAGTTCCAGCCCGTAGTTGGCGCCAGTCCCTTCATTGGCCAGGGACCCAGCCTCGGGGAAGACGAAATCCGCCCCTGCATTCAGGAGGGAAAAGCTGCTGGGGGATTGTTCCACCGGAGCATTGCCGATATCCTGGTAGTAGGCCTCCACCCGGGTGCGCCAGTCCTGGCTCATCCGCCGGTCGTAGCCCAGCACAAAATGGTGGCTGCGGGTGAAATCCAGGTTTCGGTTGGTCGGTTCAAAAACGCCGGGGCTCACTTCTTCCTCAAAGAAGAACACCGGCAGGGGTTGCATCTGATGGTGCAGGCCGTACCCCAGGCTCAGGGCCTGGTTGGGGCGGAAGTTCCAATTGACGGCCAGGCGGGGCTCCAGGGCGGAGGTTTGGTTATAGTCGAGGTATTGCCCTCGCAGGCCGACTTGTAGCGACCACTGATCGGTAAAGCGATACTGTCCCTGGGCGAAGGGCTGGAGCAGGGCCATTCCCCCGTCGAAATCCCGCACTGTCACCCAGTCGGGCTCGCCGTCGCCATCGAGGTCGGGGCGGTTATCGCGGTCGTCCACCCGGGTATCGAGGCCGAAGTACTGGGCCAGGATGCCGGTGCGCAGGGTAAAGCGGGCGCTGTACTTTTTATTGAAGTAGGAGGAGATGGAATAGGTGTTGGTAATGTCATTGACATCCGTAACCCGAAGCTTCCCGCCGTCGTTGGCGATATTGTCCTGCAGGAAGCCCGACTGGGCGGTGGAGGCGGAAATTACGGTACGGATATAGGCATTATCGCTCACGATGATGTTGTGGCGCAGGCCGATGACACCGAAGCGGGAATCGGCAAAGGCGTCCTCATTGGGGTTGGCGAAGAGGTCCGTTTCATCGATTTGGTTACCGAGGAAGTCGATGTTGCTGGTAGCGCCGATGCCGAAGAGGGAGAACTTGCCGGCCTTACCGTTGGCGAAGTCGAGTTTAAAGGACAGGTCGCGGTAGTTGGGCGTGGCGTTGGTGCCCACCGGGATGCCGGCGGCGTCGGCCAGTTCGACAAAAGAATGCCGGTAGCTGACCAGGAAGGAGCTGTTCTTTTTATTGTTGAGGGGCCCTTCGGCCATGGCTTCCAGGCCGCTGAATGCCGCCAGTTGCAGGGTGAATTCATAATTATCGCGGTTGCCGGAGCGGAAGCCGATATCGAAGACGCCGGCCAGGGCGTTGCCGTATTCGGCCGGGAAGGCCGAGGTCAGGAAGTCGGAGGTGGCCAGCAGGTTGGGGTTGAGGG
>JAGFJE010000088.1 GCA_024103175.1 Phaeodactylibacter sp.
TTGAACACCTCCTCACTCTGGGCGGAGCCGGTTCCATTGGCATTGTCCTGGTAGCCGATGACGTGGATGGAGTTGTCGGGCAGCTGCCCCTCAGCTTCTGAGGCTTCCTTTTCCTCCCCTTCCAGCGCAAACTTCACCGGCAGGTTGAACTGAACATTGACCACTCTGCCCCGCTGGCGGCCGGGTATCCAGCGTTTACCCGCCTCATTCATGAGGTTCACCACGCGGATGACCTCCTGGTCGAGGGCTTCACCGAGGCTGCGCACAATATTAATGTCCTTCACCCGGCCTTCCTTATCGATGATGAAGCTGACGATGGCCGTGCCCTGAATGCCGGCGCTCCTGGCTTCCTTGGGGTACTGGATGTTCTTGTAAATGAACATCAGCAGTTCCTTGTTGGAACAATTTACCAGTTCCTGCCCGGACAGCCCCTTGTCTTCGCAGCCCGGAAAGCGGGGCATTTCTTCCACGACTTTGAAGACTTCTTCATAGCCTTCGGCAGCCTGGGTTTCTTCTTGGGGAAGGCTAAAGGTAAACGGTAATGTCATTTGCAGGGCTACAGGCTCGCCGTCCTTCATGGCGGGCGTCCATTTGGGCATGGCGTTGACAACGGCCAGAGCAGCTTCATCGCAGCCATAGCCGATGCCCTTTACAACTTGGGCATTCTCCACCGAGCCGTCTTTGGCGATGGTATATTGTACAATAACTCTGCCTTCCACCTTAGCCTTCCTGGCCTCTTCTGGGTATTTGAGTTTGCTGGTGACAAATTCGACCACCTTTTTCTGCGTGCAGTCGTACTGTGCTTTTCCTTCTTCCATAGCTTCACAGCCGGCGAAGAGGGGCATGCGGTCGACATCGCCGGACGGGTGGGGGCCCTGCATCCCGATGAAAGGCCCCGGGTTGAAGCGCAGGCCGGCGGGCATATTGCCTTCCCAGGTGATTTTCATGTTGTAAACGGCGGCGAGCCCGTTAGCGATCTCTTTTATGGCGCTTTCCGCTTCCGGGAACTGCTCCACGGCTTCCTTGACAATGTATCCGAAGCTTTTAAGCGTCTCGGTATTGCGTTCGCCGGAAAGGGCCGCCTGAAGTTCCGACTCGAATGCGGCTTTATCAAAAGAAGAATTTGCGGTGTTAAACACCTGCGGCTCCCAGTCCAGGTTTTCAGGAGCGGCGAAGGCCACGATAAGGCCCAGGATCAATGGGACAGCCAAAAGGTATCGGGTGAGCATATGGCGCTTAGATCTGGTTTTAGTCATCATCAGAATTCGCTTTTTCAATTGTGAGTTAATGAAATGGTTCGCCAGTACAATCGGTTGTCCGGACTGTGATTGACTGAGCAACAAATGGCCATATTGTTTCTTTTTTCTGGTCGTTTGGAGTACCGCTGCATCGGCCAGGTATTCGTGTACCACGCGCAGGGAGCGGCTGTAGAGGTACACCATGGGGCTGAGCCAGAAAACGATGCCCAGCACTTCCACCAGCATAATATCGAGGCTGTGCCAGCCGCGCATGTGCGCCAGTTCGTGGCGTATGATCTTTTTCTCATCTTCCGGAGGGTAAGGCATCTGCCGGCTCCAGAACAGGGTATTGAAGAAGGAGAA
>JAGFJE010000091.1 GCA_024103175.1 Phaeodactylibacter sp.
CTGGACGGAAAGCTCCGGGGGCGTGTACGATGTTCGGGTCAATGGCAGCCTACAGGCGTGTACGGTGTACGGGCCTGTCCAACGTTAGACGGGTAGCCTCAGAAGACACAGAAAAATGAACTATTCCTTCTCTGATCAGGCGGAACACCCCTGCCAACAATCGAACAATATGACAATCTGGCAATATAACAATCAAACCATCCAGCCCCCCCCGCCTTTCCGGTTTCTGCCCTCGATCCCAAACAGCGCCGCAGGCGCCCTCCCATCCTGTTAATCCCCTCAATCCTGTTATCCTGTCTAAAACCCCATCTTCCCCCCGTGCTCCTTCAGCCACCGTTCCTTCTCTTCGTAATCCGGCATGGCCCTGGCTACCAGTTTCCAGAAGCGCGGGCTGTGGTTCATCTCGATCAGGTGGGCCAGCTCGTGGATGATGACGTAGTCGACCACGTCGTCCGGGGCAAAGAGCAGGCGGGTAGACAGGTTGATGTTGCTTTTAGCGGAGCAGCTGCCCCAGTTGGAGTGGTTGTATTTCAGGCGGACGTCTTTGATGGGCTTCTGGAAGTATTTGTCGTTGAGGTAATGGACGCGGCGGGTGATCTCCGGCAGGAAATCCTGGGCGACGATGCGGCTGAGCAGGTGCTGTACGTTGTTTTTCAGGCTGGCGCCTTCGTCGTGTTGGCTCAGCTTGAGGTGGATGGTTTTGTCTTTATCCAGTTTTCCACTGTGGGTTTGTCGGTCTTCGTACCGGATGCGGAGGCGGTACGTACGACTGCCCACCTGCAGCGTATCGCCATCCTGATAGTTTTTGGTATCGAAGTGGGCGGCGACGTTCTCATTGCGCTTCAACGTTTTGGACAACCAATTTTGAAACCAATCGAGCCGCTCGCGTTGCTCGGCGGGGCTCATGCCCAGGGGCAGGCGAAGGATGGCCGCCTTCTTGCCGATACTGGCCCGCACGTTGTAGCGATGCTCCCGGTAGATCTTTACCGGCACCTCCTGCCCGTTGACCTCCAGCATGCCCTTTTCCAATGATCCTGTTTTTTTCTTCCTTCGCATAGTTGACAATATTAGCCTAAAACGAGAAAAAATCAAAACTTTTATTTTTTGACCCAACCTTTCGGTTCTGGCAGCCCGTCTAACTTAAAAAGCTTATGAAAAACTATTTGTTCTTTGCACTATTGCTGGTTCTCCTGACGGGATGTAATAAAAAAGAAACCGCCCGGCTAGAAGGCCCGGATGACCTTATTGGTTATTGGAAGTACGATGGCCACGGAGAAGAAGGAGAACGTTATTATTCTGCCGTACCCTCTGATGAAGGGCTATCCATCCCGGAAAAAAGCCTGATGTTGGAATTCCGGGCGGATGGTTTCTTCCGGCAGTTTTTCTGGAACTGGTGTGCTACTCCGCCCACTATGCCTTCTGATTGGCAAAATGGCAGCTGGCAACAGCTAACCGAAGAGCCGCTGGTAATCAGAGTATGGTTCGAAACTTTTCCTGAAGATAATTTTCAAGAATGGGAGATCCTCGAAATAGACGAGACGCATTTGGTTATAAAATGATGAATTGTTAATTCCATCCGAGACAGTATGACGCGAAAGGGCAGGAACCCGTAAAGGATCTCCTGCCCTTCTGTTTTTTCTTCATTCACTCCCCGTCTTCGCCATAGGCTCTTCCGGGTAAAATTCCTTCATTCCTTCCCCGTCTTCGCCATAGGCTCTTCCGGGTAAAATTCCTTCATTCACTCTCTCACCCATACTTCTCCGCAAACCCCTTCATCACGTCCACCAGTACCTGTACGCTTTCGATGTCCATCGCGTTATACATGGAAGCGCGGAAACCGCCGACCGAGCGGTGGCCTTTCACCCCGATACAACCGGCTTCCTTGCACATGTCCAGGAAGGCGCCCTGCAGTTCCTCCTTGCCCGGGGCCATCACGAAAGTGGCGTTCATCTGTGAGCGATCCGCTTTATCGGTGACGATTCCCGTGAACAGGGGGTTGGCGTCGACCTCCTGATAGAGGAGCTGGGCCTTGGCGGCATTCCGGGTGGCCATGGCCGGCAGGCCGCCGTTGGCTTTGATCCAGCGGAAGGTCAGCATGGCCACGTAGATGGGGAATACCGGGGGCGTATTGAAGGTCGATTTCTTGGCGATATGGGTGCGGTAATCGAGCATGGTGGGAATGGTGCGGCTGACTTTTCCGAGGATATCCGGGCGGACGATCACCAGCGTAAGCCCCGCCGGGCCGATGTTCTTCTGGGCGCCGGCGTAGATGAGCCCGAAACGCTCCATGTCGATGGGGCGGCTGAAAATGTCGGACGACATGTCGGCGACCAGCGGAACCGGCGTTTCCGGCCATTTGTGATACTGGGTTCCGAAGATGGTATTGTTGCTGGTCAGGTGGAAGTATTTGGCGTTGGCCGGCACTTCGTAGCCTTTGGGGATGAAGGTGTAGTTCTGCTCTTTGGAAGAAGCGACGACCTCTACCTTGCCGAAGTTCCTGGCTTCCTTGATCGCTTTGGCCGACCAACTGCCGGTATCGGCATAGGCGGCCATTTCGTGTTCATCCAGCAGGTTCATGGCCGTCATAAAGAACTGAGAACTGGCCCCGCCCTGCAGGAAGAGCACCGCGTAATCGTCGCTGAGCCCGGCGATGTCCCGCACCAGAACCTCCGCCTCATTGAGAACAGCCGTAAATTCCGGGCTGCGATGAGATATCTCCAGGATGGAGAGTCCCATACCGTTGAAGTCGAGGGCTGCCTGGGAAGCTTGTTCCATGACGGTGGCCGGCAGGATGGCCGGGCCGGCGCTGAAGTTGTGTTTTTTCATTGCTTTTGTCTTTTTCGATATTCTGCCTCCGGCAAAGAAGCCCTTGCCGGACAGGCTGCAAAAATAGTCTTTTTCCTTTCCAACAGCCTGTTTATAATGTAAACTTTAATGTTTTGCGCTGGTTTAAAAGGCGGCAGAAAGGTGCGCCCCGGATCGCCTTGGCGTCGAAGACGATGAAAACGTGCGCCCCGGGGCAGGGTTGTGCAAAAAGGTCTAAAGTAGACAGGATTAACAGGATTTACAAGATGTAGTAGCTTGCGCTACAGGGGTGTACATATCCTGAAAATCTTGTCCAACTATACTTTTTTCACAACCCCGTCGAAGATGTAAACTGATCCAAGGCGCTACCTGAGCCGATAGGAGGCGCCCCCGTCTTAAACCCCAATAAATTCTTGCATTCAAAAAAACGTATTTTAGCGAAATTCCAAATACACAGTAAAATCGATGAAAAAAATGCTCCCACTGGCCTTCCTGTTGGCCGCCCTCAGCCTTGTCGCTCAAAAGCAACCACTGACGTACTATCTTCCAGGCGTTGAATACGATCCGGACATTCCCACCCCGGAGGCCTTCCTGGGCTATCAGGTCGGCGAGTGGCACCTCAGCCACGACCAGCAGTTATTCTATATGCGGGCCCTGGCGGCCGCTTCTCCCCGCATAACCCTTACCGAGTACGCCCGTTCCTACGAGAACCGCCCCCTGGTGTACCTCACCATCACATCCGAGGCCAACCACGCCCGCCTGGAGGAGATCCGGCAGGAGCACCTGGCCCTGTCCAACCCCGGGCAATCCGCCAAAGCCGATGTCGCAGCTATGCCGACGGTTCTTTATCAGGGCTTCAGCATCCACGGCAATGAGCCCAGCGGGGGCAACGCCGCCACCCTGGTGGCCTATTACCTCGCCGCCGGCCGGAGCGCTGAAGTGCAGCGCATCCTCGACGAAACGGTTATCCTGCTGGACCCCTGTTTCAACCCCGACGGGTTCCAGCGCTTTTCCACCTGGGCCAATATGCACAAGAATGAGAACCTCACCGACGATCCTCAGGACCGCGAATACAACGAGGCCTGGCCGCGGGGCCGCACCAACCACTATTGGTTCGACCTCAACCGCGACTGGCTGCCGGCCCAGCACCCCGAAAGCCGGGGGCGCCTCCGGGTATTCCACGAATGGAAACCCAATATCCTTACCGACCACCATGAGATGGGGACTAACAGCACCTTTTTTTTCATGCCCGGCGTCCCCGAACGCACCAACCCCATCACGCCCTGGGAAAACCAGGAGCTGACCGGCAAGATCGGCGCCTTCCATGCCGCCGCCCTCGATGAGATCGGCTCTCTGTACTACAGCCAGGAGGGTTACGACGATTTCTATTACGGCAAAGGCTCGACCTACCCCGACGCCAACGGCAGCATCGGCATCCTCTTCGAGCAGGCCAGCGCCCGGGGGCACCTGCAATCCACCGTCAACGGCCCGCTGAGCTTTCCCTTCACCATCCGCAACCAGGTGGTTACCGCCCTCTCTACTCAGAAAGCGGCGGTGGAACTGCGCACGGACCTGTTGGACTACCAGCGCCGCTTCTACCGCGATGCCATGCAGGAGGCCCGCAAAGACGCCCGGAAGGCCATCGTATTCGGCGAGCCGGCGGATCAGGCGCGCCTGTATGCCATGGTGGAGGTATTGCGCCGCCATCAGGTGGAGGTCTATCGGCTGGGCAAGCCCCTGGAAATCGAGGGGAAAGCCTATCAGCCGGAATCCTCATTTATTGTGCCCATGGAGCAGCCCCAGTACCGTCTCGTTCGGGCCCTTTTCGATACGGCGACTAGTTTTCAGGACAGTGTATTCTACGACGTGTCCAGCTGGGCGCTGCCCCTGGCCTTCAACGTCGATTATGATGAGTTAAGCGCTAAGGCATTCAGTAAGAGCTTGCTGGGAGAGGCTGTCCGGGGCCTGGCGCCGGAACGGAAGATCGAGCCTCCTTCCGTCAGCCAATATGCCTATCTGCTGGAATGGGAGAACTACTACGCCCCCCGCGCCCTGAATTTTCTGCTGAGCAAAGGGCTTCGGGCCAAAGTGGCCACCCGGGACTTCCAACTGGAAGGGCGGAACTATGCCAAAGGCACGGTGCTTATTTCGGTGCAGAATCAGGCCGGGAGCCCCGCTCAGGTACACCAGTTGGTGGTGCGGGCGTCCGCTGAGGCGCAGGCGCCGATCCATGCCGTGTCCACCGGCCTGACGCCCTCCGGCATCGACCTGGGCAGCAATGATTTTGAGGCACTGAAACCACCGAAAGTCATGATCCTGGTGGGCGATGGCGTATCGGGTTACGGCGCCGGAGAGGTGTGGCATCTGCTCGACCAGCGCTACGGCATGCAGGTGAGCAAGGTGGAAACGGACGGCCTGGCCGGCAGCAACCTCGACAAATACACCGTGATCGTCATGCCCAATGGGAGCTATAGCAATGTTTCCAAAGAAGGGTGGGATAAGCTTCGGGAGTGGGCCGCCGGGGGAGGGACGCTGATCACCATCGAAGAGGCGGCCAATGCCGCCCGTAAGCAAGGCCTGGCCAGCCTGAAGGCCCGGGAAAAACCAAAGAAGGAAAGCGATACCACGGAAAGGCGGCCCTACGAGCGCCTCGACGCCGACCGCGGGTCGGAGAACATCGGCGGCGCCATCGTGCAGGCGGAGGCAGACCTCAGCCACCCGCTTTTTTTCGGGTATCGCCGCTCGGCCATGCCCCTGTTTCGCAGCAACCGCCTGTTTTTTGAGCCTGCCGGTAATGCCTATGCCACGCCTGCCGTGTATGCCGAGGGCCCTCTGCTGAGTGGATACATCAAAGACAAAAACCTGGAGAGGATCGGCGGCTCAGCCGCCGCCATCGTCAGCGGGGCAGGGCAAGGGCGGACGATCTGCCTGGTGGACAACCCCAACTTCCGGGCTTTCTGGTACGGTACCAACCGCATCTTCGCCAACAGCATCTTTTTTGGTTCCGTCATCAGCCGCCATGCGGTGGAAAAGGCGGGCGGGCCGGCCCCGGCGGGGCAGAGGTGATTGGTTCTAATTGAGCGGGTTATCTTTTCAAATTTTAAACCGCAAAATGCAAAATTCACCCGGCTGGAACTGTATTCCCCCTTGCGCCCGCAGACGCCGCCTGTTAACATATATGTACCGGGAAAATTCTACGTTGAATATTAGGTGTGCGCTCACGGTTTATTTATGTGGTTGGCCAACCATTTACCTGAACTTGCGGTATACTTAAAGGGCTCTCCAAAAAAGAGCCTTAACCAAATGGTCGAACATGGTAAGAAAACTACTCCTCGCAATCGCCTTAAGTTGTCTGCTCTCTTCCGGTGCATTCGCTCAAAGCCCTTATCATGAACTGGCGAAGGACACCATCATCACCCGCCCCGTCCTCTTCGGCAATATTTATCTGCTGGACGGAAAACAGCTCAACATACAGGTCATGCAGTGGTTCATGACCGATCATCCGATGGCCCACGACCAGATCCGGGTGGCGGTCGTCAGCGGACAACTGGCGGCGGTGAGCTATACGGTGGGCGGCATGATCTTCCTCGGCGGCCTGCTGATCCGCCAGGACGACCGGGCCGCCGGGCAGGACCTCATGCTGATGGGCGGCGCGGGCATCGGCGCGGGCCTGCTGTTCACCCTTGTCTCCGGCGGCCACCAGCGCAAAGCGGTCCAGTTGTACAATGAAGATATCAGGAAATACCTGAACTCCTCCGCCCGGGTGGAGTGGCAGGTGGGCTTCACCGGCCACGGAGTTACGCTGATGGCGGGGTTGGAATAGGGTCAACGCCCCAGATAAGTATTCAGGAGCACTTTGTGAGAAGAAGACCGAAGCCGTCGGATGGCCTTATCCTTGATCTGCCGTATCCGCTCCTGGGTGAGCTCCATGCTGTCGCCTATCTCGTTGAGGGTCATAGGGTCTTCTTCGCCCAGCCCGAAATACATTTTGATAATAGCCTGTTCTCTACCGGATAGCAACAACAGCAATTTATCAATATCCTGCTTCAGGGAATCGGTGTAGGCAATATCTTTGTCCGTTTCGTCGGAATCCTTATTTTCCAGAACGTCGAGATAGGAAGAAGAACTTTCCCCATCATCAAAAGGGGCGTCTACGGATACGTGGCCCGGCGCAAATTTCAGGGTTTCGGTTATGGCATCCAGGGTCAGCTCCATGTTTTCCGCCAGTTCCTCATTGGTGGGTTCCCGTTCGTACTTTTGTTCCAGCTCGGCAAAAGACTTGTTGATCTTGACCAGGGCGCCCACTTTATTCAGGGGCAGCCGGATCATCCTTCCCTGTTCGGACATGGCCTGCATGATCGACTGTCTGATCCACCACACGGCGTAGGAGATGAACTTAAACCCCCGGGTTTCGTCGTATCGCTGGGCGGCCTTTACCAACCCGATATTGCCCTCGCTGATGAGGTCCATCAGAGACAGGTGGCTGTTCTGGTATTGTTTGGCAACGGAAACGACAAACCTGAGGTTGGCTTTAACCAGCTTTTCCAGGGCGAGTTGATCTCCCTTCCTTATCCTGCCGGCCAGTATTATTTCTTCTTCGATGGAGATCATATCCAGCTTACTTATCTCGGCCAGATAAGTTTCCATCGATTTGGTATCCCGGAGGGTAATAGACTGTGAAATCTTCAATTCTCGCATAGACGTCAATATACGCCTTTTAAACCACTCTGGGTACATTATTATTCTAGCCCACCATCTCTCTGGCCTTCGCGATCGCCCGGTCCAGCCCGCCGGCGTCCTTGCCGCCGGCGGTAGCGAAGAAGGGCTGCCCGCCGCCCCCGCCTTTGATCTCTTTGGCCAGTTCGCGGATCATGTTGCCGGCGTGCAGGCCCTTGCTCTCCGTCAGCCCGCGGCTGATGGCGATGAGCAGTTGGGCCTTGCCGTCGACCTCGGCGCCGAAGATGATGAAGGCGTTGTCGATCTGCTCTTCCAGCTGGTAGGCCAGGGTCTTGATGGCGTTGCTGTCTTCCAGCGGTAATTTGGCGCCCAGGAAGTTGAGGCCGTTGACGGGTTCCACCTTTTTCAGCAGTTCGCCCTTCATGGCGCTGGCCTGGGCGGCCAGCAGTTTTTCCACTTCTTTTTTGAGCTGTTTGTTCTCTTCCTGCAGGGCAGCCACGTTTTTGGCGGCATTTTTTGGCGCTTTCAGTAGCTGGCGGATCTCGTTGAGCTCTTCGAGTTCCTCTTTCAGGAAGGCCTCGGCCCGCCCGGCGGTGATGGCCTCGATGCGGCGGATGCCGGCGGCCACGGCTCCTTCCGAGACGATCTTGAACAAGCCGATCTCGCCGGTGGCGCTGACGTGGGTGCCCCCGCAGAGCTCGCGGGAGAAGTCCCGGCCGAAGGTGATCACGCGCACCTGCTCGCCGTACTTTTCGCCGAACAGCATCATGGCGCCGGAGGCCTTGGCCTCCTCGATGGGCACATTGCGTTCTTCCTCCAGCCGTATGTTCTCGCGTATCTTTTCATTGACCATGGCCTCGACCTGCCGCACCTCCTCGTCGGTCACCTTATGGAAGTGGGAAAAGTCGAAACGCAGGCGTTTTTCGTCCACATCCTGGCCTTTCTGCAGGGCGTGCTCGCCGAGGATGCGGTGCAGGGCGGCATGCATGAGATGGGTGGCCGAGTGGTTGCTGGCCGTTGCCTGGCGCCTGTCGGTATTCACTTCGGCGCGCACCGGCCCTTCGATATCCTCCGGAAGGTTTTTAACGATATGGATGATCAGCTCATTTTCTTTCTGGGTGTCCAGCACCGGGATCTTTTCGATGCCGAACCAGAGCAGTCCCGAGTCGCCGGCCTGCCCCCCGCTTTCGGCGTAGAAGGGCGTGCGGTTCAACACGGCCTGGTACTGTTGTTTACCTTTGACCTCCACAGACCGGTATTTCAGCACATGGGCGCCTTCTACCGTCAACTGGTCGTAACCGACGAATTCCACCTCTTCCCCTTCGCGCACCACGCGCCAGTCGCCGACCAGCTTGTGGGCGTCGGCGCGGGAGCGTTCCTTCTGTTCTTTGAGGGCTTCCTGAAAGCCGGCCTCGTCGATGGACAGGCCGCGCTCGGCGGCGATGAGGCGGGTCAGGTCAATGGGGAAGCCGAAGGTATCGTAGAGTTCGAAGGCGTCGTGGCCGTCGATCTGGCCGCCGCTGGTGTCGAGGGTGTCGAAGCGGCGCAGGCCTTTGTCGAGGGTATGGAGGAAGGTATGCTCTTCCCCTTCGATCACCTTGGCCACCTGCGCCTGCTGGGCCTTCAGTTCGGGGAATACCCCGCTGAAATATTCGGCCAGGAGCGGGATGATGGTATGGAGAAAGGGCTCCCGGATGTCGAGGAAGGAGAAGTAGTAGCGCACCGCCCGCCGGAGGATTCGCCGCACGACGTAGCCGGCGCCGTTGTTGCTGGGCAGCTGCCCGTCGGCGATGGTCAGGGCTACGGCGCGGATGTGGTCGGCCACCACCCGCATGGCGGTGTCGGCCTTGGCCTCGGGCGCGTAGCTGCCGGTGTACTTCTTGCCGGTGCGGTGCTCGATAAAGTGGATAATGGGGGTGAACACGTCCGTATCGTAGGTGGCCGTTTTTCCCTGCAGGACCATGCAGAGGCGTTCGAAACCCATGCCCGTATCTACATGCTTTTCGGGCAGGCTCTCCAGATTGCCGTCAGCTTTGCGGTTGAACTGGATGAAGACGTTATTCCAGATCTCGATCACTTCCGGGTGGTCCTGGTTGACGAGTCGCTCGCCCGGCGTCTTTTTCCGCTCTTCGTCGGAGCGCAGGTCGATATGGATCTCGGAGCAGGGGCCGCAGGGGCCGGTGTCGCCCATCTCCCAGAAGTTGTCCTTTTTGTTACCGTTGATGATGTGGTTATCCGGCAGATACTCCGCCCACAGGCTGCGGGCCTCGTCGTCGGGCTCCAGCCCTTCGCTTTCATCACCTTCGAAGACAGTGGCGTAGAGGCGGCTTTTGTCGACGCCGTACACTTCGGTGAGCAACTCCCACGACCAGGCGATGGCCTCCTTTTTAAAGTAATCGCCGAAGGACCAGTTGCCCAGCATCTCGAACATGGTGTGGTGGGTGCCGTCGCGCCCCACGTCTTCCAGGTCGTTGTGTTTTCCGGACACGCGCATGCACTTCTGGGTGTCGGCGATACGGCGCGCTGACGGCTCCTGGTTGCCGAGGAAGTAGTCTTTGAACTGGTTCATGCCCGCGTTGGTGAACATCAGCGTGGGGTCATCCTTGCTGACGATGGGGGCGCTGGGCACAATCTTATGTTGCTTGGAGGCGAAAAAGTCGAGGAACGCCTGCCGTATTTCTGTTGATGTCATAATTTAATCCTTAAAAAAATGGCTCATTTTTTTGGAACAGCGAAGATAGGGCTAGTAGTTCATATATGCCAGGATTTATTGAAGAGTGAAGGGGAAAAGTGGGCAAGGGTATACAAATGGGAAAGCGCGGAGGTGTAAATGCGCAAAAGAAGAAAAGCCAAAGAAAAAGCCGAAGGTATACTCCTGGAATCAAATCTTGTTTTTATCAGATGAGATGCAACCAAATATTTTTTTATACGTATATAAAAAACATACATCTACTCCTTTAGTTAAAAAGCGTTAAAAAGTCTTAAAATTTGCGGTAAAGTGGATCTCATTCTCCATCTTTGCCTTCCCCGGTTGGCAAGAAAAACACACCAGGCCCCAGCAAAAGGCTTACATTTTATCCCTTCAGGCTATTTATTGACACCTTTTTGATTAAGTTTATTGGAGAAATTCACAAATTATTTAGGTTTTCATCTAAAAATCAAGTTAAAATTTTGTGATTCTCCCTCCACAGCTTATTTTTGGCAACACACTAATGAGAAAAGAGCAAAAAGAGAGAGGGAGAGAAGCTAAATGTTCAGCAACTATCAGGTTTCTCCAAAAGTATTCTGATGAATAGAGCAACCTGCCAGATCATTTAGTTTGTTTGGTAAAGAATTGATACTCATGGGAAAAGAGAAGTTTATTTACAACACCCATACGCTTCGGTACGAGAAGGTGGAGCAATCCATCGGACAGAAAATCACCCGAATCCTGGGTTTTGTCTGTGCAGCGATTTTCACTGCATTCATATTCACGCTTCTTACACACCGCTGGATACCCTCTCCGGAGGCGAAACTTCTGAAGAAAGAAGTTGAGGTAATGGCGGCGCAGTTCGATGAAGTGAACGGCGAGCTGGAGCAGCTCCGCGGCGTCCTGGCCCAGCTCCAGGAGCGCGACGCCTACGCTCACCGTATGATCTTCGGCATGGACCCCATTGACGAAGGGGTCTGGGAAGGCGGCGTCGGCGGCCACGACCAGTACGCCTCCCTGCGGCAGTACAAGGCCGGCGACCTGCTGGCCAACGTCCGCCAGAACGTGGATAAGCTAAAGCGACAGATGGACCTGCAGTCCCGTTCGCTGGACACCATCATCAACATGGCCAAGCAGAAAGAACACATGCTGGCCTCCATCCCTTCCATCAAGCCGGTGAATTCGGACAAGCTGCCCCGCAGCGTCAAACTGCTCTCCGGCTTTGGCATGCGCATCCACCCCATTTATAAGGTTCCCAAGATGCACTACGGCATTGACTTCACCGCTCCCCGCGGAACGCCTATCCAGGCGACCGGCGCCGGAAAGGTGGAAAAGGCCGGGCGGGTGAGCGGCTATGGCAACCAGGTGGTCATCGACCATGGGTTTGGATATAAGACTTCCTACGCCCACATGAAGACCATAACGGTCAGGGTGGGCCAGGAGGTGAAGCGGGGCCAGCAGATCGGCCTGGTGGGCAGCACGGGTACTTCTACGGCGCCTCACTGTCACTACGAAGTGATCTATAAAGGGAATAAGGTCAACCCCATTCACTATTGTATGGACGGCCTGAGCCCCGAAGAATACCAGGAGTTGGTCCGCGCTGCGGAAATGTCCAATCAATCCTTCGACTAATTTTTTAAAGACTGATACAGCCTTATGCTGAAAAAGGTACTTTCTCAAAAAGGCTTCCGTTTCGGAGGCCTTTTTGGCATTATTGCACTTTCTGTTTCTTTCCTGAGCTGCGGAGAGCGGGCCGCCGCCGGAAAGGAGGATGCCCCACAGGCGGCGCTGGCCGCAGCGGTTGTAAAAGCCGACACGGTGATCAACCCCGGCGATACGGCGGCCGTGATCGAAGTGGCGCCGGATCCGGAACGCTTCACGGTTATCGGAGTGGGCGATATGATGCTGGGCACCAATTACCCTTCGGCGTCCTATCTGCCGCCCAACGGCGGGCGCGATATGCTGGCCGATGTGCGGGATATACTGGTTTCCGCCGACGTCACCTTCGGCAACCTGGAGGGCGCCATCCTGGACAAGGGCGGTACGCCCAAGCGCTGCAACAACCCCAGCGCCTGTTACGTCTTCCGCTCTCCCGAAAGCTACGTCCAGCACTTCGCCGACGCCGGCTTCGACTTCCTGAGCATTGCCAACAACCATTCCGGCGACTTCGGCGCCACCGGGCGGGAGCGCACCAAAGCCGTACTGAAAGAAGCCGGCATCGCCTACGCCGGGCTGGCCGGTACAGACGAGTATGCTATCATTGAACGCGAGGGCGTAAAATACGGCATGTGCGCTTTCGCTCCGAACTGGGGCACCTGCAGCATTCACAACCTGGACAAAGCCCGGCAGATCGTCGGCAAGCTGGAAAAAGAATGCGACATCGTCATCGTCTCCTTCCACGGAGGCGCGGAAGGGGCCAGCCACCAGAACGTGCCGCGCCGTTCGGAAACCTACTACGGCGAGAACCGGGGCGATGTCTACAAGTTTTCCCATGCCGTCATCGACGCCGGAGCGGATATCGTCTTCGGCCACGGGCCGCACGTCACCCGCGCCATGGAACTGTACAAAGGCCGGCTGATCTGTTATAGCCTGGGCAACTTCTGCACCTACGGGCGCTTCAACCTGCGCGGCCCGGCGGGTATTGCACCTATCGTTTCGGTTACCGTCGACAAGGACGGCGCCTTCCTGGAAGGGCAGGTGACGCCGGTGTATCAGCAGAAAACCCACGGGCCCAAGGTAGACGGGCAGAACCGCGCCATTAATACCCTGATCGAACTGACCAGGGCTGATTTCCCGGAAACGGAATTGCTCATCACCAAAGAAGGAAAGCTGACGATCAAGGATTAATGCTGGAGTAGCTCTTCATCCATTTTGACAAGCGTACGTTCATCCTATGCCATGACGGAGAACACCACAAAGCCGCCTCGTTATTGTCCGAATTGCCATTACCCGCTGCCGCACTACGGCGAGTTCTGTTCCAACTGCAGCCAGAAATATACGGACGGCAGGGTTCCCGTCTGGGAAATGATCCGGGATTTTCTGGAGTCCATTTTGAACGTCGACTCCAAGATTTTCCGTACGCTGGGGGCGTTGTTCATCCCGGGAAGGCTCACCATACAATACTTCAAGGGGCATCACAAGCGTTATGTGCCGCCCCTGCGCCTTTTTTTTGTGATGGCCGTGGTCCATTTTGCCGTCCTGGGCTATGTGGGGTTTGATGACCTGGAGCAGCAAGTCACAGAGAGCAACGAGCGGCAATGGAAAAGAGCCCACATGGCGGATTTCCGGGACCAGCTGGATTCTGCCCGGAAAAAAGTGGAAGCGGCTTATCCCGAAACTCCCGTTCTTCTCGAAGCGCTGGATTCTCTGGAGCGGATTCTTGGCGATAGCCGCTCGGACAGTATCACCCTTGGATATTTCAGGTATGACGCCGATTCCAGTAAACTGACGCTGAAGCAGGTTCAGATACCGACGCGGGATGCAATAGAAATGCCGCTCGACAGCCTGGCGGCCACTTACGGGGGCGAGAACTTTTTCAACCAGCTCCAGGTGCGGCAGGCCGCTAAGTTCAACCGGCGGGGCGGCAACTTTACGCGATTTGTCCTGGGGAAACTCATCTGGATGGTGGTGCTTATGATGCCGGCACTGGCCCTGTTGCTGAAGTTGCTCTACATCCGGCGGGGCCATTACTACGTAGAGCATCTCGTTTTTTCCTTCCATTATCATGCTTTTGCTTTTCTGATCTTTTCGGTAGTCTTTCTCATCAATCAAACGAGCCTGAACCAGCGCTCCGAGTGGTTAGATGAAGGTTTACTCACCGGTATGGCCTTTTTGGGGGTTCTGATCTACCTGTTTATCGCCATGCGCCGGTTTTACCGGCAGCATTGGTTTAAGACTTTCATCAAGTACAGCATCGTCAACTTTTCGTACCTTTTTATTTTTACCGTATTTTTGCTGCTCACGCTGGTTGCCAGTATCTTGCTTTTTTAGGCTGGAAGGATTGATGGAATGGCTGCAGGCTATCTGAGGATATTCCATCAATCCTTCCAGCCTTGATGGCTTTCGCGTTGCACGATTGTTTTCGGGCAAGGTGTGGCCGGGTGAATTCTGCCGCTTTGGGTAATAAACAGAAGACTATGCGTTACGATAAATATGAAACGGTTATCGGATTGGAGATACACGCCCAGCTCTCTACGCGGAGCAAGGCGTTCTGTGGGGATGACGCCAGTTTTGGCGGGGCGCCCAATACGCAGGTGAGCCCTATTTCCCTGGGCCATCCCGGCACGCTGCCCCGCCTCAATGAGAAGCAGGTGGAGTATGCGGTGCGGCTGGGCCTGGCGCTGGGCAGTGAGATCAGCCTGTACAGTGCCTTTGACCGCAAGAACTACTTTTACGCCGACCTGCCGAAGGGCTATCAGGTCACGCAGGACCGGGCGCCCATTTGCGTGGGCGGTTCGCTGACAATCAGGGTGGGGGAGGAGGAGAAATCTATCCGGATCCACCACATCCACATGGAAGAGGACGCCGGTAAGTCCATGCACGATACCGAAGAGCCCTATTCCCGGATTGACCTCAACCGGGCGGGGGTGCCTTTGCTGGAGATTGTCTCCGAGCCGGACCTGCGCTCCGCCGAAGAGGTGGACGCCTACATGTCGGCCATGCGCCAGCTGCTGCGCTACCTGGATATTTCCGACGGCAATATGGAGCAGGGCTCTATGCGTTGTGACTGCAACGTGTCGGTGCGCCTGAAAGGAAGCGAAAAACTGGGTGAACGCTGCGAGATCAAGAACCTCAACTCCATGCGCTATGCCCGCCGCGCCATCGCCTACGAGGTCAAGCGGCAGGTGGATGTGATAGAATCCGGAGGCCGGGTGGAACAGCAGACCCTGAACTTCGACCCTGCCACCGGTGTGACGGCCCCCCTGCGCGACAAGGAAGATGCGCACGACTACCGCTATTTTCCCGAGCCGGACCTCCCGCCGGTGGCGCTTACTCCGGAATATGTGGAAAAAGTAAAGCAGTCATTACCGGCCCTGCCCTGGGAGCTCTACCAACGCTTCCAGGAGGAGTACGGCCTGCCGGAGTACGACGCCGGCCTGCTCACCCAGGAGCAGCCCACGGCCTTCTTCTTCATGGCACTCTGTGAGCATACGCCCAATTTCAAGGCAGCCTCCAATCTGATCATCAATAAGGTTGTGCCCTACTGCAATGAAATGGGGATGGGCATAGCGGACTTCCCCGTTGGCCATGATCAACTGGCGGCTTTCATCCAACTGATCGACGAGGGCAAAGTGGCCGCCGCCGCCGCCTACCAACACATTTTCCCCGTACTGGCTGCCGAGCCTGCCCGCGCCCCGCTGGAGATCGCCCAATCCCTCAACCTGATCCAAACCTCCGATGAAAACCTCCTGGAAAAACTGGTCGACGAAGCCCTGTCCAACAACCCGGAAGAAGTGGAGCGCTACCGAAACGGCAAGAAAGGGCTGATGGGCTTTTTTATGGGGGAGGTGATGAAGGCCTCGAAGGGGAAGGCCGACCCTAAGGTGGCGAGTAAGTTGCTGCGGGAGAAGTTGGGGTAGGGAAGTCTGAATTCGGAAGCGGCCGCAGGGAGTCCCGCCTCTGCGTGCAGAGCCGCTCCGGCGGGCGAAGGCCCGCACCGACGAAGGAGGCCGGGATCGGAAGTCGGAATGAGGCTCAGGAGGGCGCTGCAGATCGTTATTTTTGTAATTATTATAAAAGTAATCATTACTTTTGTAATCGTTATTTTTTTAATGATTATTTTTATAATCATTTTGCCTGTCTCTTGCCCCTTCGGGGGGAAAGGCTTACCTTGGAAGGAGTGAAGGAGTGAAGGCCCGCCTTCGCCAAGGCTACGGCCGGGTAAAAATGAAGGAATGACTGGCCCTGGGCGAAATCTGCACGTTACCATGAAGCAGCTACCAATATTTGAAGAAGACAAGGAGAACCTGAAGCGCTACTACAGCATTGGGGAGGTGGCCAAGATGTTCGACGTTTCCAAGTCGCTGATTCGGTTTTGGGAGAACGAGTTCGACTTCCTCAGGCCGCACAAGAACAGCAAGGGCGACCGCCGTTTCACGGTGCACAACATCGAGCAGCTCAACCTGATCTACGAGCTGGTCAAGGAGCGTGGCTTCACCATCGACGGGGCGCGAAAGGAGATACAGCGGCTGCAGGAGTGGGAGAAGGAGAA
>JAGFJE010000107.1 GCA_024103175.1 Phaeodactylibacter sp.
GGTAAGCGACGTGACGGGCAAAGTACTGAAGCTCATCCGCCTGGATGGCGTGAAGGGGTACAACAACGTAGTGTTGAACTCCAGCACGTTGCCGGCGGCAGGCGTACTGTACTACACCGTTGAGACGTCGGAATACACGGCTACCAAGAAGATGGTTATCATAGAATAATCACGATAAACTGGCTGGAGTGGCTCCGATTCCGGGGCCACTCCATTTTTTTTTGTTCTCCGGGGCAAAATAACTTGATAGGCTGGCTTTCCTTTCTACACTTTTTTTGCTACCTTGCCAGCCAATTAGAGTTTTAATCCCATGATCCCATGATACACTTCACTTATACTGTAAGGGTAATCCTGGCAGTTGTGCTTCTGCTATATTTTCCTTCCATTACTGAAGCGCAGGTTTCCATTTATGCTAGTGATCATACGGTCCAGCCTGAAGAGTCCTTCACGGTTGATGTGACGGCTCAGGGGTTTCAGAACATCCTGGGTTGCCAGTTCAGCGTATCCTGGGATTCAGAGGCCTTTGAATTCCGGGGAGCGGAGAACCTCAACCAGGCATTCCTTGATTATCCGTTTGATCACTTCAGTTTTGTTCAGGCGTCTCAGGGACGGCTGGGCTTTTTATGGTTTGACAACTCTCTGGCGGGGATTTCGATTGAGGATGATGAAATCCTTTTTTCCGTCCGCCTGAAAGCATTGCAGGAAGAAAGCGGCGCCCATGCCTTCAGCTTTGGCGGAGAGCCTACCGCGATTGAGGTGGCGGATACGGCTGAGAATGTATTGAACGTAGAGTTTTTCGAAGGATCGCTAATTATCGAAGGAGTCAGCAATATTCGAAACAAAAACAGGACAAGCCTCGTACAAATCAATAGCGCCCCAAACCCCTTTAAAGAACAGACGCAGGTGGATATCCATTTTCTGCATTCGGCGCCTGCACACATTACCATCCATGACGTACTTGGTGCGACGCTCTATCAGGAGTCTGCAAATTATCAGAGCGGCCCGTACCGGTTAAATTTTTCCAGGGACATCTTTCCTCAGCCCGGAACATACATTTTGGAAGTCCGGTCGGAGGGTATTTTAGTTGCACATAAACTGATTGTAATATAGCGTAGCTTTATTCATTCGTTAACATCATCCCAAATTCCGAACACGATGGATAAAATTTTTACTAGCCTGATTATCGGGCTGTTTTGCTGTGTATGGCAGTTATCAGCCCAACAACCTACCTTTTCTATCACTCCTCAGACGGTCAACGCCCAGGTGAACGACGTCATCGAGTTTGATGTTGAGGTGAGCAATTTTAACAACATTGCCACTTCTCAGTACGGGATCAACTGGGACCCGGCCGTTCTGGAGTTTGTAGATATTTCTTACATCAACACCAATGCTTCCAGTGGTTTTCCGGGCCTTTCTGACCCACCGAACGGAAATGGCACTTTCAGTAAGCCGGGAGGAAACGTTCCCCCCGGCCAGTTGGGGGTGTCCTGGTTCAATCCGAGCTTTACGGGTATTACCCGCCCGAACGGGACGGTTGTTTTTTCTTTCCGCTTGCGCGCCAAGGCCGCCGGCACATCGATGATAGCCTTTGCCGTCCCACCGGTACCCTCCATCGAAGTGCTCAACGGCAACTTCCAGAACGTCGGCATGGCCCCCCAAAACAGCAGTGTGACGGTGGGCGGCGGCGGCGGCCCGGCCGTTGTTGACTTTACCATAAGCGACGGGGCCGCAGAATTGGGCCAGCCGGTAACCCTCAATGTCAGCGTCTCCAATTTTGATAACATTGGTAGTGTGGAATTGAGCATTGAGTACAACAGCGCCAGCCTTCAGTTCGCTTCCATCGGCGGTATCAACCTCAGCGGCCTGCAGCAGAGCAATTTTAATACGGCAACCCCTGGCGTCATTACCCTGGACTGGTCTTCCGCTTCGGGAGTAACCCTGGGAAATGGAACTACGATCTTCCAGGTCACCTTCAATACGCTGCAAACCAGCAGCAGTACCGTCGGCTTTTCGGGATCCCCCCTTGCCATTAATGTATTGGATGGGGCCGGCAATGGCCTTACCTTCAACGGGGATGATGGGTCTGTAAACGTAACGTCTCCTCCTGTCGGCACAGATTTTAAATTATCCATCGAAGATAAAACCGTTAACTCGGGAGATAATTTTTGCGTTAAAGTGACCGCGGAGAATTTTTCCGACGTGGTAGGTATGGCCTTTACCCTGCGCTACAACTCCAGCCAGCTGCAGTTCAACCAGGTCACCAACCTGAACCCCAATATCCCCGGCTTTTCCGTTGGGGCCCATTTCGGCGCCCCCAATACGGGCCTGAACCCCGGATTCATCACGGTCAACTATTTCAACCTGGACCTCTCGGGAGTGAACCTGCCCAACGGGGCTGTCCTCTTCGAAGTTTGTTTCCAGGCCATCGGCTCGGGGCCCTCTCAGGTCACGTTCACCAATGACATTACCCAGATCGAAATATCGGACAGCAACCAGGACATTATAGACTTCACCAGCGACCCCGGAAACATCAGTATCAGCGGCGGCCCGCCGCCCCCGCCACCCACGGATGACTTCCGCCTGACTATTGCCGATGCGAATATCGACCCGGGCGAGCAGTTCTGTGTAGAGGTGACCGTCGACAACTTTACGGATGTCGTCGGCATGGCCTTCACCATCAACTACGACCCGGGCAACCTGCAGTTCCAGAACGTAGGCAACCTCAACCCCAACATCCCCGGTTTCGCCGTGGCTGCCAACTTCGGCACGCCCACTTCCGGCCTTAATCCCGGGTCTATCACCGTCAACTATTTCAACAACGACCTGACCGGCATCGACCTGCCCAATGGCGCCGTCCTCTTCGAGCTGTGCTTCACCGAGATCGGCGGCTCCGGCGCCGAGTCCGACATCTTTTTCACCAGCGATATTGCCCAGATCGAAATATCGGACAGCAACCAGGACGTGATCCCTTTTACCAGTGAGGAGAGCACCGTAACGGTTTCCGGTATCTTCCAGGGTTTTCGCCTGACTGCCGAGGACCTGACGGTGGCGCCCAACGAAGAATTCTGCGTGCCGGTCACTGCCGAGAACTTCACCGATATTGTAGGCCTGGCCTTTACCATGAAGTACGACCCCGGCCAGCTGGAATTCGTGTCGGTGTCTAACCTGAATGCCAATATTCCCGGATTTTCCGTCGACGCCCACTTCGGCACGCCCACCTCGGGCCTGAACCCCGGGTTCATTACAGTCAACTATTTCAACCTGGACCTCACGGGGGTCAACCTGCCGACCAACGCCGTTCTTTTTGAATTGTGTTTCCGGGCCAATGGCCTGAATGGTAGTTGCTCGGACATTACCTTCACCAGCGACATCGCTCAGATCGAGGTGTCGGACAGCAATCAGGACCTGGTGGAATTCAACAGCCGCCGCGGTACTGTCTGTGTAGATGACGCCATCCCCGGGCAGGTGCGCCTGACGGCGGGAGACGCCACAGTTGATATCGACCAGAACTTCTGCATCCCGATCCGGGTAAGAGGGTTCAACAATATTCAGTCGATGTCGTTTTCCATTAATTATAATGCCAATGAGCTGCAATTCACTAACATAGCCAACCTGACCGCCAGCCTCCCCGGCTTTACCGTCAACAACTCCTTCGGCACGCCGGGTAACGGTACCTCTGCAGGAGTGATCACCATCAATTGGGACGGCGCCGCCGGCGTAAGCCTGCCGGACAATACGCAACTCTTTGAGCTTTGCTTCCGCGCCATGGGCCAGGATGGGAGCTGTACGGACATCAACTTTGTCGGTAACCCCACCGCCATCGATTTCCGCAACAGCTTCAACGAACTGCTGCCCTTCGCCGGAACCGAAGGCACCGTGTGCATCAACCCGGCCTTCGACGGCTTCCTGCTCACCGTACAGGATGACGTGGTCGAACCGGATGAGCAGTTCTGCGTGCCCATTACCGTACTCAACTTCACGGATGTGGTGGGCCTGGCCTTTACCCTCAATTATGACGACACACAACTGCAGTTCAACCAGGTGACAAACCTGAATACCAATTTGCCTGGTTTCACAAGGGAGAACAATATTGCAACCCCGGCAGACCTTCAGAGTACCGGCAATATAACCATGAACTGGTTCGACCTGTCGCTGACGCCGGTGGACCTGATGAACGGCGAAGTATTGTTCGAGATCTGCTTCACCGCTATCGGCGATGACGGTGACGTTTCCGATATCACCTTTACCAGCGACATCACGCCGATCGAAGTATCGGACAGCAACCAGGAGATCATTCCGTTCAACGGAGAGGAAGGCACTATTACCATCTCAGAGATCCAGCCCCCTGCCATCGGCAGCCCAACGATCGAGCAGGTGAGCTGTAACGGCGGCTCCGACGGCTCCATCAGCGTGAGCGCCAGCGGCGGCACCGGCGGCCCGTTCAACTACAACTGGTCCGGCCCGGGCGGCCCCTATACCGGCGCTACCATTGGCAACCTGGCGCCCGGCGCCTACCTGCTGACAGTGACGGATGTGAACTCTACGCTGACCTCTACGGCATCTTATACCATTACCCAGCCTGCCACTGCCATCACCATCATCGGCACGCCCAGAGCGCCCAGTTGCCAGGGCGGTTCAGACGGCAGCATCGATATCACTGCAACCGGCGGCACGCCGGGTTACACCTACGCCTGGAGCAGCGGCCTGGGGTCAAACCCAGACCCCACCAACCTGCCCATGGGGGCGTATACGGTGACGGTGACCGACGCCAATGGCTGTACGCAGAGCCGCTCGTTCAACGTGCCGGCCGGCTCCGGTTCCAATATGGCGATCAATGCGGAGGTGGAGGACGTTTCCTGCGCCGGCGAGGCCAACGGCTCCATCTGCCTGTCGGTTTCCGGCGCCCAGGGCGGCGTGACGTATGCCTGGTCCGTTTCCGGCGTCAGCGGCTCCTGCCCCGGCAACCTGGACGGTGGAAACTATACCGTTACCGTTTACGATGACGGCGGCTGCTTCACCAGCCGGTCTTTCCTCGTCGAGGAGCCCGCCCAGGCCCTGACCATGGTTGATATTACGGGAAGCCCGATCGAGTCGGGCAATGACGGCAGCATAAGGGCCAATGTATCCGGCGGCACCTCGCCATACGGTTACAACTGGCGCGGGCCGGACAATGCCACCTACAATGCTCAGGAAATATCCAACCTCGGTGCTTCGGGTGAATACTGTGTAACCGTGACCGACGCCAACGATTGTACGGTCACCGGCTGTTACAACCTCGATGTAGCCCTGATAATCGATGCCCAGATCGGCAATGCCTGCGGCGGGCCGAACGGCTTCATCTCCATCAATATGTCTGGCGGACAAGGGCCCTATTCCTTCGATTGGGAGGGGCTTCCTGAAACCGGCGAGACGATAGAGGGCCTCTCCGGGGGCAACTATTTTGTAACTGTAACTGACGCCAACGGCATACAGGTGAGCGGTGATTTTGTTGTGCCGGAATATCCGGGCCTCAGTTTCACTACTTCCTATACCCCGGTCACCGGCAGCGCCTCCAATACCAATGGCGCCATCAGCATTACTGGGGCCGGCGGCACCGGAACGCTTGCTTACAACTGGAGTACCGGCGCCAGCGGCGCCGAACTCACCGGCCTGGGGGAAGGGGAATACTGCCTGACGGTCACGGATGATGTGGGCTGCTCGGTGGATACCTGTTACAATATGGCCTTCCGGGCGGAGTTTCTGGCCCCGGTGGTTTCGAGCCAGAGTACCAGCTGTGCCGATACCGAAGACGGGGCTTTGGAAGTGAACCTCCAGGGAGGCCTTTTCCCCTACACTATAGTCATTGCCTATGATTCCGGTGAAACCCTCACTTTCGAGACGAACGAAATGAGCTTCACCGCCGAGGGCCTGCCCGCTGGAGGCGGTATCGTTGAGGCCACCGACGCCATCGGTGAAACCCAAAGCCAGAGCTTTACCATCGGAAGCCCGGCCGCCCTGGCCGCCGTGGTCCAAAATTTCCGGCACGATACGGATGAACCTGGTTGTTCCGGAATGATACAGCTGAGTATTTCCGGCGGAACGGCCGGTTATGCAGTAAACTGGAGTTCGGGTGATATCGGAGGGACCCTCAACAATATCTGTGGGGACAATGCCTATCAGCCTACGATCACCGACGCCAATGGTTGTAGCATAACCCTTGAACCGGTAGAACTGACCATCTTTTCTCTGGATGTGGCCAGTACGGCCGATACCGAGTGCCCCGATGACCTGACGGGGGCGGCTGACATCGATGTCTCTGGCGGTGAGCCCGGTTACAGCTTCGTTTGGCTTAATGAGCAGGGCAATGTAGTATCGGAGGAGGAAGATCTCTCCGGCGTTCCTGCCGGTGTGTATACCGTAATGGTGTCCGAGCCTTCCGGCAATACCCTTTCCGAGCAGGTCACGATCAGTGCAAACTCGGCCCTGGAGCTGAGCGTGCAGGTGATGTCCGATTATAACGGCTTTGGCGTGAGCTGCGCCGATGGCGCCGATGGGCGGATGCAGGCAAACGCATCAGGCAGTAACGGTTATGCATACGAGTGGACCCTCAATAATAACCTGGTCGGCACCGCGGCCACCCTTGCCAATGCCGCCCCGGGCGCTTATCAGCTGATGGTAACGGATGCTGATGGATGTACCGCTACCCGTCAGGTTGATCTCGAGGCGCCCGAGCCGCTGGGCCTTACCGCCAACGTCGGCGACATTCTGTGTAGCGGTGGGAAAGACGGCGCCATCACGGTGTTCGTCGATGGAGGCATCCAGGGCTTCAACTACTTCTACCAGTGGAGTAATGGCGGGCAGAGCAACCGCATTTCCCTCCTGGAAGCCGGAGCATATTCAGTGACTGTATTTGATGCCAACGATTGCAGCGCCGAGGCCACCTACACGGTCGAGGACCCCGCCCCCATTGCTGTCAGCTTCGAAACCGAGCCGGCATCGGATGGCTGTAATGGCGCCGCTCAGGTGGTGGTTGAAGGCGGAACGGCGCCCTTCCGCTACAGTTGGGCCAACCTGGAGACTACCGCTGGGAGTGCAAGCAGCCTTTGCCCGGGCGATTACTTCGTCCAGGTGTCGGACGCCAATGACTGCGTTTCTGAACTTACTTCCGTAACAGTTGAAGACCGCCGTTTCCCCTGCCTGGAAGAGCGTGTGGTGATCACCCCGGATGGCAACGGTACGAACGACCAGTTCCTGATCTTCTGCGTGGGAGATTTCCCGGACAACCACCTGGAGATCTACAACCGCTGGGGCCAACTGGTCTTTGAAACGGACAATTACGACAATACCTGGGAAGGTACGGCCCAGAACGGACAGGCGCTTCCTGAAGGGCCTTACTATTACGTCCTCGAATACACGGACCCCGAGGGCAACCTCAAGCAGCAAAAAGGGTCGCTTACCATTCTTCGTGAGGACTAAGGCGAACTTCCCGGCCGGCGCCCGCAGCGCTGCGGGCGCCGGCCTTCAATAAAATATTTTTCGGAAACCATTAACCGATTTTACAATGAAAAAAATACTTCTACTCATATCCTTTCTGGCTGCCGTCCAGTTCGTTACCGCTCAGGATGAGGCCATCTTTTCCCATTACAACATCATGCCGGTGCTGATCAACCCCAGTGCGGCGGGTTTCAGCGATATGCACCAGTTGCAGCTCAATGCCCGGGCTCAGTGGTCGGGCTTCGTAGATGCGCCCACGACCTATTCGGCCCAGTACAATGGCCCTCTGGGCAACCACTTCGGCCTGGGAATAGGGGTGCTGACCGAATCGGCTGCTCAGATGAACCGCCTGCGGGCCCACCTGAACTATGCTTTTCGTTTCGATGTCAGCGAGATGGTCAAATTGTCGGCCGGCTTTTCAACAGAGTATCAGCAAGTGCGCCTGGACAATAACGTGGCGGCCGGCACCTTTTTCCAGGAAGGAGACCAGGTGGTCGAGGACTTTCTGGACGGCCGCGGCGTCTTTGACGCCTCCCTGGGCGTTTTCAGCTCTTTTAATGAGAACACCCTGGTGGGCCTTAGCTTTACCAACCTGGTTCGCTCCCGCATCTCCAATATCGGCGCTACGGGGAACGATGAGTCCATCCTGAGCTATTACATTTTCTACGCCAGCCATAAGCTGGTAATGGATGAACTCAACTTCGCTCTCGAGCCCTCCCTGCTGGTCCGTAATATCCGCGATGTTCCTTCTCAGGTAGACATCAACATCAAGGCCAGCTTCCTGGACGAGACCCTGACTACCGGCCTTTCCTACCGTTCACTGGGGTCTTTGGGTATCTTGCTGGGCACCAAGTTGTCGTCCTTTGAGTTCTATTATTCTTACGACGTGTTTTTCCAGGACTTCCAGAAATATAACGACGGCTCGCATGAAGTGACTGTTGCGCTGAGCTTCAACCGCGTCAAACAACAGGCGCCGGCGGGCAAAAGATATTAGTCCTTTAACAATTGGTTTTTGGGATGGCCTCTTTCTCCTGGTGAGAAAGGGGCTTTTTTTTAACCGGGCGAAGGGGCGGTATCGGTTTTATGACTTCATTGTTGGATGGGTTTGGGGCTTCGGCTTCTCTTACCTGGCCCCTCTCCCGATCTCTTTTTCACTTGTGGCACGGTATTTGGTATTTTTAAGGAGAGGCCAGCAGTAGGCTTTATGGGCCGCCGGGCCCGCAGGAGTCGCAGGCATACAAAGAGAAAATACCCTTTTTCAAAAAAGAGTAACTCTCATTCACTGAGCACAAGATATTTGATGTAGTTACTTTTTTTGGCCTAGGGCCACCGGCATTCGCCGCTGGCGCCCTCCCCCGGTTCTGCCGGGGGAGGGGCTAGGTTTTAGATGGCTTTCCCGGCCTGTTCAGCCGGCCATCGCCGCCCTCATTTTGCACCCGGTTGCTCAGAAATAAATTTTTTCTTCAGTATGATTCTTTTAAATGAAATTTGTAACAAACAGGAATAACCGCCGTAATACAAAAGTAGAAATTGGAAAGGCAGCAACGCCTTTCTACTCCGGCTTCCGAAAACAAGAAGCCCTATGAACGAGAAGTTGTTTTTGAACAACAACTATAAGTAAGGCGATTGGATTGTATGTGATTCACAAGAACCGTTTTCAAGTTTATACTTAAATCGGTTTTTGGGATGGCCTCTCTCCTAGCAGACAGGAGGGGGGCTTTTTTTGTTTGGCGCCGTTCGGAATTTTTACCCGGCCGAGGAATTTATCGGGCTGCGATAACAGACTGGACTTTGGACGGTCCTAGGGTAAAGTCGGAAATCGGAAGGCGGAAGGCGGAAAAACAGGCGTTGAGCACCTATTTGGGCCCAAATTCCAACTTCCGATTTACTCCCTGCCTGCCAGGCCGCCAAGGCTTGCCTGGCGGGTAGGCAGGCGTCAGTCGCTTCGCTCGTGTCCCACTTCCGACTTCAAATGGGGCACGTCCAAAGTCCAGTAACAGACGTGACAAGGACGGGCGCCATTTTTACCCGGCTGCAGAGACGGGCGCCAGGCCTCTGAAAATAAAGGGTATTTTCTTTTAAAGACACACATTTCTAAACAGTCTCTTTTTTTTCATTACTCCACCACTCCACCACTCCACCACTCCACCACTCCATTTCTCCACCGCTCCATTTTTGGCACGCTTTTGGTAATAACAAGGATAGCCTATTTACTGAACATGCCTGGCTTGTCATTCGAGCCGCTGTTCTGATCCTTACGGCTGGCTACTCAGGCGGCCTGCCGGGATTTGGGATCTACAGGCATCGGTTCCGGTTAATACTACTTTGTTACTTTAAAATTTCTCGTGGCCGGAGGACATGGAGCGCGGGCCTCCAGGCCCGCGTAAACCTGCTTCAAGCAGGTTTTCAGTATGATATTGCCCTCATGTCGGCTGCCCGAGAAGACATTTAAAAACCAAAATACCTACTGGATAGCAGTTTGTCCTGCCGGGAAATGCCCGTTGCAGGGGCTGTCAGCTATTGC
>JAGFJE010000117.1 GCA_024103175.1 Phaeodactylibacter sp.
TGACTTCCCAGGACATTAACAACACCGCCACCCCCCTGATGCTGAAGCATGCCACCGATAATGTTTATCTGCCGGCCTATCAACAATTGCGGCGGGAGATCGAAAGCCTTGCCGATACCTGGGCAGAGGTGCCCATGCTGGCGCGCACCCACGGCCAGCCGGCCTCGCCCACTCTTCTGGGCAAGGAGTTTCGCGTTTTTGTCGCCCGGCTGGATGAGCAGTTCCGGCAGATGGACGCCATCCCGTACAAAGCCAAATTCGGAGGGGCTACCGGCAACTTCAACGCCCACTACGTAGCCTACCCGGAGATTGACTGGAAACAGTTCGGCGATAAGTTCGTGGAGGAATCCCTGGGCCTGAGCCGCGCCTGGCCGACGACCCAGATCGAACATTACGACAATATGGCCGCCCTTTTTATGGCCATGAAGCGGATCAATACCATCCTGATCGATCTGTGCCGGGACATCTGGGCCTATATCTCCATGGATTACTTCCGCCAGAAAACAGTGAAGGGAGAAGTAGGCTCTTCCGCTATGCCACATAAGGTCAACCCCATCGACTTCGAGAATGCCGAGGGTAACCTCGGGCTGGCAAACGCGCTGTTTACTCACCTGGCCGACAAGCTGCCCATCTCCCGCCTGCAGCGTGACCTGACCGACAGCACCGTACTGCGCAACATCGGCGTTCCGCTGGCCCATACCCTCATTGCCTTCCGGTCTATCCTAAAAGGGCTGAGCAAACTGCTGCTCAACGACGAAAAGCTGCAGGCCGACCTGGAAAGCAACTGGATGGTGGTGGCCGAGGCCATACAGAACGTCTTGCGCCGGGAGGGATACAGCCAGCCTTATGAAGCGCTCAAAGAACTTACCCGCGGTAAAGCCAGGGTAACCAAAGAAGATATGCATGGTTTCATCGACAGCCTGCAAGTTAAGGAAGCGGTGAAACAGGAGCTGAAAAGCATCTCCCCACATAATTATGTAGGGAGGATATCAGGATGAAACCCGGGCTCAATAATTCCGCTTGTTCACGGGCCGCCTGAAGGCAGCGGCCCGAGTCAGGCCTGCCGTTCGGCTTCTACCTCTTTGATCGTTTTGGGGATGGGCTTGCCCAGCACCTGATGCCCGGCTTCCGTGATCAGTACATTGTCTTCGATGCGAACCCCGCTGAAATTCCGGTATTGCTGCACCTTTTCATAGTTGATGAATTCCCAGTGTTTGCGTTCCTCCTGCCACCTGTCGATCAGCTCCGGAATGAAGTAGATGCCCGGCTCGACCGTGAGCACAAAGCCCGGCTTCAGCGTGCGGGCCAGGCGCAGGGATTTCAGGCCGAACTGGCTGCTGCGCTCCAGTTCGTCGCCATAACCCACGTAGTCTTCACCCAGCCCTTCCATGTCGTGTACGTCCATGCCGAGCATGTGGCCCAGGCCGTGGGGGAAGAACAGGGCGTGGGCGCCTGCCTGAACGGCTTCTTCGGTATCTCCCTTCATCAGCCCCAGTGCTTTGAGCCCTTCGGTGATCGTGCGGGCGGCGTCGAGGTGCACTTCCTTGTAGGTGATGCCCGGCCGGAGCGCTTCGATGCAGGCCACTTCGGTGTCCAGGACGATCTTGTAGATCTCCTTCTGCCGGGTGTTGAAGGTTTTGCTCACCGGGAAAGTGCGCGTAATATCGCCGGCGTAGTGGGTGGACGTCTCAGCGCCGAAGTCGCCCAGAACAAGCTGTCCTTCCTTCAGGGTATTGCCGTGGTAGTGGTTGTGCAGGGTTTGCCCGTTAACGGTGAGGATGGCGGGATAGGCCAGTTGCCCGTTGGCGGCCAGAGCGATGCCTTCCACGATCCCCGCCAGTTCGGCCTCCAGTATGCCGGGGCGGGCCCGGCGCATGGCCGCCAGGTGCATGGCGCGGGTAATGTTGACGGCCTTTTCCATTTCCACCACTTCTTCCGGGCTCTTGATGGAAACCAGGGACACGACGGCCTTGATCAGCGACGCCGAGGCCCGGCTTTTGACCGAATTGATGGGAATATCCATCCATTGGCTGAGCAGTATCCGGTTTTCAGCCCGGTAGGGGGGAAGGAAGTGGACCGTGCGCCCTTTATTCAGGGCTTCGCGCAGCTTGCCCTCCAGCTCGCCGTAGGGCGTGGTGTCATTTACGCCGGTGCGGCGCGCCCGCTCGGCCAGGGTAGGCTGCGGGCCCATCCAGACGATATGGTCGAGGGTCAGCTCATCCCCGAAAATGGTGGTGGTTTGTTCGTCAATATCGATCAGGCCGGCCAGGCCGGGGCTGTCCAAACCGAAAAAATACAGGAAGTGGCTGTCCTGCCGGAAGCGGTAGGCATTGTCGGTGAAATTCATGGGGCTTTCGTGGTTGCCCATCAGCAGGATGAGGCCGGAATCGAGCTGCGCCTGAAGGCGGTGGCGGCGTTCTATGTAGGTATTTTTGTCGAACATGTATTGGTGGTTAAGTTAGGATTCTCTTTGAGTGTGGGAAATATAGTGATTTGCTGGGAATAAAACGGGCTGTGCGGGGGGCGGATTGCGGCAAATCACGGTGTTGCTTCTTTTGTCCGCATACAAAACTTACATTTGCAGGGCAAACTTTCTAACATGAACTACCTGGAACAATTTCGAGACATAGAAACTTTCATCTTCGACGTTGATGGAGTGCTGACCGACGGCCAGATCCTGGTTATGGAAGACGGCAGCCTGCTCCGGCGGATGAGCCTCCGGGACGGGTATGCCATCAAGCGGGCGGTGAAGGAAGGGTATAACGTCTGCATCATCACCGGAAGTAAATCGGAAGGCGTCAGGTTGCGCCTGGAGGGGCTGGGCGTAGAGCACATCTACACCGGAGTCGAAGACAAGCTGAAGGTTTTTAAGAAATATGTCGATGAAAATGAGATCGATGAAGCTACCGTCTTATATATGGGGGATGACCTGCCGGATTATGCGGTAATGCGCCGCGTCGGCTTTCCGGCCTGCCCGCGTGACGCCGCTTATGAAATGATCGAAATTTCCAAGTATGTTTCCCCTTACGACGGCGGCAGGGGCTGCGTGCGGGACGTCATCGAAAAGGTTTTGAAGTTGAATGGCCAATGGGGGTGAGAGGAGGGGCGGCCCTCGCTTCGCCTGGCTCCGGTAGCGCTCCCTGCCTGGGTGCGCCGTCTCGGGGTAGCTATAGTTTGAAAAATCGCATTGGTTAATTTCCCAACCTGATGCGTATGCCCATCCCTCCATCTCAACGCGCTTCTACTCCACGATCGGCTTCCCGATATACACCCGGATCTCCGGAGACAACCGAATGCGGATCTTGACGATGAGCGGGTCCGCAAGGTTGGCGTAGGTGCGGCGGTGCAGGTTGTAGGTGGTTCGGATGGTGGTGAAGACGGAGGTCAGCGCCGGGCTCTTGCGCACTTCGTGGATGATCTGGTCGAGGCGCTCTTTGTTGAATTTCTCGTGCTGCCCCCTGAGTTCTACTTCCAGGGCGGGGCTCAGGGCCACGGCCAGGGAAAAGCTGGTGATCTCCAGGCCATAGATCTCCAGCTTGGGAAAGACCTGCAGCCATTCCTCGATCAGCTGGTAGGTTTTTTCCTTGGCGCCTTCTCCCAGGCTGGCGGCCTGCTCGCGGAGGACGTCGGAGGCATCCTGTATGGCTTTTTTGAACTTATCGATCATGGTGTTATCTGTTCTTAAACCTGATTTCCCCATCCATTCCCACCTTGCCTTCCATCAGGTCGATGATCGGCCGTTCGATGGTGACGGTGTTGCCGTCTACCTCCGCCCCTTCGATGGTCGTTTTTCTGACTTTGCCGGGCAGGTGGTAGACCGTAGTGTGCGTGCCGCCGCTGAAGAACATCTTGACGAATTCGCCGTCCTCGCCGGCAAAGAGTTCATTTTCCCCGCTGTCCTCAGCTTCCAGGCGGGTGAGCCTTTTCTTTTTGAAGGCAAATTTGCCGCCGGGCATCAGCAGGCTGCTCATGCCGCCCATCGGACCGGCCTCGGCGCCGGCGCCCTCCTCGCTGAGTTTCTTAAAGAACTCATCGATCTGCCCGACATTTTCAAACGGGAAATTGATGCTGATCAGGAATTTGCCCAGGGAGTCGCTCATCGTCATGCGCATCACCGCGTCCTTCATCACCCCTTCGGCCATTGCCCCCTCTCCAAAATAGATCAGGGTATCGGTCTCGCCCAGTTCAAAACCTCCTTCTTCTCCTTCCTCCTTGGCCGCCTCCTCGATCAGGCTTTTCATCATGGGGTTGCTGAAGAACTCACTCATATCAAAAGAGATGTTGTATTTGCCGGAGCCGTCCTTATTCAGATAGACCTCTTCCAGGGTCTCGATACAACTGGTCAGAAAAAAAGAACAGGCAACCAGCAACAGGAAAATATTCTTAGTCATCGCTTAAGTTTTTTGGATATTTAGTAAACAGCTTAAAAGTAAGCGTTACTGGTTGGAATTTGGAATATTATCTGCGGAAAGTGGGGCAGGGGGGGGTAAGTTGATTGGTTGCGCCCCTGAACCCAATCAACCCAATCAACTCAATCAACCCAATCAACCCAATCAACCAATTTTACCCGGCTGAGCCTCAGCGAAGACGGGCAACCAATCAACCCAATCAACCAATTTTACCCGGCTGAGCCTCAGCGAAGACGGGCAACCAATCAACCAATTCCCCTCTCATACGTTTCAATGATTTAAACCAAAGCTGAACAAAACCGGATACAGGAATGACGGACATCCAAACATTAGGAGAACTCAAGAAAAGCGGTTACCAACCCCGGACGATCAAAGAGGAACTGCGCAGCAACCTCATAAAGAAACTGCAGGCCCGGGAAAAGATATTCCAGGGCATCATCGGTTTTGATGAAACGGTCCTTCCCGATATCGAGCGGGCCATCCTTTCCCGCCACAACATCCTGCTGCTCGGCCTGCGGGGGCAGGCCAAGACCCGCATCGCCCGCATGCTGGTGGCCCTGATGGACGAATACATGCCCATCGTGGCCGGCAGCGAACTCAACGACGACCCCCTGAACCCGATCTCCCGTCACGCCCACGATATCATCGCCGAGAAGGGAGACGATACACCCATCGAGTGGGTCCATCGCGATGCCCGCTATGTGGAAAAGCTGGCCACGCCGGATGTAAGCGTGGCCGACCTGATCGGCGACGTAGACCCCATCAAGGCGGCCACCCTGAAGCTGCCGTATTCTGACGAGCGCGTGATCCACTTCGGCCTGGTGCCTCGCGCCCACCGCAGCATCTTCGTCATCAACGAGCTGCCCGACCTGCAGCCGCGCATCCAGGTGTCCCTGTTCAACATCCTGCAGGAAGGCGACATTCAGATCCGCGGCTTTAAGCTGCGCCTGCCGCTCGACATACAGTTCGTCTTTACGGCCAACCCCGAAGACTACACCAACCGGGGCAGCATCATCACCCCGCTGAAGGACCGCATCGAAAGCCAGATCCTGACCCACTATCCCAAGACCATCGACATCGCCCGGCAGATCACCATGCAGGAGGCCCGGCTGGCGGAAGAGCAGCGCTCGGCCGTCGAAGTGCCGGACCTGCTCCAGGTGCTGCTCGAACAGATCGCCTTCGAGGCGCGCGAAAGCGAGTATATCGACGAGAAGAGCGGCGTGTCCGCCCGCCTGACCATCTCCGGTTACGAAAACCTGGTCAGCACCGCCGAGCGCCGCATGCTCCTCAACCAGGAAAAGAAAGCCCGCGCCCGTATCATCGACTTCTGGGGCGTCGTCCCCTCCGTTACCGGTAAGGTGGAACTGGTCTATGAAGGCGAGCAGGAAGGCCCCTATCAGGTGGCCATCTCCCTGCTGAGCAAAGCGGTCAAGAAGGCGTTCCTCGACCACTTCCCCAATCCGGATAAACTTAAGAAAGGCGTACAGAAAGACCCCTACGGCACCATCCGCGCCTGGTTCTCCGGCGGCAACGAGCTGGACCTGCTCAATGACTCCGGCGAGAAGGCCTTTCACAAGGCGCTGGACGAAGTGGCCGGCCTGCGTAAACTCGTCGAAGACAACCTCGATGTAAAAGGCGATGATGTTTACACCTACATGGAGCTGGCCCTGCACGGCCTGGCCGAATTCAACGTCATCAACAAGGAAGTCCTGGAATCCAGTTTCTCCTTCCGCGACCTGCTGGCCAACATGCTGGATGACGACCTCTTTGACGACGACGATTATGACAACTGATTGTTGATCGGAGCATAAGTTTTCCTTACATTTACCGGGAGCATCCAACTTATAGAAAACCCAACTCCATGCTACTAAAGATCAATTCGGAGAACCCCGAAGGCAGAAAGATCCGCCAGGCGGTGGAAATCCTCGACAACGGGGGCGTCATCATCTATCCCACCGACACGGTCTACGCCCTGGGGTGTGACATCAACAACAATAAGGCCGTCGACCGGATCTGCAAGCTGCGCGGCCTGGACTCCACCAAGGCCCACCTGTCCTTTATATGTCAGGACATCAGCCAGGTTGCCGAGTACGCTCAGCAGATCGACAACCAGGTCTTCCGGCTCATGAAGAAACACCTGCCCGGGCCCTTTACCTTTGTGCTCAACTCCAATAACCAGGTGCCGAAGATGTTTAAGAACCGCAAGCGCACCATCGGCGTGCGGGTGCCGGACAACAACATCTGCATCGCCATCGTCGAAGCGCTGGGCCGCCCCATCCTCACCGCCTCCCTCAAGTCTGAAGACGAGATCCTGGAATATTTCACCGACCCCGTCGATATCTACGAGGATTATAAAAAACTGGTGGACCTCGTTATTGACGGCGGCATCGGCGGCAACGT
>JAGFJE010000150.1 GCA_024103175.1 Phaeodactylibacter sp.
CATGCTGCAGGAGGGTGTGTGGTGTTGTGGGTGTTGAGCTGCGGTGTGGTGCGTGGGTGTGTGGGGGTGGCAGTGGGGACGGGTATGGGGGGGTGTGGGGTGGGGTGGGGGGGGGGGGGGGGGGGGGGGAGGGGGGGAAGGGGAGACTTGGTGAAGGGGAGGCTGGGGGAGGGGGTAGGGGGAAAAAAGAGTACTTTTTTTTATGGAAAAAAGAGGTTTAATGCGTCACCTTATATAAAAGAAGTACTTTTTTCAATCCGCAATTATGGAAAAACGCATTCGCTCTCATGAGGACCTGGAGGTGTATCGCATGGCGTTTAAGGCTGCCATGAATATCTTCGAGTTGAGCAAAAACTTTCCAAAAGAAGAGACATACTCATTGACGGATCAGATCAGGAAATCCTCCCGCTCAGTATGCGCAAATTCGGCAGAGGGCTTTCGCAAACGGCGTTACAAAGCAGCCATGATCGCCAAATACAGCGATGCGGAAACAGAGGCGGCCGAAACACAAGTCTGGTTGGACTTTGCCCTGAACTGCGGCTATTTGAAACGCGAAAGCCATCAAGCCCTGAAACAGGAATACGACTTCATCATTGGAAAATTAGTCCGAATCATCAACAATCCAGATAACTGGACGCTATGACCCTCCCCCTCTCTCCCCATCTCCCTCTCTCCCACTCTCCCCATCTCCCACTCCCCCCATCTCCCTCTCTCCCCCTCACCTACTCCCCCGCCTCAAACCCCTGCCGGATCCCCTTCTCCATCGGCGGAACGCCCCGCTTCATCCACGCCGGCATGGGCGCGTCGAGGAGGTAATGGTCGAAAAACTGTTGCATGCGGCGCTGGAAGTCCTTTTGGTTCTGTTCTTTGCTGACCCCGTGCGGGTCGTCGTTGTAGTTGAGCAGCCAGGCGGGCTTGCCGAGGCGGCGCAGGGCCACGAAGAACTCGATCCCCTGGTACCAGGGCACTGCGCCGTCGTCATCATTGTGCAGGATGAGAACGGGCGTCTCGATGCGGTCGGCATAGAACAGCGGAGAGTTTTCGATGTAACGCAGCGGCTTCTCCCATAGCGTACCGCCGATGCGGCTCTGCGTGCGCTCGTACTGGAACATACGGCTCAGCCCCGAGCCCCAACGGATGCCGCCGTAGGCCGACGTCATATTGACTACGGGAGCGCCCGATTCGGCGCAGCGGAACAGGTTGGTCTGCGTGATCAGGTAGGCCGACTGATAGCCGCCCCAGCTATGGCCCTGCACCCCGATGCGACCCCGGTCGATATAGCCTTCATCAAGAAGAGCCGTTAGCCCGGTGGTGACGCATTCCAGAGCGCTCTTGCCGGGGTACCCTACCTGATAATGAATATCCGGAATGAAAATCACATAACCCCGGCTGGCATAGTAGGAGAAGTTGATGATGGAACGGGGAAAGCGGGGTGTCCAGTGGTTGTACAGCCGGTCCGAATACCGCTCGTAAAAATAGGTGATCGCCGGATACTGCTTGCCCGGGTCAAACCCCTCCGGCTTAATGACCAGGCCCTCCATTGGCTGCCCCTGGGCGCCCGTCCAGCGAAAGAGCTCGATGGCGCCCCAGCGGAATTCCGATTGCTGGGGGTTGGCCCTACTGATGGTTTCAAAAGCTTTCAAATGGTTATTGCTGTAGCGCAGGTCCGGAAATTCCTGAAAGCTTTCCCGCGTGAACAGGTAAGCGTCGGCTTTCCTGGCCTTCCAGACATTGCGGCTGAAGGCATAGGGGCCTTCCTGCACCTGCTCCTTCACCCCGGTATGGATATTGAACCAGGCATAGCCCGAGGCTTTGGTTTTCTCATCGAAGGTATGGAAGAGCATAGGCTTTACCTCCTCGATGGCGCGCTCCTCCGGGTCGAGTTTAATGTAGCGGTATTGTTTTTTGATGGGCCGGCCCTGGGTCAGGTTGTTGGGGGCAATCTGGCCGGTGGGGTCCACCAGCCATACGTCGTAACGGTCGTAGATCATGATGAAATCGTCGCCGGTGGTCCACCCGGCAATGCCATAAGAGGAAGGGTGCATAGGGCGGTCATTGAGTTCATCGTAAAAGGGGGCGTCCACTTCCGGAGCGAGTTCCCGAAGCTGCCGGGTTGCTACGGAATAGGCATACCAGGCAGAATCCGGCTCGCTGTACCAGTATACATATCTGGCTTCCGGGGATAAAGCGGGGTTGCCGCACACCTTTTCGGCAACGAGGGTTGCCTTACCGGCGCCAAGCTCCACCAGATAAATGTCCTTGCATACCGGATACCCCTCCCAGGACACTTCCCGGTAGTAGGGCCAGGGGTTGTAGGCCAGAGCAATATCGGCATTGCCTTCATTCCCGGTTTCCACTTCGGGCAGTTCTCTGCTGCCGAGGGGGGTGATTTTTCCGGTACTAACCTCATAGACGCAAGTATAAGACCGCTTTTTTTCTGTCTCCAGCTCGTCTTCTTCGTGGGTATACAGGCGGGCATCGGTGTGGGCCCACACTTCCACGTTGACAATTTCCTCTTCCAGCAGGGTGGTGTCTTGCAATACGGGAGGGGGCGCTATGCCGAAGTACAGTTTGCCGCCATTTTCCGAGAACTCTACTTTCCCGTGTTCGCTGATCATCCAGCCTTCCGGCAGGAAGGCGGCAGTGGAGTCCGCAACCCGTTTGGGAGCATCCAGCCCCACCTGCCAATGAAAGAGGGTATAAGGCGCTACCCGGGGCTCCAGCGTATCCCGGTAGGCCAGAAAAGCGGCCTGCCGCCCTTCTTCATCCAGCGCCAGGCCGGTGTACGCGCCCCTTCCGGTAAGCAGGGGGGATAGATTTCCGGTAGGCCCGTCAAAATAGTAGGCGCCGGCCTCAAAGGTAGAATCGTTGCCGGTGCTGTAGATGAGAAAGCGGGGCCCTTCCTCGGCGGCGATGTAAGAATGAGTATAAAGAATGGAATCTTCCTTTCCGGTAGCGAGGTTATGGAGTACCAGCAGGCTGCCATTCTCTTCGCTTTCCTTTTTTACCTTGATGGAATCAGGGAGGGTGGTATCCGGCTTCATGGGCTCCAGGTGATAGGCCAGCCACCCGCTCCACTTTTCGGGCAGGGTGAAAGACCGGACCCGGGGTATTTTCCGGAGCTGCCCGTCCGCCAGGGTGTAAAGGGCCAGGGTATCTTTGGGAAGATCATCGCCTTCCACTTTACGGCGGCGCATTGCCCGGAGGCTGTCTTCGTGCGGATGGATGAGAAAGGCCAGAAAACGGTTGTCGGCGCTGAAGCGGGGCGTATCTCCCCGCTCAAAGGAAGTTTCCTTTTTTTGCCGGGTGTCGTACAACATCAGGGTAGGATCCCCTTCATTGGGCTCTAACACATAGCCGGCCCAGGCGCCATTGGGAGAAAGGGCCGGGTTTTCAACCTGCTTCCAGACAGCGATGTCTTCCTGGGTGAGCGCTTTCTTTTCTTCCTGAGCACGGAGTAGCGGGCCAGAGAGCGTTGCGAGTAATAAAGTGAAAAATATACGTTGGCTCATTGCGAGAGTTTTTTTTCAAAAAGAATATAACAAAAACCCCGGAGAGTGGTTTGACAAATGTCACATCCTTCCCTTCGGGGCGCTGTTCGGAATTTTTACCCGGCTGATCCCGATAACTATACGGGAGAGGACGGGCGGTGTTTTTACCCGGCCGAGGAACAAGGACGGGCGCCATTTTTACCCGGCTGCAGAGACGGGCGCCAGGCCGCTGAAAACAAAGGATTTTTGCTTTTTATAACACACATTTCTGAACAGTCTCCCCTTCGGTTGCTTCCGACTTCCGCCTTCCCACTTCCCACTTCCGACTTCCCTACCCCGCCGGCGCTATCGCTTCTATCTGCTGGGCGAAGCCGGGATATCGAGCGGCCACTTCTTTAAAAGTATCTTTCGACAAAGCGTACAGCTCGCAGGAATCTACGGTTATCGCACATCAAACATCAAAAATCAAACATCAAACATCAAAAATCAAACATCAAAAATCTTACAGGTCATACTTCGCCATACGCCGGTACAGGGCCGCCCGGGTCAGGCCCAGCTCGTCGGCAGCGCGGGAAATATTGCCTGCGTGTTTGGCCAGGGCCCTGCGGATGGCCCAGCGTTCAATATCGCTCAGGTTGTAGTTGTCGAGTTCCTCCTGAGGCTGGGATATATCCTCCTCGCCCTGTGCCTCGGCAGCGTGAAGGATGAAGTCGCCAATGTCGAGCTGCGGGCTCTCGCTGAGGATGACGGCGCGCTCAACGGCATGGCGCAACTCCCGGATATTTCCCGGCCAGGAATAAGCCTGCAGGCCTTTCATGGCCTCCTTGTCGATAGACAGGCCGGGCTTCTGGTACTTGCGCTGATAAATGTTGAGGAAATGTTCGGCCAGAACGGGAATGTCTTCCCGCCGGTTGCGCAGCGGCGGCAGTTTGATCTCCACGGTATTGATGCGGTAGAGCAGATCCTGGCGGAAAGCATTTTCCTTGACCATTTCGTAGAGCGGCATATTGGTTGCACAGATCAGGCGGATATCAATGGGAATGGGGTCATTGGAGCCGATGCGGCGGATGTAACGGCTCTGAAGGGTAGTGAGCAGCTTGGCCTGCAGGGGCTGAGACAGGTTGCCGATCTCGTCCAGGAACAGGGTCCCGCCCGAGGCCAGCTCGAAGCGGCCGCTGCGGTCTTCCCTGGCATCGGTGAAAGCGCCCTTCTTGTGTCCGAACAGTTCGCTTTCAAACAGGCTTTCCGGTATGGCCCCCAGGTCTACGGTGATGAATACCTCCTTGGCGCGCGGGGACTGCCGGTGGATGGCCCGCGCCACCAGTTCCTTACCGGTGCCGTTCTCGCCGAGGATCAGTACGTTGGCGTCCGTCCGGGCCACCTTGCTGATCAGGGTGAACACCTGTTTCATGGCCGGCGAATTGCCGATGATCTCCCCGAACTGCTGGTCGATATTGCTGCTGAGCGCCTGCTGCTTCTGCTCCAGCTTCTTGACCTGGCGGCGCGACTGGCTGAGCTTCAGCGCCGACAGGATGGTGGTCAGCAGTTTTTCATTGCGCCATGGCTTTTCAATAAAATCTATGGCTCCGGCTTTGACGGCCTCAACAGCGGTCTTCACATCGGCGTAAGCCGTTATCATGATCACGCTGGCGGTGGGGTCCAGCTCCATTACCTTGTTGAGCCACATCATGCCGTCCTTGCCGCTGGTATCTCCCTTCTTGAAGTTCATATCGAGCAGGATCAGATCGTACTGCGTATTGCGCAGTAACCTCGGTAACTGAAACGGGTTGGACTCCGTCTTCACCTCCTCAAAATGCTGGGAGAGAAAAAACTGAAGGCTCAGGAGTATGTCTTCTTCATCGTCGACGATCAGGATCTTGGCGGATTGTTTCTTCATAGGTGATGCTTCGCAGTGTCGGGTATGGTCGGGTATTCGTGTCTTTTTTCCCGGCTGAACAGACGGGCGTGCATTCGTGTATCCGAAAGCCCGACAAATGCACCAATGCACCTATACACGAATACACTATTATACACGCTAAAGATAACAAATCACCCTCGAAAGTTGCGCAAATTGTGTTCATTTTCGGACACCCGGTGTACGATGGCGTACAAATTTTCGGGCTTCCGGTGGCGCCCTAAAGCCCAAGCCACACATAAATCACTGAAATTCAGTTATTTATACTTTTTGGCATGGCGCTTGCCCTAATAATTAAAGTAAGAAATCACCCGACTGTTTTTATGAACAAACCCATTCCGTTCAGTCACATGGCCGCCTCCGAAATCACCCGATTGTTTTTTAAAATGTACACCTCAATTTTCCCACACTTAGGGGCGGCCATGAGCTGAATTTCCATGGAAGAGAGAACCAAAAGTAAAGAAATGGACAGAAAAATAGAGAAGAAAACATGGACGGCTAAACGCATAGGGCTCTATACCATCGCTGTGGCGGCGGTGGGCTTCCTGTTTTCCGCCATTTACCGGGAGGCCGGCACTTCCCGCCTCAATGTGCAGAGCGAGCGCCTGCTGACCGATACGGTCGAGACCGGCGTATTCAAAGAGTTCATCACTCTCTTCGGCGTCGTAGAGCCCATTTCTACCGTCTATCTGGATGCTATTGAAAGCGGAAGAGTGGAAGAAATATTTATCGAAAACGGCGCCATGGTCGATGAGGGGCAGGAACTGATGCGCCTGTCCAACCTCGACCTCCAGCTGAACGTCCTCAACCAGGAAGCCCAGATCATCACCCAGATCAACACCATCCGCAATACCAGCATCCTAATGGACCAGCAGAGCCTGAGCATCAAGGAGCAAGCCCTCGATGTGGAATACCGCATCGACCTGTTGGGCAAACGCACCTCCCGAAACAATTCCCTTTACCGGGACAGCGTGATCTCCCAGGTGGATTTTGAAGAGACGCAGGACGAATACGAGCACCTGCTGCGGCGCCGGAAACTCCTCCGGCAAACCATCGAGAAGGATTCCCTCTTTCAACTCATGCAGAAAAACCAGATGGAGAACTCCCTGGACCTGATGCAGCGCAACCTGGCCATCGCCAAGAACAGCCTGGATAACCTGACGGTGCGCGCGCCCATCAGCGGCCAGCTCTCCGGGATGGATTCTGAGGTCGGGCAGCTGATCAACCGCGGCGACCGAATCGCCCAGATCGACATTCTCGACGACTTCAAGATCCGCGCCCGGATCGATGAATACTATATTTCCCGTATTTTCCCCGAACAGGAAGGCAACTTTGTCATGGATGGCAACACCTATACCCTGAGGATACGGCGCATCTACCCCGAGGTGTCCAACGGCACTTTCGAAGCCGACCTGGTCTTCGTCGGCGGCCGCCCCTCCAACATCAAGCGGGGGCAGACCATCTCCCTGAAGCTTTCGCTCAGTGATGAGACCCAGGCCATGCTCCTGGAGAAGGGCGGCTTCTACCAAACCACCGGCGGCAACTGGGTCTATGTGGTCGACCAGAGGTCCGGCATGGCCCGCAAACGCGATATCCGCGTCGGCCGCCAGAACCCGAACTACTACGAAGTACTCGAAGGGCTGAACGAAGGCGACGTGGTCATCGTCTCCAGCTATGACAATTTCGGGGATAAGGAAGAATTAGTGCTAAAATAAAAACTATAAAATGCTACTTGCAATCATAGAAATGCTTATGCGCTGGCTGCTGGCAGGGTTTGTCTGAATGCCTGCCGGAACGGCTGTAGTCAGTTATTGGTTGTGAGTTGCCCGTTGTTCGTTCGGCCAACCAACAACCAACAACCAACAACATTCTTAAACTTCCACCGGAAACTACCCGGCTGAAAACACTGAAAAAGCTGAAAAAATGATTCGGACCAAAGATCTGAAAAAAGTTTACCGCACCGAGGAGGTCGAGACCACCGCGCTGAATGATGTCAGCGTCGAGATCAAAGCCGGTGAGTTTGTGTCCATTATGGGCCCCTCCGGATGCGGTAAGTCCACCCTGCTGAACATCCTGGGCCTCATCGACAACCCCTCCGGGGGGGAGTACCACTTCCTGGACAAGGAGGTGTCCGGATTCTCCGAGCGGCAGCGTTCCCAACTGCGCAAGAACAACATCGGGTTCATCTTCCAGAGCTTCAACCTGATCGACGAACTGACCGTTTTTGAGAACGTCGAACTGCCCCTGATCTACACCAAGGTGAGCAGCGGCGAACGCAAAAAGCGGGTGGAGGCCATGCTCGACAAAATGAACATGATGCACCGCCGCAACCACTTCCCGCAGCAGCTTTCCGGCGGGCAGCAGCAGCGCGTGGCCGTGGCCCGCGCCATCGTCAACGACCCCAAACTGATCCTGGCCGACGAACCTACCGGCAACCTGGACAGCGCCAACGGCGACGATGTCATGAAAACGCTGGTGCACCTCAACAGCGAAGGCGCCACCATCATCATGGTGACCCACTCGCAGTACTGCGCCGAGTTCGGCAACCGCATCATCCGCCTGCTCGACGGCCAGGTGGTGACCGAGAGTATGGTCGCCAAGCAAATGCTCTGAAGTGGGACGTCGGAAGCGGGAAAGGCCTGGAAGCGCTCCTTCCGACTTCCGACTTCCGACTTCCGACTTCCGATTTCCGACTTCCCAACACCAAGCCAAACCATGTGGGCCAATTACCTCAAGATCGCTTTTCGGAACCTGAAGAAACAACGGCTTTTCTCGGGCATCAATATCCTGGGGCTGTGCCTGGGATTCTACTGCTTCCTGCTGCTCGGGTTTTACATCAGCAGCGAAAAGAACTACGACCGGGGCCACGGCCGGGTGTTTCGCCTGTTGCACCACATCCAGGAAGAGCAAGGAGCGGAGCGGACGGTAGCCTCCACCGGGCCGCAGTTAGGGATGGCCGCCGCCGAACAGTTCCCGGAGGTGGAACGGGCCACTCAGCTGCTCGTCCTCGGCAGGCTGACGGTCGGCAACGACCCCGCCAACCGACAGTACGAACGGATCTCCGTCGTCGATTCCAATTTTTTCGAGGTATTCAATTTCTCTCTGCTGGAAGGCAGCCGCAACTCGCTTTTTTCCTCTTCCAATGCCATTATGCTGCCGGAAGCCCTGGCCAGAAAATACTTTGGCGAACAGCCTGCGGTTGGAAAAAAGCTGTATACCAATGTCGTCGAAGGAGAAGTGCTGGCCGTTATGGAAGACTTCCCGGCCAACACCCACCTGGAAGGTGAGCTGATGATCCCGCCGCAAACGGCATCCGCCATTTTCAGCTGGTGGGACGAGTTCGTGTCCACCAACTGGCACCGGAACACCTTTGTCACGTACTTCAAGCTCCGGAGCGGAGCCAACCCGGAGGCCCTGGCGCAGAAGATCACCCGGCTGGCCAAAGCAAACTGGCCGGTGGAAGAAGCGTTCAACAGCACGTTCAGCCTGCAGCCGGTGGAAGACATCCACCTGCACACACAGGAAATTGAAGGCGAGATCAACAAGGCCAAAGGCAGCCCTTTTTACATCCGGGTATTTTCCTGGCTGGCCCTGATCCTGCTGCTGGTCGCCGCCTTCAACTTTACGGGCCTGCTCAATGTCTCCTTTTTGTCGCGCACCCGGGAAATGGGCGTGCGCAAAGTGGTGGGCGCCGGGCAGCGCCACCTCATCGGGCAGGTCATAACAGAAAGCCTGGCTTCCATTTTACTGGCCTTGCTGCTGGCCCTGGGCGCCATTCAGCTTACATTGCCCTACGCGGAGACCCTGCTGGGCAAAGCCCTGAGCTGGCAGGCCCTCCACCAAGGGGCGGCAGCGGCAGTCGCTATCACCGCTCTGGGCATCGTGCTGCTCGCTGTAGCTTATCCCAGCTGGCTGGTCAGCCGCTGGCGGGCTGTACGAGCGCTCAAAGGAGAACGCGCAGTAGCCGGCAAAGGCTGGACTATGCGCCAGGCCGTCACCTTTATGCAATTCGCGGCAGCAGTAGCCCTCATCGCCTGCACAATCGTATTCTACAGGCAGCTGCAGTTCCTGCAAAATAAAAACCTCGGCTTCGACATGGAAGGCATAGCCGTCGTCGACATCAACAGCGGCAACCTCCGCAGCCAGTTCCAGGCAATCAAGCAGGAATTCGCCCAATTGCCCGAGGTACAGTCCGTCAGCGTCTCTTCCCGGGTGCCGGGAGAGTGGAAGAACTTTCCCTTTATCTCCGTAAGCCGCCAGGAAGACAACCCCGGCCAAAGCAAAGAAATGATCTTCATCGGCGCCGATGAGGACTTTCTGCCCACCTACCGGATCAGCCTGCTGGAAGGGCAGAACTTCAGCGGTAAACCGGGCGACAGCACCCTGGTATTGCTCAATGAAGCGGCCGTGGCGGCTTTCGCCCTGGACAACCCCGTGGGCCAGTGGCTGGAGATCGGCAGTGTGAACTGGGGCGGCGACGATAACCCGACGCAGGAGCCCCGGAGGATGCAGGTAGCAGGAGTAGTGGAGGATTTCCATTTTGAAGACATCCACCAGCACATCCGCCCCATGGTAGTCGGCTTCCGGAATAACCCCATACACAATATTGACTACTACTCCCTGCGCATTTCCACCTCCGACTGGGAAGGCACGCTGCGCTCCCTGAAAGCCATTAATAACGAATTCGACGAAGCTAACCCACTGGAATACACCATTCTTACGGACCAGTTCAACCGATTCTACGAGGAAGATATCCTGCGCAGCCGCCTCCTGGGGTTCTTCTCGGGCGTAGCCATCCTGATCGCCTGCCTGGGCCTGTTCGTGATGGTGGCCTATACGCTGAAACAACGCACCAAGGAGATCGGCATCCGCAAAGTGCTGGGCGCCAGCGTAGCCGGTATCGTGGGGTTGGTCACCGGCGACTTCCTCCGCGTCATTGCCCTGGCCTTCCTGGTGGGCCTGCCCCTGGCCTGGCTCGCCATGCACTTCTGGCTGCAGGAATTCGCCTACCGCGCCGGCCTGGCCTGGTGGGCATTCGGCCTGGCGGCTGCAGTGGCCCTGGCCATCGCCTTTGTCACCATCAGCCTGCAAAGCCTACGGGCGGCAACGGCCAACCCGGTGGAAGCGCTGAGGTACGAGTAGGCAGGTGTAAAGGTAGAAAAGTGTAAATGTGTAAATGAGTGCTCCGATCGGAGTTCCCTTGCATTTTGCCACTTTTACACATCTACACACTTACACATTTACACACTTACACACTTACACAACCAGAAATCATGCTCCCGACTTTCCTAAAGGCCGCCCTGCGCAATTTCCGGAAATACCCCGGTTACGCCTTTCTGAACCTCACCGGCCTGGCCGTCGGCCTTGCCGCCTCCTTCGTATTGCTCCTTTACGCCTACCGCGAGCTGACTTACGACCAACAGTACCCGGGAGGAGAGCGCATCTACCGCATCGCCACGGACTTTTACCGCATGGGCGGATTTGCCAAGAGCCAGGAGCAGCTCCTCGATGTCCTGCCACAGGAATGCCCCGACATAGAACTGGCAACCCGCTTCGAGCGGGGCTTTCGGGAAACGCCGGTGGCAGTAGGCAATACCATTTATCAGGAACCCCGGTATTTTTTCATCGACACCAATTACTTCGAGCTGTTCCCTCACCATTTCCTGGAGGGCAGCCCGGCGCAGGCGATGCGTTCGCCGGGCGAAGTAGTGCTCTCCGAACACCTGGCGCGCAAGTACTTCGGAGAGGAAAGCGCCCTGGGCAAAACGATAGAAATCGGAAAGGAAAAGAAACCCTGCACCGTCGTCGCAGTGGTGCGCGAAAGGGACAAGACCCACCTGCAGGCCGGCTTGTGGCTGCCGCTGGAATTGCCGGAAGAACGCAACTCGGCCTGGACGAACGTCAGCTATTACAACTACGTTCGGCTGAAAGAGCAGGGAAGCCGGGAAGGGCTGGAAAGAAGCCTGCAGGCTATTCTGAAAAACCACGCCTGGCCGGCCAGCCAGTCGGAGAGCACCTTTGAGCAGTGGGCTGCTGCCAACCAGGCCGTACAGTTCTTCGTGCAGCCCCTGAAAGACATTTACCTGCACTCCGAATACAAGTTTGAGGTGTCGCCAGGCGGCAACCCCACCCAGGTATACGCGCTGGGCCTGATCGGCCTGTTCATCATCCTGATCGCCGGGGTCAACTATGTCAACCTGACTACGGCCCGCACCTCCATCCGCGCAAAAGAAGTGGGGGTAAAAAAGACGCTGGGGGCGCCGCGCGCGGCCCTGGTGCGCCAGTTTTTAGGCGAATCGGCAGTTAACAGCCTGCTAGCGCTCGGGCTGGCTTTCGTACTGGCCCACGCCCTGTCGGTAATCTTTGCAGGCGCCGCGTGGGCGCCCCTGCTGAAGGCGGCCTTTTCGAGGCCACTCTACCTGGGCGCACTGCTGATCTTTGCGCTGGCAGTAGGCTTCCTGTCGGGCTTGTACCCTGCCTTTTACCTGACGCGCTTCCGCCCGGTGAACATCCTGAAGGGCGAGACAGCCCTCGGCGGCAACAAGCTGCTGAGAGGAAGCCTCGTGGTCGGACAGTTTGCCATTGCTATCGGGCTGATCACCTCCAGCATAGTCGTTTTTCAGCAACTGAAATACATGCAGAATAAAGATAAAGGCTTCGAGATGGAAGGCGTGCTGGTGATCGAGAACGCCGGCATGCTCGACGGGCAGGCGGAAACTTTCCGCCAGGAGCTCGCCCAGCAAAGCCAGGTGGTGCGCGCCGCCTTCAGCGGCCGCCTGCCGACCGACGGTAGCGTCTGGATGTACACCTACCGGACGCCGGAAATGGCCGAAGCGCTCACCATTCAGACCTTCCCCGTAGACGCCGAGGCCATTCCCACCCTGGGCATGCGCCTGCTGGAAGGCCGCAATTTCTCCCGAGAGATCGCCTCCGACAGCACCGCCGCCATACTCAACGAGGCGGCAGTGCGGGCGCTGGGGCTGGAAGAACCCATCGGCGCAGAGATCAACGAGGGCCAACGGGTCATCGGGGTGGTGCACGACTTCAACTTCCAGTCGCTGAAACACAAGGTCGAACCGGTAGTGATGACCTACACAGCCACCGGCGGGCGGCTGGCCCTCAAACTGCAGGGCCAGGATATGGCCGGCTTCTTGTCCACCCTGCAGGATACCTGGAAGCGCTTTTCCCCCGACGAACCCCTGCGGTACTTTTTCCTGGACGACAACTTCGCCCAACTGGCGGCCAGCGAGCGCACGCTCGGCAGGGCCATCGCCGCCTTCACCCTTCTGGCGCTGCTGATCGCCTGCCTGGGGCTGTTCGGCCTGGCGGCCTTCACCGCCGAACAGCGCACCAAAGAGATCGGCATTCGAAAAATACTGGGCGCCTCGGTGGCCAGCCTGGTGGGGCTCTTGTCAAAGGATTTTCTCAAACTGGTGGCCCTGGCCCTGTTCATCGCCCTGCCCCTGGCCTGGTACGCCATGCAGCGCTGGCTGCAGAACTTCGCCTACCGCATCGGTATCGAATGGTGGGTGCTTGCCCTGGCGGCCGGCCTGGCCCTGCTTATCGCCTTTCTGACAGTAAGCGTGCAGAGCGTGCGGGTAGCGACGGGCAACCCGGTGGAAGCGTTGCGGAGCGAATGATAAATCGTGCATTCGTGTTTTGGTGTATTCATGCATTAGTCCGTTTCAAAGGGAACCGGACTTCGAAGATGTGACGCATGCACGAATGAACCTATACACAACAAAAGAATCATGTGGAAAAACTACCTCAAAATGACCTGGCGCCAGGCCTTCAAGCGAAAAGGATATTCATTGCTCAATATTTTCGGGCTGGCCGTCGGCATTACCAGCTGCCTGCTCATCCTGCAGTACGTGGCGCGGGAGTGGAGTTACGATGACTTTCACCCCAATGCGGAAAACATCTACCGCCTGCGGCTCGACAGCTACCAGAATGGAAAACTGGCTTACCAGTCGGCCACCGTCTTCCCGGCCTTTGCTCCCACCATGAAGGAAGAGATGGCCGAGGTGGTTAACGCCTGCCGCTTGCACGATGCCGAGATGGTGATCACCAACCCGGAAAACAATGTCAAATTCGCCGAACGAAAAGGGTATTACACCGATCCGGCCTTTCTCAACATGTTCGGGCTGAAACTGCTCAGCGGCGACCCCGCTACGGCGCTGGATGGCCCCGACAAGATACTCCTCTCTGAGCCAATGGCCCGCAGGTATTTCGGGCGGGCGGATGTAATCGGCAAGCGCCTGGTTGTGAAAGATGCAGACGTATTTCAGAACTACGAGGTCACCGGTGTTTTTGAGGACTATCCTGCCAATTCCCACCTGGCCATCGATTATCTGGTTTCCTACCGGACGCTGGGCCAGTTGGTGCGCCAAATCTGGGGAGACACCACCAACGCCACCGAAACCAGCTGGGGGTGGTATGATTTTTACACCTACCTCGAACTGCATCCCGATACGGATGTCCGCCGGTTCAGGCAAAAACTTCCGGCCTTTGTCGACAAGCACATCAACGGCCCCCGCCGGGAGCGGGGCGGCTCCAATACCGTCAATGCCATCGATATCATAGCTCTGAGGGACATACACCTGTACTCCAACGTCAACCAGGAAGCAGAGGTGAATGGCAGCGGATGGGCGGTATCCGTACTATTCCTCTCGGCCTTCTTCATTTTGTTGATCGCCTGGGTCAATTACATCAACCTGGCCACGGCGCGCTCCCTGGAGCGGGCGCGGGAAGTAGGCCTGCGCAAGGTGCTGGGCGCCGGGCGCCGGCAGCTGATCGGGCAGTTCCTGCTGGAGAGCTTCATCCTCAACCTGACGGCCTTTATCCTGTCCCTGGGCCTGGTGCAAGCGGCGCTGCCCTTATTCAACCGCCTGCTGGGGCAGCAACTGGCCTTCAGCCTGGCCAGCAACCCGCAGTTCTGGCTGATAGCCGTGGGCGTGTTTTTCCTGGGAACCCTGCTGGCGGGCCTCTACCCCGCCTTCGTCCTGTCGGGCTTCCGCCCCCTGAC
>JAGFJE010000204.1 GCA_024103175.1 Phaeodactylibacter sp.
GTCAGGGCGGCCACCAGGCTTTCCTCACCCTGTGCCATCAGCCCGTCGTACAGTTCCTGTAAGGCGGCGTTTTGGAAAGCCCCTGCCGGCTGGCCATCGGCGGGGTCATCCAGGCCATATCTTTCAAGGAGGCAGAAGATGGCGTCCATGTGGCGTTGTTCGGAACGGGCGATGTTGGAAAATATCCGGACATTCCATTTTTCATATAAGTTGAGATAAACGTCGCGGGCCATCTTTTCTTCTTCCCGCATGAAGGCCAGGGCCGCTATTTCTTCATCCGATAAACTGGCGGGGTCAAAGTTAGCTGTCAGGCAACTGCACGGATCGCCCGGGTTGGCGGCCACATCTCTGTCGGCAACCATAATGCCATCTGCAGTTGAGGGCTCAACCTGCTCTGTTTTATTGCACTGGGTGAAAAGCACGGCGAAACCAAGTAAAAGCGCCACGCTGCCAATCCATCTTACCATCTGATTTTTCATGACTGTATCTTTTTGTTGAAATATTCTTGCTTTCACTCCTTAGTACGCGGCCTTCCGTTTTTTCTTTCATTTTTTCTGATTTTTTACTCCCGTCAAGGCAGGGCGCCCCGCCCAAACAGGCGTATTTTCGGGAGTGCCAGCCAACTATCAGCCCTATGGAATTTGCTTTGCGAGTATTCCACAGGGCGGCCGTAAAAAATATTTTGAAAGAAAATTCCGGCCTCTGCGTAGTAAAGGGTGAAAGTTGATTAGATCATTAAAACCAACAATTATGAAACCGGCTATGAAAATCAGAGGACTGAGTTTAATACTCGCGCTTGGGTTTGCCTTTTTCTTCACGGTAAATACTGCTCAGGCTCAGGCCCGGCAGCAGGCCCGCGACTGCACCCGCTTCACGCAGTGCGACCTGAACGGCGACGGCTTCATCGCTCAGAATGAATTCCGCAACGGCTCCTTCGCCGATTTCGACCGCAATGGCGACGGCCAGTTGTCGAAGCAGGAGTACCGCAAGATGAACAGGTCGCAAAAGGCCAACCAGGGCCAGGGAAACGGCAAACAGATGAAAGGTAAAGGCGAGTGTGACGGACAAGGGCCCGGCCAGCAAAAAGGCCTTCGCCAGGGCAGCGGCCAACAGCAGGGCAGCATGAACCGCGGGCAAGGCCGTGCCGGCGGCCGGGGAAGAGGGTTCTAAAACGAGCAAGATTTGAAATGGCAAGATGATGAGAGTGTTTTGCCAAGTGAGCAGGAGAACTTTAAGTCCCCTGCTCACTGGCAAAGCAAAGTTACCGGTTTTCTCAGGCAAAAACCAGGACAGAAGTCATGCCTTTTGCAGTCCGGATTTTTCATTTTTTCAGAATAAAAAAAACGATAAAGTGCTCATTATCAGATGTGCGTGTCAGCAGTCGGCTATCTGGCTAAGGCCGGGCGCTGCCGGAAGCAGATGAGCTGAAGCAGCCCGCCGCTGTTGCGAACTCCGAAATCCTAACTGCGAATTTGTCCCGCCCTAGAATGGCAGCCCAACAGCCATTATCCCTCCAACACCTCGATCCACCCCTGCTCGGCCTGCCGCACCACCCCTTCTTTTTCCAGCTTTTTCATCAGCCGGCTGATGACCTCGCGGGCAGAGCCCAGGTCTTCGGCGATCTCGCGGTGGTGGATGTTGAGGCGGCGGGTATTCATCAGGCGGGCCTTTTCCAGGAGGTAGGCTTTGAGGCGCTCGTCCATCCGGGCGAACAGCAGGTTCTGAATGGTGCCCAGCAGGTCTTCGTAGCGCTGGCGGTACTGGTGAAAGTAAAAGCGGTTGAAGGCAGGATACTGCCCGATCCACTCTTCTACCAGGCTGTTCGGGATGAGGACGGCTTCGGTGGCCTTCTCCGCCACGGCGAACACCTGGCTGGGCATGTTCTCCACAATAGCGGTGAAGGACATGATGCAGCTCTCCTCCGGCTGGATGTAATACAACAAAAGGTCGCGTTCTTCGAACCGGGCGGATACCTTGATCAGGCCGCTGAGCACAAAGGGCACTGCCTGGACGTACTGCCCCTCGCGCAGGATCTCCGTCTGAACGGGGAAAGCCCGGCGGATACCCTTTTCCAGGATCTCTCGACGTAAGAAGGAAGGAACTTTAGAAGGGCCCGGGCCGTACGCTTGATCCATAGCAACAGGATTGTGTCCTCTAAATTAAGGCTTTTCAGGCGATGGGCGGGAAAAAAGATCCATAGTATGGCTTTTCAGCCATGCTATGGATCGTACTGCGCCAATAATTGCACAGCATATTATACACTGTGATTTGAGTTTTTTAATACCCCCTCGCGCCCCCTTAGCGAAAAAGCAATTGTTATGGTTAATTGCGAGTGGCAGCTACTCCTTTAGGAGGCTGGGGGGCGGCGCGGGCGTCATCAATTTTTAAAACTACAGTGTATTTATTTCCTAAGCGGCTTCTCCTTCCTGCTTTCCGCAGGTGCTCAGGCCGAAGGGTAAGTACAGCGGGCAGAAGCTCACCAGGCTGGTCAGGACGAATACGCCGGCCAGCACCAGCAATACGATGCCTACTGTTCCGCTGATGACGCCGGTGAAGAAAAGGGCGGCTATGATGACGGCAATGATCACCCGGGCGGCCCGGTCGGCAGTTCCCATATTCTTTTTCATGACAGTTGTTTTTTCGGTTAACAAATCGGCTTTACGACATCAAAAATAGAGAAAAGCAGGAGGGGAAGCGGTGACTGCAGTCACCAGTTCGGCCATTTTTTTAGTCACCGCCTTTCTTCAGTTCGATCTCGATCACCCCGTTGGCGCCCCGTACGCCGTAGATGCCCGTCTCGGAGGGGTTCTTCAGGATGCGGATGGTTTTGATGTCATTGACCGGGACCATCTGCGAGGCCGCTCTCAGTCCGCCATTGAGCACCTGGCCGTTGAGGACAAACAAAGGTTCTGAACTGGCATTGACGGAATTGGCGCCGCGGATGGTGACCGTGGCGTTCGGGCCGCTGCCCGAGACGTAAACACCTGAAAGCTTGCGCAGGTGGTCGGCCAGAGAAACGGTTTGGTCCGGGTTGTCGACGCTGGTGTGGCCTATGTTTTCGCCGGAACCCCGGGAGGCGCCGGCAGAAACCCCGCAGGAGGAAATACTGAAACCCAAAAGTACCGGGAGGAATAAATGCATAAACTTCATGATCACAAAGTTTGAATGAATGATGTCACTGCTGGATCCAGTGGTAGCTATTCCTTCTTTAGAGGGATAACCAGAACGTCACCTTCCATAATCCGCAGGATATTGTGCGGGCCAGAATGATTGCCGAGCTCCTGCCTCAGGTCCGGAAGATGAGCTTCCAACCTGGCCTTGGCGCCTTCAATATCATGTTCGGAAATGAGCACCGGGACAAAGTGCCGGCACACCTCCCGTATGTTTGGCCCGAATTGTTTGGAGGCCAGCACCTCAACGCCCTCCTCCTGGAAAAACCTGGTGACGGCCACCGTTTTTCTTCCATGGCGTTCACCATGGCCGTGGCCATGCCCGTTGCGGCCGTGCCCTCCTTTAAAGGGGTTGGCCTTTTCCCCGAGTAGTTCAAGCCTGCCCCCGGTAACTTCGTAGAGCAAAAACTTGTCCGCATCACCAAAGTGCTGGTTCTCGATGGAGTTCTGACGGCTTACTGCAATCGCTATTTTCATGTTCTGGCTTGTTTTGATACCCACAAAACAAAGCCTGTATTCCAAAATAGTCAATGATCTTTCTCACATAAGGGATAATCAGAACCGCAACACGGCCCCTGCCGTATAACTCCGCCCGGGCATCCGGTAGCGCTCCAGTTCTTCGTATTGTTCATTGCCGATGTTGTCGACGGCCAGATAGCAACTGTAATGATCGGCTATTTTTACATCGAGCTTGGCATTGGTGATGAAGGCCGCGTCCGGCTCGCTGCCGGGGTAAATGAAGACCTCCTCGATGCGGCTGCGGTAACGGCAGTTCACATTGAACGTCACCGGGCCGCGGTAGGCCGTAGCCGAAGCGCTGAACGTGTGCCGCACCTTGTAGGCCAGGTCGTCATTGAGGCGCCCTTCCGAGGCGTCCCGCGCATCGAGGAAGGTATAGCCCACGGTAAAGATCAGAAAATCCTTCAGGCGGTGCTGGTAGGAGAGTTCCAGGCCCTGCATGACGGCGGCTTTCAGGTTGATGACCTCGTAGAGGAGCGGCTCCAGCGGTTGGGAGAGCTGCTGGAAGGAGATCAGGTTGTTGTACCGGTTGTAGAAAAGGGCTGCGTCCAGAGAAGCGCCGGGGGCAACGTCTACCTTTGCTCCCACTTCTACCGACAGCGCCAGCTTTTCGGAACGCAGGTTGGGATTGGGGCGGAACCGTAGCCCGCCGCCCTGTTCAAACTTGATGAAGCGCTCGGCTATGGCGGGGTTGCGGAAGGCCTGCGCCAGCAACATCCGGAAGGATAAGCCCTTCCGGGCGTTGAAGGCCATCGCCAGTTTGGGGCTGAAGTTGTTCTCCACCGATTCTCCCAGGATGTTGTAATGGTCGAAGCGGGCGCCCACGGTGGCGATCAGCTTTTCGCTGAACGTGATCTCATCCTGTACGTAAACGCCCAGGCTGAGGGCCTGATGGCGGCCGTACAGGACGGTGTCCGGCAGCCCTACCACGTGATCCCACTTGGCGTCTGTACCGGCAATGAGGTAATGGCCGGAGCGGGTGTACAGGTCCAGTTGGCTCACATTGCCCAGGCGCTGGGTGCGGACGCTCGACTCGGCCACCAGCTGCTTGCCGAAGTTGACGTTGGTGCTGTCGTTGCCGGGGTCGTCGTCGAAGGTGAAGCGGGAGTAATTGTGGTAGTAATAGAAACGGGAGGAGTATTTCACCCGGCTGTTCGGCAAGGCATAATAATAAAGGTCTGTATTCAGCTCCCGGCGGTCCTGGTAGTCGTCCCGGCGGAAGGGGGCGACGCTGTAGGCCTGCCGGGTGCTGAACCAGGTGGCCGGCGTGTCGTTCTTGATCCGGTTGACGTTGCCCGACACCTGCAGGAAGCGGTTGTTGGAGAATTGCCAGGAGGCTTTGCCATAGAAGTTGTAGAGGTCGAATCCCGATTTTTCCCGGTGGCCGTCGTTGGCCTTCCAGCCGCCGTCGAGCAGGTAGGCGAATTTGCCTGTGCGGCGGCTGTAGCTGCCCTCGATGGTATGGAAGTCGTTGAAAGCGGTATAGCCGGTGCTGGCCGGGGCGCGGTTGAAGAAGCCGTAATTGACATGGAGGCGCATCTCCGGCTCCGGCTGGGGTTTTCGGGTGATCACGTTGATCACCCCGCCCATGGCACTGGACCCGTAAAGGGAGGAGTAGGCCCCTTTCACCACCTCGATGCGCTCGATGGAGTTGATGGGGACGAGGTTCCACAACGCCCCGCCCGATTCCGGGCTGATGGCCGGGCGCCCGTCGATGAGCAGCAGCACCCGGTTGCCGATGCCTCCACCCGCCACTTCCGAAGCGCCGCGGATGGAAAAGGCCTGCACATTGGCGCCGCTCGACCGGGTCACCACTACCCCGGGCACTTCGTCGAAGGCCTGGTCGAAAGTTATGATGTTGCGTTCGCGAATCTGCTTGCTTGTCACCACCCCGATGCTGGCGGGCGTCAGCTTGACCGCCTGGGGCCGGAGGGTGGCGGTCACCACCACCTCTTCGGCAATAACCGCGGCGGGCTCCAGGGCGATGTCCACCACTGTACTTTTTCCGTCCTGTACCTCCACATTCTCCAGCCGCTGTTCCTTATACCCGACGTAGGAGGCCAGCAGGGTGTGTTTTCCCGGCTTCAGGCCAGCCAGTTCAAAAGTGCCGTCAAACTCGGTGGAAGTGCCGATCAGCGTGTCTGCCAGGTGGATGTTGACCAGGGGCAGTAAATCGCCGCTCTCTGCATCCCGGACGACGCCTTCGATGCTGCCGGCCGCCGCCGATTGGGGCGGGCCGGCCAGGGCAGTTGCCGCAATATCGGGCTGGGCCAGGGCGAGGAGCGCCTGGAAGCAGAGTAAGGTGGCCGCAGCCATCCTGGTTTTTCTTAGGGTGGGCATGGAGGTTGGTTGATTCGTCGATTAGGTTGATTTGTTGATTTGTTGATTTGTTGATTTGTTGATTAGGTTGATTTGTTGATTGGCTCCGGGCATGTTTAGGGCGGTTGATTAGGTCGGCCGGGTGACGCGCTCCGGGGATAGTTCAATTTTCTGTGTCTCCTAAAAGAAGCACATTGATTTTAGGGACTTGCGAACGGCGAACAGCGAATTCCGAACACTCCCACGCTCCGCGAAGGTTCCCAATCAACCCATCAACCCCATCAACCCAATTTTATCCGGCCGATCCCGACAACTGTCGGGAGAGGACGGACAACCCAATTTTACCCGGCTGAGCCTCAGCGAAGACGGGCAACCAATCAACTACACTACTGATACCAAACATTGACAAAATCAAAGTCGGCCTTGAAGTTGATCTCTTTCTGCTCACCGGCCTTGACCTCGAAGGTGGCGGGCGGCGGGTAATTGAAGATGGGGATCAGCGCTCCTCCCGGCCCGGGAACCTTGATGACGATGCCGTGGCTCACTTCGTTGGCATTGCCCCAGTAGACCCCGAGGGTAGCGCTCTTCAGGGTCGGGTCGTTGACAAAGTCGTGGCGGAAGCCGAGCGCCAGGGCCGAATAAGTGCCCGGGTCGACTTCGATCTCAAAATCGTACTGGGTTTTGCCGGCCTCGTATTCCAGGATGAGTGGGTTCTGCGAATTGTAGGGAGCCCCTACCGCGTAAGTCCCTCCCGGAACGCCGGGGCCAAAGAAGTTGTCCGGCACGGCGCCCCAGCCGGCCAGAGGGTCAAGGCTGAATTCGGGGAAGAGCGTCAGTTGCACCTCTCCGCTGTCTACCCAGGTGGCCCAGGTGTCGGTGCCTTCAATGGTGATGGTGCCGTAAACCGTTGTCTTTGTCGGTTCGTCGTCTTCGTTGCAACTGGAAACAAATGCGGCCACGGCCAGAGCGGCGGCAGCCATAGTGAGGAAAAGCTTGTTGGATGTCATTGAAATGCTTTTTGTTGTTAGTGATGGAAAGCCAGCCTCCATGGAGGCCACTCGCGGCTTTCCTTTTCCGATAGAATTAAGAGCTTGTCCAAATTTCGGCTCAATGGCCGAAATTTGGACAAGCTCTGGAGCATGCCTCTTCATTCTGCCGAAAGCAAAAATTTCATCGAAAATAGCACAGCGGAAATTCCCGAGTTTCACAAAATTGTCAAAAATGAAGTGGGCCGGCCGGGAAAGCAGATTTTTTTGTCAAGGGGCGTTATCTCAAGGCTGGCCGCCCTTCCAAAGTGATTATTATCACAATGCTCAATGATTTTTATCATACAAACCGCCCTTTAATATTCCCTTATTTTGTGTGAGCATTAAAGACCCGGCCGGATTGAATAAGCCGGTGAGATGAAAAGACTAACCAATTCCTGGTCCAATGGCTAATGTACAAAACACCAACTCTAGTCCTAAAAATAACGATTACCAAACCCGGGGTTTCCGAAGAGTTACCGGCCTGCTGGCCGCCATGGTGGCTTTCGCCTTGCTGGCGCAGAACCTCCATGAAGGGTTCAGCAATGTCTGGCTGAATACCATCGCTCCGCTGTCCATAGTGTTGGCCTACTCCATTCTCTTTTTTAAACCACTCAAAAGGAGCATCGACACGCCCTATTTTGCAACACTGAGCCTGTTGTGCATTGCTGTGGGCACCGCGGTGGGTACTTTCGTAACTCAGAATGAACTACCCACGGTTTTTGCCCAGCGGTACGGCGAGGCGGGAAGCAGCATTCTCCGTTTCTTCCAGTGGGACGACGTTTTTCACAGCTGGTGGTTCGTCGGCTTCTTTGTTTTGATGGCGGGCAGCCTGCTCAAGTCGAGCTGGAAAAAGAAATTTAACCGGGAAAACCTGGGCTTTCACCTCGCTCACCTCAGCCCCATCATCATCCTGCTGGGCTTTTGGGTGGATTACTTCTACGGCTTCCGGGGCATCATACAGCTGGAAACGGGGCAGAGCGCGAATGTTGTCAGGGTGTACAACGGCAGCACCAATTATATAGGTGATAGCACCGAAATACCTTTCCGGATACGCCTCGACCATTTCGAGTTCGAGAAACACGACCCGGACTACCGCATTCAGGTCTGGCGGACTATCCAGGAGGCCGAACCTCACGCTCAGCCGACAGCTGACGGCCATGGCCACCCGGCTACCGGCACGCCGGAGATCGTCGCTTCCATGCCCCTGAAGGAAGCTAAGATCCGCCGTATTTACGGTACCGATATTTACTTCCGGCTCAACGAATTTTACCCCAACTTCACTTTTGAATATACCTACCCGGAAGTCAATGATACGGTTGAGGCCAAAGACCCGGGGGTTTTGCTCAACGTCAAAACGCCCTTCGGCCAGGCCGACGTCAACCTCTTCTCCAACCGCCCCGGCCGCAATACCATAGCTGACGAGAACCACCTCGGCGGCTGGCTGGAATTCTATTGGGAAGCGCCCGAAAACCTCACTCAGGCGATCAATGGCCAGCCGGACGCTAAATGGGCGGAAGTCAACCGCACCATCCTGGTCGGAACGGAAGAAAAGATCTATTACTGGGTGGAGGGCGAGCTGTCCAGCGAACCCCTCCAGGCCGACAAGTTCTACGACTTCCCCCTGCGGGAAGGGATCGGGTTCACCATGAAGCACCTTTATCCCGATGCGGCCTACCTGCTGTCCACCCCGGTTTCCGACGGGGAGGAGTTGCTCAACCCGGTCGCCAAGGTAGAAGTATGGCGTAAAGGAGGCCCCGGAGAAGAAGCCTATCTCTATCCGGGGGGCAGAAGAGGAGGCACCTTCCAGATAGAAGGCGCCGACTACTTCCTGGCCCTGGAATCCTTCAGGGATATGGAAACCAAGTACTACCGAAGCGAGCTTTCCGTACTGGATGAAAATGATGAAGTGGTGATGAGCCAGTCGGTTGTAGTCAACGAGCCCATGCTCCACCGCGGTTACCGTTTCTACCAGTCAGACTACGACCCGAATAACCCCAACTATTCCGGTATAGGCGTCAGCCACGAGCCGGGGCTCTATGTCGTATACTTTGGGTTCACCGTTCTTGTTCTGGGCTGCCTGATGATGTTCTATGGGCGGTATCGGAAGCAGGGGGGGCTTGTATGATTTTTGACCGTCTCTGCGAGCCGGTTAAAATTTTTGATTTTCGATTTTTGATTTATGATTTATGAACCGCGCCCGTCCATTCGGCCGGGTAGAATACCGAATAAATAGCCAAACCCTTTCAAAAGAAAATAGCCATGCTTGAGAGCTTATATTATACTTCCACATTATTTAAGGTGACGTTCTTTTTGTACGCCCTGGCCCTGGCGGGTTATATAATAGGTGTGTTCAGGAAGGAAAAGTTTTGGGGCAATATACCATTTGCCCTGTTCACCATTGCTTTTCTGGCCTGCACCGTACTGATCGTGGACCGCTGGATAGAGGCGGGCCGGCCGCCGTTCAAAAGCTTTTATGAATCGCTGGTCTTTGCCGCCTGGACCACCTCGCTGATCAGCCTGGTCGTGGAGTACAGGTTCAAGGTGCGCCTGATCGGGTTTATGTCGGCCATCGGAGTAGTATTGATCTTCCTCTTTGCCCTTACCAAGCGGGACGTGGAGATCATCGCCCTGCCGCCGGCCCTGCAGACCTGGATGTTCATTCCGCATGTGATCTCGTACTTCCTGGCCTACGGCGCCCTCTTTGTAGCGGGCTTTACCGCCATTTTATACCTCGCCCTGCCGGGGGGCGTCACCTCGCACCATACGCTGGGGCAGCAGTCGCGTATTGACTTCAGCGCGGCCACCTATCAGATCACCAAATTCGGTTTTCTGTTCCTCACCGCCGGGCTGTTGCTGGGCGCCTGGTGGGGCCAGAACGCCTGGTCGAACTACTGGGGATGGGACCCCAAGGAGAACTGGGCGCTCATCACCTGGCTCATCTTCGCCGCTTACCTGCACTTCCGGAATATTCCTTCCTGGAGCGAAAAGCGGCTGGCCTGGGTGGTCATCATCGGCGTAGCGGCCATTGTCTTTACCTATCTGGGCATGGATTACCTGCCCACGGCGGGGGATAGCCTGCACGTGTATTCTGGGGATTGACACCTGAAAAGCCGGAAACGCTTGAAATGGGCTACGGATGATGCAGGCCTGCGTCATCCGTGGCCCATTCAAATATGTCCGTTTCTGGTAGCAATTATCACGTTGCTTTCCAAAAAATCAAAGAAACTAAGGATTTTTCCACTTTGGGGCCTCAAAATTTTTTCCCGCCCTCCCTATTCCCGCCAAATTTTTCAGTTAACCAGACAGTAAAAAAAGCATTTCATTTTGCCATATCTACTTGTGAGCGACGTCTCATCCATTTGTGATATAAATCACTTTAGAGGGATGATATTAGTCATCAGAAAGGCGGTGGAAATCCAGGACTTTCGAAACATAATTGGTGGATGACAGAAAAATGACAATAGCAACCAAAGAAATTAAGATTCTCATCATACCTAAATATTTTGCCATGAGATTGAAAATATTTTTCGCCACCCTATTAAGCTTCGCGCTCGCGCTCAGCTTTACTGCCTGCGAAGGCGACCAGGGGCCTGCCGGTCCACAAGGCCCGCAAGGCCCGGAAGGCCCCATCGGAGAAACCGGCCCGGCCGGAGAAGGCGTTCAAAACTGTAAGGACTGCCACGGCAGCAACCAGTTGATCACCGCCAAGCTTTTCCAGTGGGAAAACTCCGTCCACGCCACCGGCGGCGCCTACAACAGGAATGCTGCCAGCTGTGCCGTTTGCCATACCAGCCAGGGCTTCCTGGAAGTTGCCGGCACCGGAGCTACTTCCACCGGCGGCACTATCCAGGAGCCGCTGCCGCAGAACTGCTACACCTGCCACATGATCCACCAGACCTACACCGATGCCGACTGGGCGCTGACGACCAGCGACCCGGTGACCTTCTGGGTGAAGGGTGAAATGGCGGACATCGGCAACAGCAACCTCTGTATTAATTGCCACCAGGCCCGCATCCCCAGCCCGGACCTGCCCGAGCCGGGTAATACCGATATGATAACCTTAACGAACCGCCGCTTTGGCCCGCACCACGGCTCCCAAGGCGTGATGTTTACCGGCAATACAGGATATGAAATAGAAGGCCCGGCCCAATATGCCAACTCGGTCCACACCCTGGCTATCGACAACGGCTGTGTCAACTGCCACATGGCGGAAGTAGCCGACGGGCGCGCTGCCGGCGGCCACACCTTCCGGGTAGCGAGCGAAGGAGGAGACCTCAACTTCGCCGGTTGTGTGCAGTGCCATGACGACACCGGTGAACTCGAAACGCTGGTTGAAGACACGCAGGCGGAGATCGCAGACCTGCTGACCCAACTCGGCGCCCGCTTGAACGAACTCGGCATCCTGGACGACGCCCTGGAATATGCAGTTACGCCTATTGACATCACCAACGAACAACTCGGTATTCTCTGGAACTATCAGTACGTACGGGAAGACAACAGCTTCGGCGTACACAACTACAAATATGCCAAGGCATTGCTGGAGAACTCCATCGCAGCATTGAACTAGAAACAGCGGACATTGTAACAGCGTCCTCTTTATAGGCTCCCTCGGAAAACATGGGTATTGATGTATTGTGCCGGTTGTTTTTTGAGGGAGCCATACCCCAGGCCTTTAAATATTGCAAACACTCCCCCTAATATTGTCTTAGGAGTGAAAACCAATTCTCGAATCATGAAGCAACAACGAGTCCTATCCATTCTGGCCCTTGCTATGCTTATCGTGAGCATGATCGCGCCGTCAGGATGCACCTCCGAATCGGGTATCCTCGTTATCGAGCCTCCGGATGTAGACACCACTGTTCAGGTCAGTTTTTCCGAGGACATTATCCCCATTTTTAACGAGGACTGCAATACCAGCGGCTGTCACAGCACCGGCGCCGAGCCTCCCGACCTGACGCCCGAAAATGCTTATGAAGCCCTCTTCGCCGGAAACTACATCGACACCCTGATGCCGAACGACAGCGAACTGATACAGTGGATGCTCGGCAACCGGGGGCTGCCCATGCCGCTTACCGGGCCCAACGATGATTATAATAAAACTGTGCTCACCTGGATCACCCAGGGCGCAAAAGACAATTAAATAATAAGCTCCGGGAATCCTTATTTTTTCGGAGAAGGTAAAAACTCACTGCCATGAAAATATTACCGTTGCTTTCCAATAGGCTCTTTTCCTCTTCCAGGTTGATCTGGATGTGGACTGTTGCTTTCCTGATGGTGGCTGCCGCTGCCCAGGCACAAGACGAGGGCGAGGCTGCTGAAAAAGACACCCGCCCGGTGCGCAACACTTTTGAAAGTATCTGGCTGATCGACAACCAGACGGTTATGGTGCCGATCAAAGGGACTTTCGAGATGGATATTCAGCACCGCTTCGGCACCATCGACAAAGGGTATGACGATTTCTGGGGCATCTATGCGCCTTCCAATATCCGTATCGGCTTTGATTACGTGCCGATTGAAAACCTGATGATCGGTTTCGGATTTACCAAAGAACGCAAATTCTGGGATTTCAACGCCAAGTACGCTCTTTTCCAGCAGGGCCGCGAAGGCGGGTGGCCGGTGAGCGTGACCTATTACCTCAACGCCGCCATTGACACCCGCAGTAAGGATAACTTCCCGAAAGACACCTATGAAGGCGTAGACCGGTTTTCCTACTTCCATCAGCTGATGTTTGCCCGCAAGTTCAGCCGGGCCTTCTCCCTGCAGGCCAGCGCGAACATCTCTCACTTCAACTTCCAGGAGCTGGTGCCGGGAGAAGAGAACCCGAACGACCTGCTGCAGATGAGCAACGACCACCTCTCCCTGTCCTTCCTCGGCCGGTACAAGGTAAGCACGACGATGAGCATCATCGCCGGCTACGACCTGCCGCTGACCGACCACGAGGTCAACAACCCGGAACCCAACCTGAGCTTCGGGATCGAGGTCGTTTCCAGTTCGCACGCCTTCCAGATCTTCCTGGGCAATTACAAAGGTATCGTGCCGCAGTTTAACAATGTTTTCAACCAGAATACAGACTTCCTCATCGGCTTCAACATGACCCGTTTGTGGAATTTCTAAGAAAGAACATCCTGATCCATTCATTGAAAAAACAACCGTCATGTCAGAATCATCAGAAAACGGCCGCAGAGATTTCCTGAAGAAAGGCGCCCTGGGGGTTACTCTGGCAGCCTGGGGGCAGTTGGTGTTTTCCTGCGCTCCGGAAGGAGGCCATGATCACGCCGCTGCTGAGGGTGCGGACACCGTTAAAGTGCTTACTCCGGATGGGCAACTGGTTGAAGTAGACCAGTCTCACCTCAGGCACGTTCACCATACACAGGACATCAGCTACGAAGAGTCCCGCACCGGCCTGCCGGGCAGGAAGTTCGTCATGGTCATCGACCTGGCGCGCTGCACCAACGCCCGCAAGTGCGTCACAGCCTGCCAGAAAATGCACCACCTTCCTCCGGATAAGGAATGGCTGACCGTCAAGCTGATGAAAGACAGCGAAGACAGCGAGCCGTACTGGTTCCCCAAAACGTGCTACCACTGCGACAACCCGCCCTGTGTGAAGGTTTGCCCGGTAGACGCCACCTTCAAACGGCAGGACGGGCTGGTGCTCGTCGACAATACCCGCTGCATTGGTTGCAAGTTCTGTATGACCGCCTGCCCTTACTCCACCCGGGTGTTCAACTGGGGCGAACGAGGCGAACCGGCGGATATGAAAACGCACCGCGCCAACGCAGAAACCAGCATTCCCGGACAGGTCGGCACGGTGGAAAAGTGCGACTTCTGCCCGGATATGGCGCGCATGGGGCAGTTGCCGGATTGTGTAGTAGCCTGCCCGAACGGGGCTTTCTACTTCGGCGACCAGAATGAGGACATCGTCACCAACGGTTCCGAGACCGTCCGCTTCACCGAACTCATCGCCGAACGCGCCGGCTACCGCTACGGCGAAGAACTGGGCACAGAGCCCAGGGTGTACTACCTGCCGCCCACCGACCGCATCTTCCCCGCCGAAAAGGGCCTGGAAGAACTGCCGGAAGAAAGCAGAAAGCTGTATGAAGACCTATTTTGATTTCAGAACTCGATAATCATCAAGGATGAAAACCGTTGATCTCAATAAAAAACAAACCGCTATTCTGCAGACGTTCGGGCCTCAGCTCGAAAAGTCGGGCACGATGTATCGCTTATGGGTAGGCTTCCTGTTGCTGATGATCCTGTTCGGCGGCTACGGCCTGTTCCGGCAGATCTACATCGGGCACGTCGTCACCGGTATGCGGGACCATGCGGTTTGGGGATATTATATCGCCAATTTCGTCTACTTCATTGGCGTGAGCTATGGCACGGCCATGCTGGCGGCCATACTGTATTACTTCAAGGTGCCCTGGGGCAGGCCCATCATCCGGATCGCCGCCCTGGTGGCTTTCATTTCCGGCGTCATCGGGCCGGTGTTCATTCTGCTGTGCATTGGCCGTTTCGACCGCCTGCATTACCTGTTCATCCACGCCCGGGTACAGTCGCCCATCACCTGGGACGTCATGGTGATCTCCACTTATCTGGTCGGCATCACGGTCTTTACCTACCTGTTGCTGATCAAGGACTTTGCTATTCTTCGGGACACGGACAAGTTCGAATTTCCTTCCTGGAGGAAAAAATTGTACAACGCGCTGGCCCTTCGCTATACGGGCACTTCCGAACAGGACCAGCAGATCGGCCACTCTACCAAGTCGATGGCCTTCATCATGGTGCCCAAGGTGGTTCTTGCTTTCGCGGTACTTTCGTGGATCTTCGGCATGACGCTGCGCCCGGGCTGGCGCAGCAGCATATTCGGCCCATCTTATGTTATCGCTTCTATCGCCACCGGTATTGCCCTGATCATCGGGGTCATGTGGGTGTACCGGAAGCTGTATAAGCTGGAGGATTATCTGAAAGATGAACATTTCCGATACATGAGCTTGATCTTAATAGCGCTGGTTGGAGCTTTCGGTTACTTCACCCTTTCGGAGTACATCACCAGCTGGTACACCTCCATGACGTGGGAATCTAAAGTGACGGACAAGCTGCTGAGCTTTAAGGAGTTCGGCTGGGCTTTTCACCTGGCCAATTTCTTCGGCATCATTCTGCCGATAGTGGTGATCGCTTTCCGGCGGTTCCGCACCCCAACCATCATCACCGCACTTTCCCTGCTGGTGGTTTTCGCCATGTGGGTGCGGCGTTACCTGACGGTGGTGCCGCCGCTGGAAACGCCCCTGCTTCCCATTCAGGATGCCCGGCCCGAGTACGTACATTATTCCGCCACCTGGGTGGAATGGTCGCTCGTGCTGGCCGGCGCGGCTACCTTCTTCATCTTCTTCACTCTGGTGCCGAAGCTGATCAATGTAGTGCCGATCTCCGATTATGAAAAAGAAACCAATTAAAAGCCCTTGTGCAATGAAAAGATCAAAATCAAAATACCTGCAATGCAGTTTAGGGTTCAGGCCAAGAGCCCTGGCTCTTTCCCTGGCCATGATGCTGGGGTTGCTATCGGGCAATGTGCTGCTGGCTCAGGAAGAAGCGGAAGAAAATGAACCGCTGAGAACCAGGATGAGCCTGTCTGCCGTCCAGGGAGACGAAGATATGGCCACCTGCAAAGCCCTGGTCCGGGCCAAGATAGACGGCCGTTATACCGGTATACCGGGCCTGGAAGTCGTTTTCTTTTCCATAACGGATTCACTGGAACAGGAATTGGGCCGGGCAACTACCGGCATGGATGGCATAGCCAGCCTGCGCCTGCCTAAGGCCAAGCTGCTGGCGGATACCTCCGGCGCCTTCCCCATCATGGCTATCTTTGAGGGGAATGAGGAATTTGGCGATAGTGATGATGAAATAACAATTACGCCAGCAAGTATTGCGTTAGAGGCGATGGAAGAAGATTCTTCCCGAACCGTGACAGCCACCCTGGAGAGCATGGGCGAGCCCGTAGCCGAAACCGATATATATTTCTATGTCAAAGGCCTGTACCGGCCCTTGAGGGTCGGCGAAGGCACTACCGATGAGGAAGGGATGGTATCCATTGATTTCCCGATGGACCTGCCGGGAGGCCCGGAAGGAAATGTCGAAGTCCTCGTTCGCCTTGAGGACGATTCCGACTTCGGCACCGTCGAGGCTAATGTGAGCAAAGCCTGGGGAACGCCGAAGCTAATGGCTGGTGACAGCCCTCCCCGCGAGTTGTGGAGCCCCAGCCCTCCGTTATGGCTATTGCTTACTTTTATTACTTTGTTGCTGATCATCTGGGGGCACTACCTGGAGGTTATTTATAAATTGTTTAAACTGAGAAAAAAAGCGGCTGAAAACTGACAATTCAGTGGCCCGGCCGTCATGAAACCGTCATAACAAGCGAAATCTTTAATTAAAATTTCAGGCCATGAAAAGTAAATTCATTGCAATTTTAGTCGTATTTGCCGTTGGCGTATTCTATGCCCATTCAGCCACAGCTCAGGCTGCAGACTGGAAAGTACCCGAGAAGTACGAGAAAATGGAAAACCCGGTGAAAGCCGATAAGGAATCCATCGCCCGGGGTAAATCTCTCTGGAACCTGCACTGCAAGTCCTGCCACGGTAAGGATGGGCTGGGCGACGGCCCCAAAGCCGCCAACCTGGACACCCCGGCCGGCGACTTCACTTCGGCAGCGTTCCAAAAGCAGAGCGACGGCGCCATTTTCTACAAATCCTGGATTGGAAGGGATGAAATGCCCAACTATGAGAAAAAGATCCCGGAGAAAGAAGATGTCTGGCACCTCGTCAACTTCATGCGTACAATGGAATAGTAATACTGGAATATTCTGAGGCCTGAATGCCTCAGACTGCAAAGCAGCCGCCATCCTGTTTTCAGGGTGGCGGCTGTGTTTTTGGAACAACGTCAACCTTTATCTCCTTCCGTTGTTTCTCCAAAAAACTTCGGAAAATGAAAATCGCCATTCTTTTTATTGTACTTGCCACCCTGGGCATCACCCTGGTGAGCGCTTCCAAACGGAAAGCCGCTGCAACCAGATCCATCCCCGGTTCTTTCCATGAACTCACCGTAAACGGTATCGACGGTAAGGAGATGCGTATGTCGGAATTCCAGGGCAAGTACGTTCTGTGCGTCAATGTAGCCTCCAAATGCGGTTTCACCCCCCAGTACAAAGGCCTGCAGGCGCTGTATGAGAAATACCAGGACAAGCTCGTGATCATTGGCTTCCCGTGCAACCAGTTCCTCATGCAGGAGCCCGGGAGCGAGGAGGAGATCGCCTCCTTCTGCGAAGTCAACTTCGGCGTTACTTTTCCACTCACCGAGAAGATCAAGGTGAAGGGCGGCGGCCAGCATCCCGTCTTCGCCTGGCTGACGCAGAAGGAGCTCAACGGAGTGGCCGACGCCAAGGTGAGCTGGAACTTCAATAAGTTCCTGATCTCACCGGAAGGGGAGTGGCTGGCACATTTCCCCTCGAAGGTGGAGCCGATGAGTGAGGAGGTTGTGAGCCGCTTGCAATAGCTTTTAATCTTCTACACAACGGCACGACATCCAGTAGCTTTTACGGACGTGTACCGGATAGACTTCACCATTCTGCTGGTAGAAGAAAGCATACCAGGCATCAGTATCATCATAAGGCGTACTGGACCAGTAATGGCCGCTTTCATTGAAACCATCATAAACGCCGTTATCGCGAAGCCATCCTCCCAGAAGGGCGTCAAAGCCGGAATATCCTCCGGTTCCATACTCCGGAGAAACCAGCGCATCGTAGGCCAACGCTGCCGATGGCTCCGTGGTGTTCTCATTGTAGCTGTAGAAAAGGCCCATTTCATACCATTCATCGTAGGAGGGCAGGTGCCAGCCCGGAGGGCAGGCGGTGAGCGCATCTCCCCAGGTGTAGAGGCGGCCGAATGTTTCCTCATCCGCCTCCTGATGCACCACAGAAGTTAAGGTGGAATACTTCAAATTGTCTCTCATCCAACGCTTTCCATCTGCCAGGAGCACCCAGCCGTATTCCTGCCCATCCCGAGGGTCGGTAAAAATGCCCTTTTGTTCCAGAACATTCACCATATCGGTATAGGCATAAAGGGGCAACAAACCGTTCCTGTAGAAGCTGGATATCTGATTGAAAAAGGCATGGTACAGGATATTCTCTGCAACATCAGCGTTCCCTTCCAGAGCCTTCCTGCGGGCTTGCGCCAGCTTGGCGAGCAGGCCCTGGGCGTTCCCTTCCAGGGCTCCGCTATTCACTTGTTCCAGGACTATTGCCTCCAGGCCGTCGATGATGGCGAGCAATGCTTCAGCATCTTGCCGGATCTCCACCGCCTCATCAGTTTCACCAGCAGGCAGCTGGGTTTCCTTCTGGCAACTGAATAGCATCAACAGGATGGAGATCGTCAGGATCGTTTTCAGCGTTTTCATATCATTTGGTTTTTAATAAAACAATCTTTACAGCTTGGGTGTGAGCAGGAATGCCGGGAGAGTAATATCTCACCCATGTCGGGCAGGAGGGAAAAAGGCGCCATTTTTATTCCTGAGATAAAACCTTTCCACCGGCCTGCAACAGGAGAAAAAAGGCTACCTCAACATCAGGGCCGTCAATAAAGTAATATATTGACGGTTCTTTTTTGTCGCAATGATCAAAATCATCGGCGCCCGGAAACTGCTCCAGGCAACCACAATCGGTTTTTTATGACTGAAGACGAAGCCATAACCCTGATAAAACCGGGGATACATCACCCCACCGGCGCCTGGGCCGACCTGGGCGCCGGCACCGGCATGTTCACCCGGGCCCTCCGCCAATTGCTGGAGAGCGGGGCCATCTATGCTGTGGACAAGAACCCGCACGTACTCTGGAGTATAGCCGGCGGCAGCCCGGTAGAAGTCATTGTCCATGAGGCGGACTTCACCCGCCCGCTGAAGCTGCCGCTGCTCGATGGGATCGTAATGGCCAATGCCCTGCACTACGCTCCTGATCCCACGGGCACCCTGAAGAACATCCTGGCCTGCCTGCGCCCCGGAGCGCCTTTCCTGCTGGTGGAATACGAAACGGAGCAGCCCCGGCCGCCGTGGATCCCTTATCCGCTGCCCTTTCGGCGGTTTCGGGAGGTAGCGCTGGAAGCGGGGCTGAGCGAGCCAGAGGAGTTGGAGCGGGCGCCTTCAGATTACGGGCATAGGTATATTTATTCGGCAGTGGCCTTTTTAAAGGCTTGACAAGTTTATCCGGCGGCAATCCGGAGGAAACTTGTCAAGTCTTATTATCTTGCCTTTGCCATTCCCTTTTTCTTTGCCTTCCTGCTGTTCGGGCTGAAGTATCTCCGGCGGCCTTCCCGGCGCTGGGCGGTTGCCGGGCTGGCCAGCCTGGCGTTGGCCGGCTTATCGCATTTCGGCGTATTCGTGGTGGCGGCGCTCGCCCTGGGGCTGGGGTTGTTCTTCCATTCTCCCCGGCGGGCGCTGCTGCCACTGGTGGGCCTGGCCTTGCTGTCTACCGGATTGGTGGCTGCATTCGACCAGAGCCGGGCCTGGCGGTTGCTGACGGTAGCCACGGAATTGTTTCAGCATCCCGTTCTTCTCGGTCCATTGCAGCCGCCGGAGCTGCTGGGGTATTTCTTATCCTGGCTTTTGCTGGGGCTGGGCGGGTATGTTTGGTATAAACAACAGACAAAACTCGATACTGTGGAACGCGTGGCCTTGCCGACGCTGCTGGCGCTGATATTCCTGCTGTCTTTCCCCCTGCTCAATGCCGACTACGCCCGGCGGCTGATGCTGATGGTGTTCGTGCCGCAGGCCGTATTGTGTTTGCTCCTCTTTCAGTTCTTATCGCTTCGAACCGGCAACGCTCTGGGCATTGCCTTGATCGCAGCATGCCTGCTGTTCAGCCCCGGCCTGCTGCACTTCAAACAGCCCGTTATCAGCCAGGCGGCGTTCGACAACCTGGAGGAAATGAAAAGCCGGCTGCCCCTGGAGGGCAATACCCTGGTGATTGCCCGCCACGGCCTGGAATGGTGGGCGGGCTGGGCGCTGCACTGTAAAACCGGCAACGAAAAGGGAGTGGACGGCGAGACGCCGGGCCGTTACCGGCAGGTGCTTTTTCTACATCAGAAGAAAGGTGAGGAACCATCCGGCCCGATGGCGGCGGACAATTATCCTGGTTTCCGGGAGCCGCAGCCGCCGTTCGGAGAGTTGGAGGAAGTTCTGGATACGGAGTTCTTCCGGGTTTACAGGTGGGAGAATTGAGTGGAGCAGCCGTTTGGCAATACCATTGTCCTTATGGGTAAAATCGGCCAATATGAAGAACTCACTTTACCTTTTTTTGCTGACGCTGTCTCCCTTTCTGTTCTACGCCCAAAACAACGCACACGATGATTTCTTTAAAGCCCTGATCGAAGAAGAAGAGATCCCGGGACTATCAGTAGCGATAGTGGAGGACGGACAGATCGCCTACACCGGCGCTTTTGGCGTGAAAAGCCGGGATACAGGAGAGCCGGTGGAGGAAGGAACCCTCTTTGCCGCCGCTTCCCTGAGCAAGCCCCTCTTTGCCTATGCGGTGATGCAGCTTGCCGAAGAAGGAAAGATCGATCTGGATAAGCCGCTTTATCAATA
>JAGFJE010000208.1 GCA_024103175.1 Phaeodactylibacter sp.
AGCATATAGAAAAGCTGAGAAGCGTCGGCGCCCAGTTGTTTGGTATGCTGGTTGGCGGCCATGGCTTTCAGGGCATGGCTGATCTGTTCGTCGGAATAGCCGCAGCGGTGCGGGTCGCCGCCCAGGACGCTGAGCATGCTGACGATGCGGCGGCACTTTTCACAGCGGCCGCAGGGCTGCATCCGCCCTTCGTGCTCGTGGGCGGCGTGGCAGGACAACTGCTGGGCCTGCAGATCCGGATAGCGCTGGGTGAGCACCTTCTGGATGAGCAGCTCAGAGAGGGGGCGGAGCAGGGAGAATTGTTCGATGCCCCAGCCTTTGGCCTTGAAAAAGCGCGTGAACGCCGCATCGAAAAAATGGCTCTGGTCGTACAGGCCGTCGTAATGCGGGATGCCCTCATGGTGCAGGCGGCGGCTCGTGTCGTACTCGTTGCCGATGATGAGGCGGCCGATGCCCCGCTTTTTCATCAGTGGCAATACGCCTACCAGGAAAACGGCTACGGTCCACAACCGGATGGGATAATCATCGGCGCGGACGGTGGCGAAATCCTGCCGGATAAAGGGCAGGTGGCGCAGCATCCAGGCGAAAAGGCGGTCGGAGTTCATCCACACCTTGGCCGTGTTCGGCTCGGTGGCCTTCTGGTAGCGGTAGCCGTTGACGGCCGTGAACCAGTGGCGCCCGCTCTCATTGCCAAAGATGGGGTGCACGTCCTTGCCCAGTTCTTTGAGCAGGGCGTAGCTGAGCAGGCTGTCCTTGCCGCCGCTCGACAGTACGCAGTACGAATCGGTGGAAACCTTCCATGGTTCGCCCTCCCCCTGTAGGCCTTCCGGGCGGCTGTTAATGAACACCAGCTCGGCATTGGTATAGCGCGGCCGCTGCTCCGCGGGGATGGCAGCGGCTTCTCCCTTCAGAAAAGGGTTGGGCTGCAGCAGTTTTTTGACATAGATCTCCCGGGAGGTATTTTCCAGCATATTGCCGAGGAAGCGCCGGCCGGCGGCGGTGAACGGGCCGTCGAGTACGATGCGCCGGCAAAAAATACCATAGTTGAGCGCCAGCTGGGCCGCTATAACGGCGGCCAGGTTCTGATCCCCGGGGTTCCCCGGGTCAAATACCGGCTCGCCGTAAGAGTAGATGAGTTCCCGGGTATGGGAATGGCCGTTGGCCACCACCGTATAGGGGGCCAGCAGGCGGCTCCTTTCCAGGCGCACCGGCCCTACGCGCAGCTCTTCGATCACCGCCAGGCGGGCGTATTTATCTTGCGGGCGGCTCCGGCCGCTAGTGAAGGGCTCTTTCAGGTTCATTCGCTGTTTTTTTCAGATAGGGGATCAATACTTCCATCAGGCCGTCGGTACCGTGGAGGAGGACGTCAAAAGCGGGCAGGCCGGTATTCTGGCCGATGCGGCGGGCCGCTTCTTCCACCTCCGCTCCCGTCATTTTCTCATGGTTGATGGTAATGGCCACTACGGGTTTGCCCGACAGCAGCTCCACGGCTTCGATCTGGGTGGACAGGGCGTGGACGGGATAGCCCGGAAAGCCGTCGTACTCTCTCCGTTTAGGAGCATGTTGCATCAGGATGATGTCGGGGCGGCAGGCGGCGAGGATCTCGTGCCCGCCGGGGTAGGCCGGGTTCATCAGGCTGCCCTGCCCTTCCAGGACGATCACATCGGGCCGCTGTTCTTCCCAGGCGTTGTAGGTGGCGTTTTCCAGCTCGCCGGCAACGAAGTCGTTGATCAGGGAGTCCAGGATGATGCTGTACCGGGCGCCCTGCATCCAGGCCGTCTGCCCGGTGCCGACCAGCTCGGCCTTGTAGCCGGCATCGCGGAAAGCATGGACGATGAGCCAGGCCGTGGTGCGCTTGCCCACGGCGCTGTCCGTACCCAGGACGGCGATCTTCAGGGCCTTCACCTTTTCGATATTACCCGTAAAGCTGTGCAGCTGGCTGCGCGGCGGCGTCTTACGGATATCGCGGATGCGCACCCCATGGGCATGGGCCAGGGCGCTCACCTCCGGGTCCTCGGAGAGAAAGTCATGCAGGCCGGAATCGATATGCAGGCCGGCCAGGATGGCCGCTTTGACATCTTCGCGGGCAGGGGCGGGCAGGCGGCCGCCGTCGGGGGCCAGGCCCACCACGAAATATTCCGCCTTGGCGCCGCCGGCTTTGGCATTCAGCAAGGCCTGCTCGAGGCTGCCGAAAACGGGGATGCCCTTATTTTTGCCATCCAGCACCATGCCGGCGTCCTGCCCGGCGTGGCGGCTATCGATCACCGAGAGCACATTGTAGCGTTCGGTGAAGCGCACCAGGCCGTGCGCCGTTTTTCCTTCGGGAGTATTGAAAGCGCCTTCGCAATAAACGATGGCGTTACCGTCCAGCACTTGTTTTGAGGACATGCTTTATTTTTATTTTATCAGAACTCCCGGATCTTGGAACCCCGGAAGCCCTTTTCGTAATTAATCCGATCCTGCGGTAATCGCCCTGATGCTGCTCTTTGAACGGACAGCCAACTGGGAATTGCCAACCGTGGGATCACTTCCTGCTCGTTAGAATAACAACAAACCGGTCGTTCTGCAGCAGTTCCGGCTCCGGCGGTTTGGCCAGGGCTGCCAGGCCGGCGGTAGCCGCCGGCAGCACATTGAGCCCTTCTTTTTCTTTGAGGATCTTGGCCAGGCGCAGCATGCTGCGGTCCGACACGTCGCGCGCCCAGCCGTTGGTTTCGTAGAGGGCGCGCAGGCCGTGGTCGCCGTCGAAGGAATGCCAGTTGATCAGCGGCTCGTTGACCTCTGTCTCGCGAATGCTGCCCGGCTCCAGGTCGATACAGTGTTCTTTTCCCTGCAGGAAGGAAGTGATGATCGGGTTTTTATGGGCCGAGGAACCGGCCACCATGATGGGCATACGGGAGGTTTTTCCCCGCCGATAGAGGCTGAGGAAGCCCTTGTAGACGCCGGCCAGCACCGTGCCGTTGGAGACGGGCACCGCCACTGCCTTGGGGGCGTCGCGCAATTCGTCGTAGATCTCATAGGCGATCTCGCCGTAGGCCTTAAGCTGTAGCATGGTATTGTCGCCGCCCGGGTTGGCGTCGTAATACTCTATCCGGCCGGCATGCATCTGGGAGGCGGCTACCGCGTCTTCATAATCGCCTTTGACGGTAAAGATCTTGGCGCCCAGTTGCCGCATCTCTTCGCTGCGCCGGGTGTGGTATGCCTCGGGGATGTAAATGACGCAATCCAGCCCGGCATATTTAGCGGCCAGGGCGCAGGCCACGCCGTAGTTGCCGCAGGTGGCCAGGCAGATACCGTCGAAGCCTCGCCGCAGAGCGTCGGCACACTGGGCAAAGGCGATGCGGTCTTTCTGGGTGCCGGTCGGGTTACTGCCCTCCAGCTTGAGGTAGATCTGGCGGAAGCCCAGCTCCCGCTCCACATTGCGGCCCCTCATCAGGGGCGTATCGCCGACCTCGCTGTCGGTGATGAATTCGAAGGCTTCAAGGCGGTCGTCCAGGCTCTGGTCTTTATCCAGCAGGAGCTGGTACTGCTGCTCCAACTCGGCCTGCAGGTTGTATTGCTCGTGCAGGGGGACAGGTTGGGTGGATTCTTGCATTGCTACTTTTTTAAAATTGGTATATAGACGCCCATCGTATTAAAGGCCACCATTTACCTTGAAAAAAATACCCTTACAGTATAAAAAAATTACCGTGCTCTGTCAATGATAAGTGTCAAAATAAAAAAGGTATCGGGAGGATAGCCGCCCAATACCTACGAACTGGTTAACAAACGAAACTATTAATCTGCTACTTAACTGTTCAATCATTGCCATCGAAGGACTCCACGATTTCATCCTGGATCGTTCCTGCGGCATCTACCGTCACCGTGATGTAATCATAGCCTCTTTCGAAGCCCAGGTAGTAGAGTCGCCCCTCCGGCCGCTCGGATTGCACGATGGAAGTGAAGTAATCCAGGGCGGGGTATTTGGCCTTTACCCCTGCCACCACCGCTTCGGGCAGGTCCGCTTCATCGATGATGGTGGAGGTTTCCATCCAGTTGCCGGCCTTGTCGAAATACGCATCGCAGTAGTAGTCGCCGTCCAGAAAGCTGGCGATGTAAACCTCATCCAGCTCTTCCCAGCTGACATCATCTGCCTTGGGGTACTTCTCGGCAAAGGCCGCCTCGATGTTTTTGGGCACAACGGATTCCTGCCCCCGGACGGGCGCCGTAAGGGCGGCCGCCAGAAGAAGGGCAGCACTCATCAATACTTTTTGGGTAATCATCGGTTTTGAATTTATGAGGCGAAATTGAGGAGGGGATTCTGAATTTCTTTTGAAGAATCAGAGGAGGAAAGAAAACATTTTTTTAGCGGCAAACGCCGCCCAACCTGCCGGGTTTCTCCCGTGCTCCATCCCGGAATAACCCGGCAGCGTTTTTAAAAAACACAACCCACAGCCTGCCGGCAGCTCCAGCAATAGGCCATTTCTCTTTTTTGCAACTCCGATAAACACTGCCGGGTTGCCCACAGGG
>JAGFJE010000217.1 GCA_024103175.1 Phaeodactylibacter sp.
GCTCAGGAAGGAGGCGCCGCCGTTGACGCCGATACCACCATCTACGAAGCGGTGGAGGAAATGCCCCGCTTCCCGGCCTGTGAAAACCTGGACACCACCCTTCAGGTGAAGAACCAGTGTGCGCAGCAGGCATTGCTGTCGGTGATGTATGAGAACATCACCTACCCGCTGGAGGCCCGGCAGAACAACCTGGAAGGGACCGTAGTGGTCAGCTTTGTGGTGGAAAAGGACGGCAGCCTGAGCAATTACAAGATCGTGAAAGATATTGGCGGGGGCGCCGGCCTGGAAGTGCTGCGCGTCGTGGAAGGCATCAACGAGGCCGGCATTCAGTGGGTGCCGGGAAAGAATAAAGGCCAACCGGTGCGCTCCCGGTTCAACCTGCCGATCAAGTTCAAGTTGGAGGAGGTAAAACCCTATACGGTCGTCGGGCGGGATACCATATATACCCAGGAATTCGATAAGCCTCTGGAATTTGATGGAGGGGATGAGGCCCTTTCTGCCTACCTTACCGACAACCTGGAATATCCTGCCTCAGGTATTGATTCCTGCCTGTTGGGCCGCATCGAGCTGCAGGTCATTGTGCGGCCCCGCGGCGATGTCCGCATCCTGGACCTAATCGACTACTCTGGCCTGGGCTTCGATTTCTGGTACGAGGCCATTAGCCTGGCCACTTCCACCTATGGCAAATGGGAGCCGGCCATCTTCGAGGGCCGCCCCGTTACGGCCGCCTACAACTTTGCCTTGCCCTTCATCCCCGAAGCGCCGGGCTGCCAGGAGCGAGTCAAACTGTACGAGCAGGCCAATAAACTGGCGGAGGAAGGGGCCTCTTTGTTCGACAACGGCGAAAAAGAAGCCGGGGTGGAAAAACTCTCCCAGGCCATCGAAATGTTTCCCGGAAACGCCAACTACCTCATCATGCGCGGCCAGGCCTACCTGGATATGAACCGCTTCCCGGAAGCCTGTGAGGACTTTACCCGGGCGCGGCGGATCTCCTATATCGACTGGTACGATGGGGTGTTGCCGGTGATCTGTAGACAGGAGTGAAAAGGCCTGATCTCTATCCCTCTAACACCTTTTCAAAATCTTTTGGGCCTCGCTTGGAGTGGATCACAGCGAGAATGTCAACCGAGTTCTCGGCCACCTCATAGATGATAACACGTTTTCTGTACTTGCAGCATCGGAACCCCGCGTTTTTCAATTTGGCGTTTCTACAAGGAGCACAGGATTCCGGATGTTTCTGAAGCCTTTCGGAGTATTCAACTAAATTCTTGTCGTTGATTGTCGTTGAAGACAGGTTGCTCCTTTTCCCAAAAAGAACTATCTTGCCTGTACGGCGGTTTTCCTGCCAAGCCGCCAAAATTTACAAGTAATGCAAAACTATCTGGAGTACATCAGCATCGATCCGAATATCCGCTTTGGAAAACCTTGTATCAAGGGCACGCGCATTGCTGTTTCAGATATTCTTCAATGGCTGGCTTCCGATATGACTTATGAAGAGATCCTTGAAGACTTCCCATCCTTAAAGAAAGAGCATATACTGGCGGCGCTGGCCTTTGCGGCCCGCCGGGAGCAGATCACTCAAATAATAGCAGCATGAAATGAAATTGCTGCTCGATGCCAACCTTTCCTGGCGGTTGATCAAGCTGCTATCCTCCGACTTCGAATACGTGGAACATGTCGAACGGTGTGGCCTGCCGATACCTGCCAGTGATCCTGAGATCTGGAACTGGGCGAAAGATAATGATGCCATGATCGTCACCAATGATGAGGATTACTACTATTATTCTCTTCAAAAAGGTTTCCCTCCAAAGGTCATCTTGTTAAGGCTTGGAAATCAGTCCACAAAAAATGTAAGGGATGTGCTCATCCGATATTGCGATCAAATTAAAGCGCTCTACGAGAACCCTGATCATGCCCTTTTGGAGATTGTGTAGCCGGCTAGCCACAGCCTGGCTGCATAAACCTTTGAGGTTTCTATCAAAACCTCAAAGGTTCAAAGGATTTGCAACTTCGCGAACTTCAACATGATCTTCCTTTCCTGCGGGTCCCCCGCATCCCGGAAAAAAATAGTGGCGATGCGGCTGTCCTTGGCCCCGTCGATGCTCAGCACTTTGCCTTCGCCAAACTTGAGGTGCAGCACCTTCATGCCCGTCTGTATCTCGCTTGCGGCTGCCGGCTTGAAGTCCTTGGGGTCGATCCGGGGCACGTTGGCGGCGGGGCGCCGGAAGTTGCCCGATACCCGGGCGCCGCTGCCGGCCGAGGGGGTGTTGTCCATCCGTTCCAGGCTGCTGGTTTGGGAGCGTACGTAGGCCGTGCTTTCCACGTGCCGGCCGGGGATCTCCTCCAGGAAGCGGCTCGGTTCGTTGTAGCGCATCTGGCCGAAGCGGTAGCGGCTGTTGGCGAAGGAGAGCGTCAGGAACTGCTCGGCCCGGGTGATGGCCACGTAGAACAGGCGGCGCTCTTCGTCCAGGCCTTCGGGCGTGTCCATGGACAGGAAGGAGGGGAAGAGCTTCTCCTCCAGGCCCACTACGAAGACAGACTTGAACTCCAGGCCCTTGGCGGCGTGGACAGACATGAGGGTGACGTGGTCGTTCGAGTTGTCGTTGTTGTCCAGGTCGGTGAGCAGAGCGATGTTCTGCAGATAGCTGGCCAGCGATTTATCGGGTAAGGTTTCGGTATCGATGACGGTATCTTCCTCTACGAACGACTTGATGCCGTCGAGCAGGGCGTTGACGTTTTCCAGGCGGTTCATGCCTTCCACGGTGGTGTCGTTCTTCAACTCATCCAGAATGCCGGAGCGCTTGGCGATGTAGGCGGCCAGCTCGTAGGCATTGTCACTATCCACCCGTTTTATGAAGGATTTTGCCATCGCCACAAAGTCATTGATGGCATTTTGAGCGCGGGCGCCGAGTTGGGCGCTGCCGAGGCACTGCCACAGCGATTTATCCGCCTTGGTTGCCACAGCGCCAATCTTATCTACCGTGGCATTGCCGATGCCTCTTTTGGGGTAGTTGATGATGCGCCGCAGGGCCTCTTCGTCGTTCGGGTTGACGGCCAGGCGCAGGTAGGCGATCAGGTCTTTCACTTCCTTGCGCTGGTAGAAGGACAGGCCGCCGAATACGCGGTAGGGGACGTTGTAGCGGCGCAGGTACTCTTCAAAGACCCGGGATTGCGAGTTGGTCCGGTAGAGAATGGCGATCTCGTCGTTACTGAGGTGGAAGCGGTTTTTCTGTTCGAGGATGGTGTCGGCCACCCGCTTGCCTTCCTCTCCGTCGGTCAGGGCTTTGATGAGCTTGATGCGCTGCCCTTCGCCCTTGTCCGACCAGATGGTCTTCTGTATCTGCTTCCGGTTGTAGGTGATCACCTCGTTGGCAGCCTGTACGATGTGCTCGGTAGAGCGGTAGTTTTGCTCCAGCTTGAAGATCTGTATGCCGTGGGCCTTGAAGTCGTTCTCGAAGTCCAGGATGTTCTGTATGGTGGCGCCGCGGAAGGCGTAGATGCTCTGGGCGTCGTCGCCCACCACGCAGATGTTGCGGGGGCTGCCGTCGTAGTTGATGAACTTGCGGATGATGGCGTACTGCAGGTGGTTGGTGTCCTGAAACTCATCGACCAGCAGATAGCGGAACTTTTTGCGGTACTTGTCCAGTACGCCGTCCGGGTTTTTCTGGAACAGCTCGTAGAGGCGGAAGAGCAGGTCGTCGAAGTCCATCGCGCCGGAGCGCTTGCAGCGGGCGGTGTATTTAGTGTAAATGGCGTGCAGGTGGGGGCGTTTGGCCATGCGGTCCTCCTGGCGCAGGGTTTCGTCCTGCTCATAGAGTTTGGGCGTGATGAGGTTGCTCTTGGCCGAGGAGATGCGCGAGCGGATGGCGTTGACGTTGTAGGCGTCCTTGCTCAGGTTCATCTCCTTGATGATGGTGTTCAGCAGGCTCTTGGTATCGTCGGTATCGTAGATGGTGAAGTTGGAGGGGTAGCCGATCTTGTCGGCCTCTACCCGCAGTATCCGGGCGAAGATGGAGTGGAAGGTGCCCGCCCATACTTTGTTGGCGCGTTCGCCCACCACTTTGGCGATGCGTTCCTTCATCTCCCGGGCCGCCTTGTTGGTGAAGGTCAGCGCCAGGATCTCCCAGGGCGCTACGCCCGTTCCGATCAGGTGGGCGATGCGGTAGGTGAGCACGCGCGTCTTGCCTGAGCCCGGCCCGGCGACGACCAGCACCGGCCCTTCAGTGTTCGTCACCGCGGCGCGTTGTACATCGTTGAGTTGCTGCAGGTAGTTGTTGTTTGCCATCTCTTTTTTATTGATTGATGGAATGAAGGAATGAGGGAATGAATATGGGCGGCCATTTCCTCATTCCCTCATTCCTTCATTCCCTTCCAACGCTTCCCAGTACTCCACCGCCCTTCGGGTATGGGGGATGCAGATGGAGCCGCCCACCAGGTTGGCGATGGCGAAGACTTCGTACACTTCGGCCCGGGTGACGCCCAGCTCGTAGCAGGTGCCCAGGTGGTAGCGGATGCAGTCGTCGCAGCGCAGCACCATGGAGGCTACCAGGCCGAGCAGCTCTTTCGTCTTCTGAGAAAGCGCCCCCTCTTGATACGCATTTGTATCGAGATTGAAAAATCGCTTCAGTACTTTATTATCCTCCGCCAGGATTTTCTCATTCATCCGGGCGCGGTAGTCGTTGAATTCGGTTACTATGGACATAATTTAGTTGTTAGTTTTTGGTGGTGAGTTGCCGGTCGTTGGACGGAGTTCTCACCACCAAAAACCAACAACTGCCTGATGGGGGCAAAAGTAGGTAATTTAAGGTGGAATTCGAGGGAAAGAAGGCGCCAGTTGTCACTTGAAGCCAGGGCACGGTGGAAAACCGCAACCTGGCATGGCGCTTGGGTTATACCCAAAGAACACAACCATACCCTTTCTCATTTCGTTATGTTTTCTGAACCAAAATGATGCCATGCCGGACGCCCTCATCTACCTCGACAACAATGCCACCACTCCCTGCGACCCCCGCGTTGTGGAGGCCATGCTTCCCTATTTCTACGATAAGCCCGGCAACGCCGCCAGCCGCAACCACCCTTTTGGATGGGAGGCGGATGAGGCGGTGAAGCAGGCGCGCGAGCAGGTGGCCCGGTTGATCCATGTAGACCCCCGGGAGGTGGCCTTCACCTCCGGCGCTACCGAGTCTGACAACCTGGCCCTGAAGGGCGTTTTTGAACTCTACCGCCGCAAAGGATCCCACATCATCACTGCCAAAACGGAGCACAAGGCCGTGCTCGATGCCTGCGCCCACATCGAAAAGATGGGCGGAGAGGTAACGTATCTGGAAGTCGATGCGGAAGGAATGATCAGCCTGGAGGCCCTAGACGCCGCCATCCGGCCCGACACCATCCTCGTTTCCATCATGTGGGCCAACAACGAGACCGGGGTGATCCAGCCCATGACGGCCATCGGCGACATCTGCGACAAGCGCGGCGTGCTGCTGATGAGCGACGCCACTCAGGCCGTGGGTAAGATACCGGTTGATCCCAGAGTGGCAGGGGTACACCTCCTGGCCTTTACCGCCCACAAGATGTACGGCCCCAAGGGGGTTGGCGCCCTTTACATCAGCCGCCGGCAGCCCCGGGTAAAAGTGGCCCCGCAGATCGACGGAGGCGGCCACGAGCAGGGCATGCGCTCCGGAACGCTCAATGTGCCGGGCATTGTGGGCTTCGGCAAGGCCGCCGAGCTGGCCGGGCAGGAGATGGAACAGGAGAGCCTGCGCTTGCGCCGGTTGCGCGACAAGCTGGA
>JAGFJE010000246.1 GCA_024103175.1 Phaeodactylibacter sp.
CCTCCTTTACTACTTTATGATAAACAGCGGTATGCGAATCTCCCGCCCGGCAGATGATCTCCTGCAATTGCAACAAAACCTGCCAGTCTTCCATACCCGGCAGCGCCTGCCGCAGGCTGTCGAGCGCTGCCTTAAATTCCTTTTTGGAATAGTGGTGGAAAAAGTCCTTGTGGCGCTTCGGGAGCTCCGTTTCCAGAAATGCGATGTCTTCCCGCCACTGAGCAACACTGTCCTGGCTATAACCGCAGGCAGAAAGGATGAACAACAGGCAGGAAAAGAGAAAAAGATGCTTCATCAGTATCAGCGTTAGTAATTTTTGATTTTTGATTTTTGATTTGCGATTTTTGATTTTTGATTTGCGATTTTTGATTTACCTGCGGCCAGCTCCACACATCAAACATCACACATCACACATCAAACATCAACCTGGCCTACACCCTTTCAATCACCGTCGCCACCCCCATTCCCCCACCCACGCAGAGCGTTACCAGGCCGGTATCCGTGTCTCGCCGTTCCATTTCATCGAGCAGCGTACCCAGCAGCATAGCGCCGGTAGCCCCCAGCGGATGGCCCATGGCGATTGCGCCGCCGTTGACGTTGATTTTCGAGTCGGCTATTTTCATCTCCCGCTGGAATTTCAGGACGACGGAGGCGAAGGCCTCGTTGCACTCCCACAGGCCGATGTCTTTGGCGTTCATGCCGGCCTGTTGGAGGGCTTTGCGCGCCGCCGGCGCCGGGCCGGAAAGCATCAGCGTAGGGTCGACGCTCACCGTGGCGGCGGACAGGATGCGGGCGCGGGGCCGGAGGCCCAGGCTTTCCCCTTTCTCTTTGCTGCCCACCAGCGCCAGGGCGGCGCCGTCGACGATGCCGGAGGAATTGCCGGCGGTATGCAGATGGTGGATGCGCTCCAGCGTGGGGTATTTGTGCAGCGCCATTTCATCAAAACCCTGCCGGCCAAGAGCCTCAAAAGCGGGGGGCAGCTGGCTCAGGGCTTCCAGGGTAGTATCGGGCCGGATGTGTTCGTCCTTGTCCAGGATGAGCAGGCCGTTGCGGTCGTAGATGGGGATGATGGAATGGCGGAAGTAGCCGTTTTCCCAGGCCTGCTGCGCCCGTTGGTGCGAATTATAGGCATAGGCGTCGAGCGCTTCGCGGCTAAACCCTTCCAGGGTTGCGATCAGGTCGGCGGAAACGCCCTGGGGGATGGAGTTGACGCGGTTGACCAGTTCGGGGTCGTACATCAGCGGCCCGCCGTCGCTGCCGATGGGGATGCGGCTCATGCTCTCCACCCCGCCGGCCAGCACCAGGCTCTCCCAACCCGAACGCACCTTCATGGCCGCCAGGTTGACGGCCTCCAGGCCGGAGGCGCAGTAGCGGTTGACCTGTATGCCGCTGACCGCATCCCCCCAGCCGGCGTGCAGAAGGGCTGCCCTGGCGATGTTGAACCCCTGGTCATCGATGGGAGTCACACAACCGACAACCGCATCGTCGAGTTCTTCCGGGGCGATGGCCGTGCGCTCCTGCAGGGCCCGCAACGTGGCGGCCAGCAGGTCGACCGGTTTGACCTCGTAAAGCGCCCCCCGGCTTTTGCCCCTGCCCCGGGGGGTGCGCAGAGCGTCGTATATATATGCTTCCGGCATGGTGATGGTTTATATGGTATGGTTATATTGTTATATGGCTAAATTGTTGGCCGGGGCCCCGCAATATAACAATCAAACCATGGAACAATATAACAATCGAACAATATAACCTTAACCTGATCGGCCGCCCCGGTGTTTAAGTAGAAATAATGTGCATGTCAAACGTCATAACCGTACCTTTACCCGTATACTTTTAACAAACTTCCTTTCACAAAAGGATCAAACGAACCATAATGCCAAGAAGAAAAATGACGCCTTTTGCGCGTTTCCTTATTGTAATGCTCTTTGTCGTACCGCTGGCCTACTTCGGCGCTTCCTGGTACAACGGGGAAGACCCGCTGAACGTAAGGCAGTACCTGGGGCTGGAAGGACAACAACCCCAAACCGAGCAGGTAACCGTGAAAGCGGATGACAAAGCCTCGGAAGCCGACTTGCAGCTGCGCATCGAGGAGCTGGAACTCAAACTGCAACAGTGCCAGAATGAGCTGGACAAACTGAAAGCACAAGTCGAAAACCAACAGTAAAGATATGGAAATACTGCTGCTCGACGCCGGCCTGGGCGGCCTGGGCGAGATGATCATTAAAGTTTTGCTCAACGCCCTCGCCCTGATGGTCGGCGCCCACCTGCTGAAAGGCGTAGTGATCGAAGATTTTACCCGGGCGGTGATCATCGCCCTTATCCTTTCGTTTCTCAACGCTACCCTGGGGGCTTTTCTCGACTTCATCACCACCCCGCTGCGTTTCCTGACCCTGGGCCTGTTCGCTTTTGTGGTGGATGCCGCTATGCTGCTCCTGGCCGCCTATTTTCTGAAAGGATTTGACATCAAGAATTTTGTATCTGCATTTTTCCTGGCCATCATCTTGTCGGTGACCAATGCCATCTTATACGCGATATTTTTGTAACGAACTTTTGAAACACGGGCAGCCCAGATTAAAGAACGGTATTCCCGGTTGCCCTAAACCTTTTACCCTATGCGTTGCCCCCTACTCCTACTCCTCGCCCTGTCCCTGTCGGCTACTTCCTGCCAGCTTTCCCGAAAGGCCGCCAGTAATAAAGAGGCTGAGGCCGCCATGCAGGCCGTTTACAACACGTTCACCCGGGCTTATAAGCAGGCCGACCCCGCTATGGTGGCCAACCTGTACACTGAGGATGCCTACTACCTCCAGCCCAATACCATGATCGTTCAGGGCAGGGACACCATCCGGGCCAATTTCGCCCGTTATCTGGAGCGCTTCACACCCGGCGCAGGCCCCGACATCACTTTCGAGATCCTCGAACGGCAGATCTCAGGAGATATGGGGTATGATATCGGCTATTATCACTTCAATGGCGAACGCTCCGGGAAATTTATCGTCCTCTGGCAACGGCAGCCGGATGGGAAGTGGATGATGCGGGCGGATGGGTACAGTGGGTTGGGGGAGTGAGTAATGGAATGAAGGAATTTTACCCGGAAGAGCCTATGGCGAAGACGGGGAAGGAATGAAGGAATGCCTCCCGGAAAATTCGTAATTTGCCGGTCATTAAACGAACACTCAACCCTACTATGGCCAAGGCCCCAACGCTTTTGTTATTCCTGGCACTGCTGTTTACCAGCTGCACCAACGTAAAAAAGCTGCTACAGCAAGGAGAAGTTGTCAATGCGGATATCAGCCAGCCATTGAAATTTGATTACAACAACCGGCTGCTGTTCATCGACGTCCGGGTTAATGGCTTACCGCGCCGGTTTATCATCGACAGCGGAGCGCCTACGGTGATCAGCCGGGAATTGAGGGATGCCCTGAAGCTGAGAAAGGTAAAGTCCATCGACGTTTCCGACTCGCAGAACAACGAGTCGAAACTCGAATTCGTCGTACTGGAAAGCCTGGCCTTCGGCGGGGTGGAAATTGAAAATTCGGCCGCCCTGGTAACGGGCCTGAGCCTCTTCCACTGCCTGGGCATCGACGGCCTGCTGGGCGCCAATGTGATGTCGCACTTCAACTGGGAGGTAGATTACCGGGAGGAAAGGATACGGCTGTACAGCAAGGACAGCCCGGAGCGGCCGGAGGAAGATCATCCCATTGCCATCCCGTTCACCACCAAAGCCCAGGGCACACCCGATCTCGAGATCGATATTCCCGGCCTGCTCTCGGCCTCCGGCGTCACGTTCGACCTGGGCTCCACCCGCGGCGTTTCCCTGCAAAAAACCGATGAGCTGGCTATTCCGCAGAATGGCGCTTCCACCTTTGCCTACGGCCGCACATCCAAGGGAATTTTCGGCGCCAATACGGACACCACCTGGTATTTCCGGGCCGACAGCCTGCGCATCGGGGGCGTGCCCTTTGGGCCCACCATGGTTACCTCTTTCAATACCAGCGACAAGATCGGCAACCGCTTCTGGGAAAATTACCGGCTGTTCATCAGCTGGAGCGACAGCCGGCTGTATCTCAGCCCCCAGGCCCTTGCCTCAGCCCAACTGCCGGAGGAGTTGCTCAAGATCGGCTACGAGGATGAGGCCATCCGGGTGCTGGCCATCTATGAGAAGCTGGCGCTGCGAAACGATGAAATCGAACCCGGAGATGAGATAATCGCTATCAATGGCGACAATACAGAGGGAATCTCACTGGAGGGCTACTGCGGCCTCCGGGAACGAGGCATGGAGGAATTACAGTTGAGGATCAGGAAGAACGAAGGCAGGGAGGAGATTGAAATAAGGCTTAGGAGAGCGGAGGTGGAATGGTAGGGCCTTTTCTTGCTACACAAAGTAAAGGTAAAAATAACAATAGCACGATGTAAAGTCAGGGTTATTTTTTGAAAAAGCAACACAGAGTCAAAGTTTTCTTATCGGCCTTTGCCTTTTTTACTCTACCCACCGGCAAGTCCTTGTTTTGATAAAAATTCTTAATTTTAGAAAAACGCCATCTAACCATGCCAAAACGCATCCACCGCAAGGCCCGCTACACCAAACTGCCCGAAGGCGCCGTGCTCGTCACCCGCGGCAGCCGCTGGGGCAACCCCTTCCGCATCGTGGAACACGGCGGGGAGTATACCCGCGAAGAGAGCGTCCGCCTGTACCGGGAATACATCCTGCAAAAGATCGAAGAGGACCCGGAGTATTACGACCTGGCCCTGCTGCGGGGCAAGGACCTGGCCTGCAGCTGTAAATTGGATGAGCTGTGCCATGCGGAGGTGCTGCTGGAACTGGCGAATGGGTAGCCCCCCTCGATCCTCCCGAAGGGGGGAAGCTTCGGCGGATGGTTGTATTGCTGGATGGTTGTTGCCGCCGCTGTGCCTGTGCCCAGCAATGAAGGCGCCCGGCGATCCGGAAGCCCGTCCGTCATTATAATATTCCCGTAATTCCAGTATTTTTGGGATGTTCCTTCTATCTAACTAAAACCCTATGCCCATGCAAAAATTCACCGCTTGCCTTTTACTTTTCAGCCTGCTCGCCTGCAACAGCCCAAAGGAGGGGCCTTCCCTGAAGCTCTACGTTCTGGACGGCGGGCGCATCAACGTACTCAATGCACTGCCTTTCGCCGAAACGGATGTTTACGCCGGGCAGTCCTTCCGGTTTGCCAACCCGATGTTTGTGGTAGAACATCCCGAAGGCCGCCTCATCTGGGACCTGGGCCTGCCGGAGGCCATTGCCGGCATGCCGGGCGGCATGTATACTCCGGACAGTATCTTCCACCTGACGGTAGAGGCCGGGCTGGCGGATCAGTTGAAGATCATAGGCCTTACGCCCGACAGCATAGATCATATCGCCTTCTCGCATTGCCACTTCGACCATACCGGCAATGCCAATTATTTCAGCCACGCCACCTGGCTGGTGCAGAAAAGCGAATATGAATTTGCCACCCGGGATTCTCTGCCGCAACAGGCCGGCTATTCTCCCGATTCATACAGCGCACTGAGCAAAGTGCAAAAGCTGGATGGAGAGTACGACGTTTTCGGCGACGGCCGGGTGAAGATCATCCCAACCCCCGGGCATACCATCGGCCACCAGAGCCTGTTTCTGCAGCTGCCCAACTACGGGCCGGTAGTGCTCTCGGGCGACCTGTACCATACGCCGGAAAACCGAAAAGAAAAACGTGCGCCTCGTTTCAACTATGATGTAGCGCAAACCAGGGAAAGCATGGAAAAAATGGAGGCCCTCCTGACGGAAAGCGGGGCAAAACTGATCATTCAGCACAACAGGGAAGATTATGAGAGCCTGCCGAAGATACCGGCCTATCTGGATTAGGCGAATTCTTTGGGCAGCTTATTTATCGCTTCTGGCCACCCTCCCGGCCCACCCTCAACAACAGGCCATACGCCTTGAACAGCTGACCGCCAACGACGGCCTGCCCGGGGAATCCATCCACGCTCTGCACCAGGACAGGCTGGGGTTGCTCTGGGCCGGCACGGTCACCGGCCTGCTGCGGTACGATGGGTACGAAAAGGCTGTTTACACCGTCAATGAGCGCCACCCACAATATGCCGGGCGGCAAAACATCAACGCCATCACCGAAACCGAGGACGGAACCCTATGGATCGCCGCCAACAAAATAGTGGATTGGGGAAGCGTCTACCACAGTTGGATAGAGCACGCAAAAAACACCGGTGAACCAATCCCTGAAAACATTCCGGATGATGGCCCCGGGCTGTTCCGCTTCAGCCGGGATACCGATACTTTTATTACTTTCCGGCTTTCAGAAAGCGCCGGCGAGGTCGCTATCAACCACATCATCACCACCCTCTTCATCGACCGCCGCCAACAGCTTTGGATAGGCACTGCTGGCGGCGGGCTGTACAGGCTGGGCCTGAAATCGGCGGGAGGGCCGGCAACTACTTTAACACACTATGTTCATGATGGCAAAACGCCGGGTTCGCTTCCTTCCAACATCATCCACGGCCGGCTCATAGAGGATGAAGCTGGTTACCTTTGGGTTCCCACCCACTTGGGGTTGTGCCGCTTCGGCCACAAGTCAGGGCAGTTCCACCTGTACCCTTTCTTTCCCGGCAGCGTTTACGACCCGCGGAACCACTGCATCAGCGCCATACCGCAGCGTAAGCGCCAAGGGCGGTTCTGGGTCGGCACATTGCAGGGCGGGTTGTTCGATTTCAACCCGGCGGATGGAACGTTCCGGCAGTACCGGCATGACCCCTCCGACCCTTACAGCCTGCCCAGCAACCTGGTGAGTACTTTGCTGGAAGATCAAAGCGGTAAGCTGTGGGTGGGCAGCGGTATCGATGCGGATGCCAGGCTCAGCTTTCTCGACCCCGCCACAGGGCGGTTTACGCTTTGCCGCGACGGCTATTCGCCGAATGCCGGGATACAGTTTTACGGCATGCTCTCCGCCCTGGAGGATCAGTCGGGAGTGCTCTGGTTCGGCGCCCGCGGTACGGGCCTGTTTAAATACAACCCCCGGGATTCCTGGTTTCATTTTCTGAAAGCCGGCGAGCCAGATGGTGGGATCAAGGGCCGGTACCTGAGCGGCGTATGCCAAGGCCGGGACGGCAGCATCTGGATCAGCACGGAAAACGAAGGCTTTTACCGCTGGAACCGGGAGCGGGGGCAGCTGCAACAGTATCATACCGGTTCTACCGCAACCGCATCCATCCGGCACAACCGGGTAACCGGTGTGCTGGAAGATCAGCAGGGATACATCTGGATCGGCCATAAACTGGGGTTGGAACGGCTGGACCCTGAAACCAATACCGTCCGGTATTACGATACAGAAGCAGGCTCGCCGGAAAACCGGCAGCATGTCTTGCATATTCTGGAAAGCCGGCAGGGCCAGCTTTGGGCGGCCACCTGGGGCGCGGGCATATACCGGCTGGATGATATTGATAAGCCCGCCTTTTCCAACTTCAAATTTCAGGGTCAAGCTTCCGCCTCTCAATCCATCAACAACCTGTACAAGCTGGTGGAAGGCCCCTCCGGAATGCTGTGGGCCTGCAGCCGGGGCGGGTTGTTAAAATTTGACCCGCAGGACGGATCCTTTGAGCTGTTCTACACAGAAGCCGGCGTCAAGGATATGGCCGTGGACCGGCGGGGCAACCTCTGGCTGGCGTCCACCAACAACAATGGCCTGGTATATGTGGAACGGGAAACCAAAGCCAGCACCCACCTGACAGCACAACTGGGCCTTCGGAATGTGCCGGTTCGCGGCCTTATCCTCGACGACAATCAACAGCTATGGGCGGTATCCGCCAAAGGGATCTCCCTGATCGATACCGACCGGCAGGCGGTTGTCAAACATTTTGACTATACCAAATGGACGGATGATAAAGAACACTGGACGCATACCTTCATGCGCGCCTTTAAAAACGACAAGGGAGAACTCTTTTTCACCAGCCGGGCCGGCCTGCTGAGCTTCCACCCCGATTCCATCCGGGAAAACCGCATCCCCCCGAAAGTGGTATTCACAGACTTCAAGCTGTTCAATGAATCGGTAGAGATCAGCGATTCCGGGCCGCTCCGGGCGCATATCTCGGCAGCACAGCGCCTTGAGCTGAAACACTGGCAGAACGACCTGTCCTTCACCTATGCCGCCCCCCATTTTGCCGCACCGGAAAACAACCGCTTTGCCTACAAGCTGGACAATTACGATGAGGAATGGCGGGAGGCGGGCAACCGGCGCACTGCTGTTTATACCAACCTGAGCCCCGGCAAATACACGATGAAGGTAAAGGCCGCCAATGGAGACGGCTACTGGAATGAAAAAGGCGCCTCCATCGCCATTACCATCTACCCGCCGTGGTGGCGCACCGGCTGGGCCTCGGCCCTGTGGATCGTATTGGCCGCCGGGCTGCTCTACGGCCTTTACTACTTTCAGCTCAACCGCCGCCTGGCGCAGGCCGAAGCACAACGCCTGCAGGAGCTCGACCAGCTGAAAACCCGCTTTTATACCAACATCACCCATGAGTTCCGCACCCCCCTCACCATCATCCTGGGCCTGGCCGAGCAGATGAAAAGCCAGGCTAGCGGACACCTGAAAGACAAGCTGCAGATCGTGGGGCGCAACGGCAGGCAATTGCTCCGGCTGGTCAACGAGCTGCTGGACCTCTCCAAGCTGGAATCCGGCCAGCTGAAACTGGACATGCAACAGGGAGACATCATCAATTACCTGCAATATCTGATCGAATCTTTTCACTCCCTGGCCGCCGACAAAAACATACAGATCCACTTCCTGAGCGAAATGAAGGAATTCTACATGGACTACGACCCCGCCCGCCTGATGCATGTCATGTCCAACTTACTGTCTAACGCCATCCAATACTCTCCGGAAGGGAAGAACGTATACGTCCTGGCGGATGAAGTGGCCGGCCGGCTGCAGATAAAGGTCAGAGATACCGGCATCGGCATTCCGGAAGATAAGCTGCCATTTGTGTTCGAGCGGTTTTATAGCAGCCCCCCTCAATCCCCAAGCCTCCCCCCAGCCCTCCCGACGAATCGTTGGGACAGGCTCTCCAAAAGAGGGGGAGAAAGGGGGAAAGAAAGCCCCTCCCCGGCCCTCCCCGAAGGGGAGGGAGAAGACTCAATGGGCGCCGCCAACCAGGGGCCGATCCCCCTTCCTTTGGAGGGGGTTAGGGGGAGGCTGGGGCTAGGCGGGGCTGGTATAGGCCTCGCCCTAACCAAAGAGCTGGTGCAACTGATGGGTGGTGAAATCACCGTCAGGAGCGAGCTGGGCAAAGGCAGTGAGTTCACGGTTACCCTTCCGGTTACCAGGAAGGAGGCCGTTCAGGCCCATCTGCCAGCGGTGGCCGCGCCAGACGCCCCATCCTACCCCATGGAGGAAACCTCTCCACAGGAAAAGGGCAGGCCCCTGCTGCTGATCGTCGAAGACAACCCCGACCTGGTGCGTTTCCTCATCGGCTGTTTCAACCCTTCGTATCGGCTGGAGGTGGCTTACAACGGCCGGCAGGGCATTGATAAGGCCCTGGCGCTGATCCCGGACATTGTCATCACCGATGTGATGATGCCGGAAAAGGACGGCTTCGAACTCTGCAATGCGCTGAAAAACCATGAACTGGCCAGCCACATCCCCATCATCATGCTCACCGCCCGGGTAGATGTGGACTCCCGCCTGACGGGCCTGCGGCAGGGGGCGGACGCCTACCTCGACAAACCCTTCCTGCCGGAAGAGCTAAAAGTCCGCATCCGGGCACTGTTGGAGCAACGGCGGAAATTGCAGGCCTACTACCGCAGCGCGGCCGGGCTGAGTGAAGAACCAGCCTCCTTGGCTCCTGATCCGACAATGGCCGGCCAGGAGAACGCCTTCCTCGCCAACGTCAACGGAATCATCGAAGCCCACCTGGCCGATAGCGAGTTTACGGTTGAACAACTGTGCCGGGCGCTGTTCGTCGACCCTTCCAACCTGTACCGGAAGCTGACGGCCCTCACCGGAATGAGCCCCAGCCGCTACATCCGTTCTTTCCGCCTGGCTAAGGCCAGGAAGCTCCTCGCCGAAACTTCCCTGCCCATCGCTTCAGTAGCCCGGGAATGCGGCTTTGCCGGCCAGGCCTACTTCTCCCGGGTTTTTAAACGGGAATACGGCATGCCTCCTACCCGCTACCGGTCCCGGAGCAGCCGCTGAGCAGGATCTGCACGATCCGTCCTAACAGCCGCACGATCTGTCTAAAAACCATCCTCGGTATTCCGCCAATTTGGAAAAGGAACGCAACCCTTTTTCAGAACACCTGAAACTCAACCCTGTATGACACAGAAAACCAGGCGGTTATCGTACATCTTATTTCTGTTTTCATTTCTCATTTCCAACAGCGCCCCGGCCAACCCCATCATCGTCCCCCTGCAATTGGCCGGCAGGTTGCTGATCGTTGATATAACGGTAAATAAGGATCAGCAGGGCGCCTTTATTCTGGACACCGGTTCCTCAGACCTTATCCTCAACAGCCAGTATTTCCGGGGAGAATCCCTTCCTGACAGCAGAGTGGTAGGGCTGAACGGCGATATAGAAAGAGTGGAAGCCCGAAAGGTGGACCTCCGGCTCGGCCACATCGAATGGAAAAACATCAATGCCGCCATCGTCAACCTCGCCCATTTGGAACGAAGATACAATCGGACGATTCTGGGCTTACTCGGCGCGAGCGTCCTGGAAAAGGTGGAATTACAGATAGATTTTGGCCGGCTGCAACTGGTATTTTACCCGCTGGATGAGGACGGAAACCGCTTAAATACACCTTACGGAGAGCCGCCCCCCAGCGATGTGTTCCCGCTGCAGTTCAAGAAGAAGATCCCTTACCTGGAAAAGCAATACGGCGGGCGGCCTCTAAAGCTGGGGCTGGACTCTGCTGCCGAGGCCAATTTATTTCACAAGGGCTTGCTGCCCTTTGTGGATCATTGCCTGTCCGATACCCAGGAGCATGTCGTGCGCGGAGTATCCGGGCAAATGAGGAAAGCGGTTCGTGCCAAACTGAAAGGATTTACCCTGGGGTCGGCGGCCTATTGGCCTATGCCGGTGGTTTTCATCAGCCTGGATGGCTTCAACCGGGGCTTATCCGGCCCCAGGCTGGATGGTATTTTGGGCATTGAATTCTTCAAACAGTACAAAACCGCCATCAACTACCGGAAAGGGGAGCTTTACATCTGGAACCACCGGCCCCGGGAGCAGGCGGAAGGGCTGTTGGTAAACTCCTGTGAGTAGAAATAAGGGAGGATGATCGCGGCATGAAACTACAGGATATGCTCATACACCCGCTGCAGAGGGATGTTGTCGTCCTGCACGGGAATCTGATCCTCCGGCGAGGTAAGGTCGAGGTTGCGCCATTCTTTGGCGCCGACGCGAATGTAGGTGGACGCCCAGATCTCATCCTGTTCAATAAAGATCACCTGCTGGAGGGAGGGGATCTGTTTATAATCGCTCAGCTTATCGGAAAGATCGAACTCGCGGGTGCTGTCGGACAGGACTTCCACCACCAGCCAGGGGTTGGTGACGCCGGAAACCGCCCGGCGGTTGAATTTATAGGTTTTCTGTTCTACTTTTCCCTTTACAACGGTCACATCAGCGTTGCAGCCCTTTCGGTTTTCGGCAATGAAAAGACGGACGTTGCTTCCCAGCACCTGAAATCCGGAACCTGCTTTACTCAAGGTTTCTGTTAATAAACTGATCATCCGAGCGACGATCAGTTCGTGTTTTACACTTGCTTCACCCATGATCGCGTTGGTTTGTTCGTCTATTTCCAGGAAGGAGATCACCTGCCCGTCCCGGTAATGGATGCGGTAGTTGCAATCTTCAGAGAGCGCGAGGTATTCCTCGAAGGTGGCCGGCGCGCGCAGTTCCCGCAGGCCCAGTTCGATGCGCGCTTCGAGCGTTTTGGGCCAGTGCCGCCGCTTGCGGAAGGGCTCGGAAGTGCGGACGGCGGCTAATTTGGCAGGTTGTTGTTCACTGGAGGCCGGCATAATGTTTTTTTTGTAAAGATAAGGAATATATGGGTGTGGCGCACCGGGCCCGGAATGTTATCCCGGATTTGGCTGGCAGGCCCTAACTTCGGTTGTGCGGTATTTGCCGTTCGCTTGCCCGAGAATGGCTCTGTGGGCGCGTATACCGAACAGCAGTTGGGGCCTAAATCCCGACCCTATGGGTACGGGACAAGTTATCGAACTTGGGTTATTACCTCCAGTACCCCCCATTGGCATCCTTCCACATATAATACCCTTCCAGTTCGTCCTCGCTTACTTCGCCGGGCTGTATGAACCGGGGATCCATGCGCTGGAAGGCTTCGTAAAGATAGGGCAGGTGGCCGATGGCCATTTC
>JAGFJE010000257.1 GCA_024103175.1 Phaeodactylibacter sp.
GGTGAAAACGAGGTGGCCATCTGCCCGGGGGACGGCAACCCGGATGTCATCCGTTTTGACAGCAGTGGCACTGCCGGGCAATATACTTACGTGGTGACCGATGAAAATAACATCATTGTATCGCTGCTTCCTGCCGACAGTTTTGACTTCGATATGGCCGGCGTTGGCGTCAGCCGCGTCTGGGGGCTGGCCTATACCGGCAACATCACGGCCGTTGCGGGTGATGACGCCGCCGCCGTGGCCCTGAGCGATGACTGTTTCAGCTTGTCCGACAACTTCATCACCGTCATCCGCGAGGTGCCCGAAGGAGGCACGGTAGCCATGCCCGACGGCAACACCATCCGCTATACCTGCCCGGGGGACGGCAACCCTGACGTCGTGCAATTCGACAGCAGCGGCACTGTCGGCCAGTACGCTTATGTGATCACCGACGACAACAATAATATACTTGCTCTGCCACCCGGCGACAGCTTTGACTTTGAAGATGCCCCTGCGGGAGAATGCAGGGTCTGGGGCCTGGCCTATTCCGGCGCCATCGTTGCCCAGGTTGGGCAAAACGCGGCAACCGCGGTTCTCACCACCGACTGCTGGGAACTGTCCGCCAACTTCATTACCATTATCCGGGACGTACCCGTGGGCGGAACCGTTTCCCTGTCCAACGGCGACACCATCCGCTACGTCTGCCCCGGTGACGGCAACCCGGATGTCCTGCGGTTCGACAGCAGCGGCGCCGTCGGCCAGTACGTTTATGTGATCACCGACGACGAGGGCGAGATCATCGCGCTGCCCGATGGCGACCGCTATGATTTCGACAACTCCCCGCTGGGGGAATGCCGGGCTTACGGCCTGGCCTTCACCGGAAACCTTACGGCCGAGCTGGGAGCTAATGTCCTGAATTCGGCGCTGAGCGACGACTGCTTCGAGCTGTCCGCCAACTTCATCACCATCATCAAGGAAACGCCGGAAGCCGGGACGATCGGCACCCTTGCCGGGCCCATCAACCTGGACATTTGCGTCGGCGACGCCGTTCCCGATAGTGTGACTTTCATTGCCATTGGCGCTTCCAACAATGACTACGTCTTTGTGGTTACAGATGAGAATGACTTCATCATCAGCGCGCTGGACAGCCCCACCTTTAATTTCGGCAATGCCCTGGCCGGCACCTACCGCGTCTATGGCCTGGCCTTTACCGGCCAGCCGATCACCATACCGGGAGACAACCTCTTCCAGGCCGATCTTTCCACGGACTGCTATGACCTTACGGACAACTTCGTGGAGATCACCGCCACCGGCGTTGACGGCGCTACTATCTTTACCAACGTAGGAGTAGGGGTAAACGAGATCAGCCTTTGCGTCGGAGACGGCGTTGCGGATGTGTTGCAGTTTACGACTACGACCAGCGCTCTGAGCGCCAGCTATACCTTTGCCATTACCAATGAGAATGACGTCGTCATCGGCTTCCTGCCGGCTTCCAACAGCTTCAACTTCGAACTTGCCGGCCCGGGTGTCGCCAAAGTGTGGGGCATTTCCTACACGGGCAACCTGTCGCTCAACGTCGGCCAGGTGATCACTGCCGGCCCCTTGTCGGACGGTTGTTATGACCTTTCCGAAAACGTGGTCACGGTAGTGCGCGACTTCCCGGAAGGCGGCATGGTCTCCACCGCTGATGGAGAGGATGACATCCTCGTCTGCATCACCCCGGGCGGAGGCACTGTGGATTTTACCAATACAAGCACCGCCTTCAACCCCTATGTTTACCTGCTGACGGATACGAACTTCGTCATCCTCGATGTGTACGAGGACGGAGCGATCGATTTCGCCCAGGTAGCCGAGGGCGACTACCTGGTGATCGGCCTGTCTTATACCGGCATGCTGAATGACATCATCGGGGAAGATGCGGTGAACGGCGTCTTATCGTCCAGCTGTTTCGAAATTTCCGACAACTTCGTCTATGTCGTCCGCGGCCCGGAGGTCAATGGTGGGGAAGTGTTTACAGGCAGCGGCCTGGACACCATTTACCAGTGCCCGGGCGACGGCGTATCCGACGTGGTGCAGATGCTGTCCACCAGCGAAGACCTGGTGTACCGCTATATCATCACCAATGCCAATAACCGGGTCATCGTTCCGGAAGTCATCAACCCTGTGATCGACTTTGAAGGAGCGGCGCCGGGCGTATACCGGGTATGGGGCGTTTCCATTACCGGCCCGGTCACCATCAATTTCAACGACAACCTGCTGGCCGTACCGGTATCGGAAGACTGTTACCAGTTGTCCGGCAACTTCATCACGGTCATCCGGGAGGCGCCGGAAGGCGGCACGGTCTTTACCAGCGATACGTTGGATGCGGTGACCGTCGTGGCCGGAGACGGGATGCCCGATGAGGTCACCTTCATCAGTATCGGCGCCTCCAACTCCAATTTCGTGTATGTCATTACGGACGAAGACAATGTGATCAGCGATACGTTCACCGGCGATACGTTCGACTTTGAAGGAACAGGGCCTGGCGTCAGCCGCGTCTGGGGCCTGGCCTACACCGGCAACCTGCTTGCCATGCCGGGCGACACGGCGGACATCGCGATGCTGACCGACGACTGCTGGAGCCTCTCGGACAACTTCGTCACCGTGACCCGCCTGGACGGCCCGCAGCGGCCGGCGCCGGTAGCGGGCGAACCCGGCGCGATCCAATCTATGGACATCGCGCCCAACCCGGCGGTAGACTATACGGTGGTCCGCTTTACCCTGGGTGAGGATGCAGAGCCGGTGAGCACCCTCCGCATTATGGACGGCAACGGCCGTTTGCTTCAGACAGAAAGGGTGGCTTCGGCGCCGGGTGAGAACCGCTACGAGCTGCAGATCGGCAACTGGGCCGGCGGCCTGTACGTGGCCTACCTGATCAATGGAACGGAGATTAAAGCCGGCAAACTGATGGTTGCGCGGCGGTAAGCTGAAGGATAGAACGCGGATGACGCGGATGTTGCGGATCTGCGCGGATTGGGCGCTTTATGGCCAGATCTGCGAAAATCCGATGCATCCGCGCCATCCGCGTTCTGTTTTACCCTCGGCCGAGCCTAAAAATTATACGTCAACCCGAAGCGGAAATCGATGGGGAGGGCCAGGTTGTTCTCTTCCTGGAGGACATTATAGAGAATATAGATCTCATACCCCCACACACCGGAGCCGTCATTATATCCGCCGCCGATGAAGGCGTTATTCCTGATGCGCCGGTCTGTCACCCAATCCCGGGCGGTTTGGTCGTAGCCGGCTATCCTCACCTCATTATCGAAGCCATATTCCAGATGTACAAAAATGGAACGCACGACCTTATAGCGGGTAAATGCCCCCAGGCCGTACTCGAAGAGGTTGGCGCCCTGCACGCCGTCCGGAGTGAAGGTTTCTCCCCGATAGAGGAAATAGGTTAAATTGGCGCGGGGGCCAACCGAGAACTCTTCGGTTATCTTATACCCCACCATGGGGGATATCCCGATCTGAAAAATACTTTCGAAGTTATTGCCCGAAAAGCCCAGCGTAAAGCCGCCGCCGTACCACAGCCGGTGGGCGAAGCCGCCGCTCTCGTCAAAGTACTTATCGACATCCTGCTTTTTTCTCCCTCCCCGCTGGGCAAAACTGTCTACCTGAAAGGCTAAGAGCAATGCAAACAAAAGAAAGCTGAATTGAGTGATCCTTTTCATGTGAAACCGGAATTTTGTTGCAAAGATATACTTGTAGGACTGTTTTCCCGCTTTTTAACAAAAACTTAGGATTTATGGGTTGGATAACCGACTAATTGCCGGTTCTCTTTTTTCAACCGAAAATTTACTCTTAATTTTGGGCTCCGTTTTTACAGCCTCTCCCAACAGCCCGCAAAGCGGTAATGGTTTCTTATACCCCGAGGCCAATACAGTGTCAAATAAGTTTTGTTGCATCGAGAAAGGCCTGACAAGTTCCCCCGTAGCCGTCTCGCTGAAAACTTGTCAAAGAATCAACATTTAACCACAGATTGGAGATGAAGCACGCCTGTTCCACCGCATTGTTTTTGCTATGTACTGCCGCATTCCTGCATGCCCAGCCGGCCTTCCGGGGCACAGCGATAACCCCGGCCTCCCCCGAAAATTTCAGCCGTCATTTTTCGGAGTATCACCTTTTCAAGGCCGATGCCGGAGCGCTGAGCCGTTACGCCAAAAGCAGCCAGGGCGTTTTCCGCTTGGAATTGCAGTTGGGCGGCGCCTATGAGTGGGTGCTGGAACTCGAAGGAGTAGACATCCGTTCCGAAGATTACCGCCTGACGGCGCTCACGGACAGGGGCGAAGAGCAGCTGCCCCGTTCTGAAAACAAAACCTACCGCGGCAGGGCGCTCGGCCCTCAAGGTGGAGAGGCCCGTTTCACGCTGGACGAACACTTCGTCTACGGGTTCATAGAATCAGGCGATGAAACCTTCTATCTGGAACCGGCCTGGCATTTCGACCCCGGATTGGAAAAAGGCGTCTACCTGGCCTATCCCGCCAGCGCTGTGATCAATACCGACGCTTTCACCTGTGGTTGGGAGGGCGAACCGGCGCCACAAGCCCGGCAGGCGCCCGCGCCGCAGGCCGAGCGCTTCGTCCTGGCCTGCTATGAGGCCGATGTCGCGTTGGCCGCCGATTATTCTATGGTTCAGCGGTACGGTTCCGTCAGCGGGGTGGAAAGCTTCATGCTGGGGGTTTTGAACAATGTGCAATCCAACTACGACAACGAATTCACCCACCAGATCACCTTTACTGTGGCCACGATCTACGTTTCCTCCTGCTCCGGTTGTGACCCCTGGACGGGTTCCGCGAATATCGATTTCCTCCTGGATGACTTTACCGGCTGGGGCAACGCCGGCGGCTTCGGCGCCAATTTTGACCTGGCCTCTCTGTGGAGCAACCGCGATTTCATTGGCGACGCCATCGGTATAGCCTGGGTGGGGGCCGCCTGCACCGACGGAAAGTATAATGTACTACAGAGCTTCAGCACGAACAGCGCCCAGCTTCGGGTATTGCAGGCCCACGAATTCGGCCACAATTTCGATGCCAGGCATGATGCGCCGGGCTCCAACTTCATCATGGCGCCCACGGTCACTACCTCCAATACCTGGTCTAACGCTTCTCTTTCGGCCATCAACTCTTTTATTAATGCATTAACCGGAGCGCCGGGCTGCCTGAGCTCTTGCGGCGGCGCTGTCGGCCCGCCCGTCGCCGCCCTGGCGGGAAGCCCCACATACGGATGCGCCCCATTGGCCGTCAATTTCAGCGACCTTTCCACCGGGCAGGTAGAATTTGTCAGCTGGCAGTTTCCCGGAGGGTCGCCCGCAACTTCCTCCAACACCTTCCCTACGGTCACTTATAATACGCCAGGCGCCTACGATGTGATACTTACCGTCTCCAATTCCGGCGGCGACAATACCGTCGTCATGAATGACTATATTGTGGTCGAACCGCCGCCGGTTGCCGGTTTCTCCGTAATGGTGGACGGCATGACGGTATATTTCGATAATACCTCGAGCAACGCCCAGGATTTCCAGTGGGATTTTGGCGACGGTTCGTTCAGCAACCTCCCTTCTCCCTCCCATACATACTCCGCCGACGGCCTTTATGAGGTTGTCCTGGCCGCCGGCAATGGATGCGGGGCCGCCACTTTCGAGCAATTTATCGTGGTAGAAACGCCGATGCAGGCCGCCTTTTCCGCCGGCGCTCAACAGGGGTGCGCCGGCGCCCGGATCTCCTTTTCTGACCAGACCATCGGCTTGCCGGTGTCTTGGAACTGGACTTTTGAGGGGGGAACGCCCGCTACTTCTACCAGCCCCAACCCTACCGTCACTTATGAAACTCCGGGGGTATATGCCGTCACCCTGTCTACCGCCAATGCGCTGGGTACCGTCAGCCATGCCGTACAACAACAGTATATAGAGATCTTCCCCGAGCCGGTAGCCGGTTATACGGCCCAGTATTTTTCCGGCGGCCTCACAGTAGAATTCAATAACACATCTTCCGGCGCCGACAGCTGGTTCTGGGATTTCGGGGATGGGTACAACAGTGCTGCCCGAAACCCTACTCATACCTATACTACCGAAGGGGCCTACCCCGTTTCGCTCACCGCCTACGGCCCCTGCGGGGAAGACGTGGCCATCCAGGCCGTTGAGGTTTTCAGCCCACCCACCGCCGCCTTCTCGGCCAATGTCCTTTCGGGCTGCGCTCCGCTGTCGGTCCAGTTCAGCAACGGCTCCAGCCCCAACGCCACCTACTTCCAGTGGAGTTTCCAGGGAGGAACGCCGGCCACCTCTACCCTACCCGATCCGGTTGTCACCTTCAATACAGCCGGCACGTATACCGTAAGGCTGATCGCCAGCAACCCCGCCGGCAGCGATACCAACACCCAGAGTGTTGTGATCGAAAACGGCCCGCAAAGCGCCTTCACCATCGATTATACACCCGGAGAAACAGAAGCCGCCTTTATCAACCAATCCGGCAATGCCGATGACATCCGGTGGGACTTTGGCAACGGAGATACCAGCGCCGAAGAGAACCCCGTTTATGATTTCGGTTCTGACGGCACATATCTGGTGTCCCTCATTGCTTCCAATGCCTGCGGCGCCGACACCAGCAACCAGGAAGTAACGGTGATCACTGCTCCGACAGCTGCTTTTGAGCTGGGCGCCACCTCCGGCTGTGCGCCCTTCACCGTGCAGGCCAGTGACCTCTCGAGCGGCAATACCACCGCCTGGAGCTGGTCCGCCCCGGGCGCAACGCCGGAGGCCTCCACCGAGCGGAATCCCAGTTTCACTTTCACCGCTGCAGGAACTTATACCATCAGCCTGGAAGCGGCCAATGCCGCCGGGGCGAGCCTGGATTCCACGGAGATCTTCGTCAACAGCGGCCCGGCGCCCGGCTTCACTTTCCAACTCAATGGATTGGAAGCGCAGTTTTCCAACACCTCCGCCAACAGCCTCAGTTATGTATGGGAATTTGGGGATGGCGCCGGGAGTGAGGAAGCCAGCCCCACGCACAGCTTCGATGAGCCGGGAGAGTATATCGTCACCCTTACCGCCGCCAATGAATGTGGCGAAACGGCGATAGTTGACACGGTGACGATCGACCTGGCGGCGCCGGTGGCCAACTTCACCGTTTCCGGCAATCAGGGCTGCGCGCCGCTTACCGTCACGTTTGAAAACAGCTCGGAAAATGCCGATAGCTATTCCTGGACGTTCCCGGGGGGCACGCCGGCCTCCTCCACTGAGCCTAATCCTACGGTCGTTTACGAAACGCCGGGAACCTATACGGTAACCCTTATGGCCATCAACGCCGCCGGCTCGGGCGCCCTGACCCGCCAGAACATCATCGTAGTTGGCGGGGCGCCGCAGGGCAGTTTCGATTACCTGTCCAATGAAGCAACGGTTACCTTCACCAATACCACCGAAAACGCCGACAGCTACCTCTGGCTCTTTGGCGACGGCAACAGCAGC
>JAGFJE010000260.1 GCA_024103175.1 Phaeodactylibacter sp.
AATGAGGAGAACGTCTTTGCCATCCAATACTCCATAAACGACGGCTCAGAATACGGGAACCTGAATTTTGGAGACCTGCTCAATTCTCCGGATTCACCATCCGACGACCTCAACCATCCCTATCTCAACGGGGACGATTTTCATAAACCCTCCCAGAATATCGTCAATGCCTTTAAGGTGGATGAAAACGGCTTGCCCTTACTGGATAGCTACAATAATGCAGACCTGGCGCCCCGCGATATCAGCACCCCGGTCGACCCCCGGCTGGACCATTCCATAGGCCGGCCCGGCATCACCTGGAAAACCTGGACGGCCATGCCGCAGCAGGATAACTGGAGCCGGGACGTTGCCACCTACGGCCTTTATGTGCGAAAAAAGAACCAGATAGACCCAAACTCTGATCTCAGAGCTTCCGGTGGTTTCCCCTGGGCAAAGGGCGCCCTGGACCAGGCGTTGATCAAGGTCAGCGATGTTTTGCTCTGGAAAGCCGAAGCCTCCATCGAACTGGGGGATGTCGAAACCGGAATGGCGTTGATCAACCAGATCAGAGAACGCGCCATGAATTCGCCCTACGTCAGAGACTTTGTAGACAATACCAAGCCCGCCGCCAATTATCAGATCGGCCTCTATCCGACAAATGTAACGCAAGACTACGCCCGAAAAGCCCTGCGCATGGAAAGGCGGCTGGAGCTGCACAACGAAGGGCACCATTTTTATGACCTCGTCCGGTGGGGCGTCGCCGCCAATTGGATCAACGACTATATGGTGGCGGAAAGCGCCAAGCGGGCTTACTACGCGGGCGCCAGCTTTACGCCAAACAGGGACGAATACCTTCCGATCCCGCAGATTGAGATCGACGCCTCAGGGGGCGTGTTGATCCAGCGCGATAACTATTAATCAACGAAAATCACAAAACACACTTAGATCATGAAAAATATATTTAGCAATATCAAATGGGGCTTCTCCCTGTTCCTGGCCGGCGTCCTGCTGTTCCACACCGGTTGCCAGGATGAACTGCTGTTCGAAGACCACGTTCCGGATTATACCCATTCGATCATTCGGAATTTCACCGCCAACGGGCAGGCCGCCGACATTGACCATACCAATGGCGCCATTACCGCTACCCTGCCGGCAGGAAGCGATCTTTCTGCAGTGACGGTTGAGATCTCTTTGCCGGAAGGCGCTGCGGTGAACCCGGAATCGGGAAGTACGGCCGATTTCTCCAAGGGGCCGGTGATCTTCACCGTTTCCAATAACGGAGTTGAAAGAGAGTATACCGCCACGATCTCTGTATATGGAAATCCATTGATCATGTCCTTCTCCATCGGTGAAAATATGGGGGATATCGATCAGGAGAACGGCGTCATCAATGTCACAGTGGGAAGCCAGGCGGACATCACCAACCTGGCCCCGCAATTTACCATCCCGGCAGGCACAACCGTCACGCCGGCATCGGGCGTAGCCCAAAACTTTTCCAATCCGGTGAAGTATACGGTTGTATCCAATGACGGATTTACCGGTAAGTCCTATTTTGTACATGTTACCCAGATCGCAGCGCCTAAGATTACCAGCTTCTCGGTTGATGGCATTGAGGGAACGATACTCGAGACAGAACGCAAGATCAGTCTTTTTCTCCCGCCCAGCTATGATCTTTCCAATATTACACCGGTTGTCGAAGTGCCGGAGGGCCAGTCCGTATCTCCGCAAAGCGGCGTGCCGCAGGATTTCTCCGGTGGCCCCGTAGATTATACCGTCACCAACAGCGAAGGGCTGACTAAGGTGTACGAGGTATCGGTGAGCCTGGGAAGTTCCAATATCGCCTTTATTGGTGATGGCGATGATGTCAACTCTATTGTCGATGATGACGCCAGGGCGGCCGCGCTGTTCCTGCAAACCAAGTATCCGGATGAGTTCAACTACATCAAGTTCTCGGATATTTCGGCTGCGGCGCTGGAAGACATCAACGTAGTGATGCTGTATTACCTTACCCCCTTGCCCAATCAGGGGTACTCCGCAACGCCGGGCAATGTACTTACCATGCTGCCGCCAGAACTTCAGCCCGGCGCCGCTCAGAGTGAAGCTTTGACGGCATGGGTAAAAGCGGGCGGCCACATGTTCATTGCCGGTGATCCTACGCCCTTTGTCCATGTCTTAGGAAGAATTCCCGGCGATTATTCAGCCGGGCCCTTCCCGGGAAATTATCTGTATACCGAATT
>JAGFJE010000306.1 GCA_024103175.1 Phaeodactylibacter sp.
CAAAGCTGAGGAGGGTGCTCCGGGCGTGGCTGAACCACCGCTGCAGGTTGACGCCGTACAACAGCAGCGGGATGGCCAGCGCAATGGTAGCCTCCGTAAGGGCGGCCGACAGCTTGTCGTCGAGCGGCATGAGGCGGAAGTTGCCCAGGATGATGCCCAGGGCGTAGCACATCACCACCGGGCTCAGCCAGGGCGGCGCCAGCTTTCTGCTGTGAAGCCGCCGGCTCAGGAAAGGAAAAAGGGCGATGAGGATTAGTTGTAGCGCGGGCCAGAACATTAGTTTCGGTTTTGCTGCCCGATCTTTAGGCCACCGTCATAGTCGACCAGTAAGCGGCAGTTTTCTGCCTCCGGGTGGCGGAGCATCCAGTTAGCAATAGGGATGACGAGCGATTGTTCAATGGCGCGCTGCAGGGGGCGGGCGCCGTAGCGGGCATCGAAACCGATAGCGGCAAGGTGGGCGGCCACATTTTCGGAAAAATGTACGTCGATATGTCGCTTGGTGAAGCCTTCCCGTTGCCTGAGTTCCTGAAGCTCTTTGGTGGTGATGCGCCGGATATCTTCCCTGCTGAGGCTGCCAAAGATGACGATGCCGTCCAGCCGGTTGACGAATTCCGGCCGGAAGTGGCGCTCGACGGCGGAAAGGTAGACGGCCTCATCGTCCTCCTCCTGCCGGAAGCCGATGGAAGCGCGCCCGCCGGAACCCAGGTTGGAAGTCATGATCACGATGGTATTCCGGAAGTTGGTCTCCCGGCCGTAGGCGTCGACCAGCACCCCTTCGTCCATGACGCCCAGCAGGGCGTCGAAGATGGAAGGGTGGGCCTTTTCCACCTCGTCGAGCAGCAAGACGGAAAACGGCCGCTCCCGGATTTCTTTCACCAGTTGCCCCACCTCCCGGCCGGCGCCGATGAGGCGGACGATCTGCCCGGGATGTTGAAACTCGCTCATATCGATCCGGACCAAAGGTGATTTTCGTTGCCCTTTGCCAAAGAAATAATCGGCCAGGGCTTTGGCGCTGGCGGTTTTGCCCACGCCGGTGGGGCCGGCGAAAAGCAGGGTGTTGATGGGCTTGTGCGGATTGTTCAGGCCCGCCTTATATATCTTGACGAGGCTGCACAGCTTATCGGCCGCCGCCGGCTGGCCGATGATGCGCCGGGTGAAATATGCCTGAAGCTCGTCGGTATCGAGCAGCAGGTCGTCGCGCAAAAACAACTCCGGCAAGCCCGTCTGGCGGACGAAATTGTCGAAAACCGCTTTTTTGTTGACCTTTTCGGCGCGGCGCAGCTGCGCTTCACTGATGCATTGGCCGAGGAACTTGATCCCCTTGCCGGGAAAGCTTTCATAGGGGTAATACCGCAATAGCAAGCGGTAGGACAACTGCAAAGCTTCCCGGCTGATGGGCATTTGCAGGTTTTTGTCGGCATATTCGGCAAATTTTTCCAGGATGCCGGCCACTTTTTTTTCCTCTGGTTCTTCCAGGGTAACCGTTTGAAAGGCTTCGGCAAAGCCGGGAAGAAGCCGCCGCATACTCTCCAGTTCCTGAGGCGTGGCCTCTCCCATCATCTGCAGTTTCCCCTGTTGCAGGAAAGACATCAGGAAAGCGGCCACGCTGTCTTCGGGCCCTTCGCCGCCGATCTGTAGCAACTGGGCGACATTTTCCACCCACAGGATGCCATTGGTGATATTGAGCTCTTCCACCAGTTGCTCACACAATTCTTCCCATTCGCCCAGGTATTTGGAGCTGGCCGTGATCCGCTGGGGGAGTATCCTCCAGAAGGTATAATCCAGCTGTTGTTTGCGGGAGCGGGCGCTTATCTTTTTGATGGCCTGCCCCAGGACCGCGCTCTTGCCCGTCCCCGGGCGGCCAACGGCAAGAACATTCGACCGGGTGCTGATGAGTTTGCCGGTAACTTCAGATACCTTTTCTTCCAGTTCCCAGGCAGCCTCCGGAAGGGCGCTCCTGTTACGGCGGACAACCTTTTTCTGGGGCGCCCTCTCCGCCAGGCGGTTCAGCACCTTGAATTCGCGCTTGTACTCAATGCCACTCCAGTAGAAATCGCGGCCGTAATTGACTTTCAGGGGAAGGACATCCAGTTTCGGCCGGGGTATCATTTTCAGCCGATAGATCTTTTCCGGGCTGTAGTGGTTGAGCAGCGATACCACCGCGTGTTGCACCAGGGCGTCAAATTGGCGGGAGTCGTAGTAGTAAAAACTTTCCCCGAAAAGCGGCAGGTAACATTCATAATACCCCTGTTCGGTTGGCCCGAAAACAGCAGGAACGGAAATGTCGAGGGTATCGGAAAGGGGGTAGGAACCGGTGCGGTCCCGGTAAGCGGGCCGGATAGACGCCTCCACCATGCGAAGGCGGGGCGCTGTGATATCCATCAGGGGATAGTCGTCGTGTTTTTTGTATTGTTTCTGCAGATGGTCGAGGAGGGTGCTTTTGAGATTGCGCAGGCTGCTGTCCATTGCCTCCAGCTCCGTGCCCACGAGGATGCCGAGGATGGCTTCCTCCCGAAACTCAAAATACAATAAAGGGTAGTTGATCTTATCCATAGCCCGGAATATGTGAGTGCCGGGCCTAAAGATAAGCAGATTTGGCGCAGAGTCAGAAGGCGTGCTTGCGTTCTGCCGGTACTTTTTCCATGCGTTCTACTTTTCGGCGTACCTCCATGATGCGTTTGTGCTGTTCTTTGAGGTCGTTGTGAACAGGCAGAGGGATACCTTCCTGTTTCAGCGCTTCACTGTAATAATCGGAAACAGCGGCTTCACATTTAGTGCAGGCCTCCAATATTCTGGAGTGGTTCTCCTGTAGCAGCGCCTCCCGGAAACTGTCCCAGTTTTTGTGGAGATACGACCGTACCTGCGCCGATACCGGAATCGGGGAGGGCGGCATATCTTCCAGCCACCGCCGGGCTTCTTCCTTGAGGCTTTCGCGGTATCCGGCCAGGCTCGACAGGAAGTTTTTCAGCCCCCTATCCGTCACTATGGCTTCTGCTTCCCTGTATTTCTGAGCGGCATCTTCGTGCCGTTGTAATAAGTTGGTTAGGATTGCAATACTTGATTCTTTGTTCATAACTGCGAATTGGTTCAAAAATTATCACTCCAATTGCTTCTGGGCCTGCTCGAGTTCCCTGGCTATATTGGCCTTCAGCTCTTCCCAGTTCTGCTGAGCGCTCTGCTGAAGTTGCTGGGTCCGGATATTCAGGTTGTCTCTGAGTTCTTCGAGACGTTGCTTCTCCGCCTCCAGCTGCTCTCTGGCTTCTCCTTCCGCATTTTGTATTTCTTTCTTCAGGCTGAGTATCCGCTGAGTGATGCGCTGTTGCGTTTTGCCTATTTCCTGTACGAATTTGTCGGCTTCCTTCCGGGCCTCTTCACTGATGGTATCCGAAAGCTGCTGTACGTCATCCTTGACGCTTTCCACCATTTCCGTGGCTTCTTCCTGCACATCTTTAGCCTCTTCCTGAGTGGAATTGCTGCAGGCAAAAGCCAAAATCAACAGGGCGGCTGAAAAAGCGAATGACAAAGTAAGTCGATTCATAAGGTATACTTTATTGAGAGGATACGAATGCGTTTTCCATATCAGCCTTCCTGCTTGAACCTCCCCGTCATGGCCCGCAGGAGCGCCCAGTTGGACTCCAGCAGTTGCTCCATAATGCTCAGCAGGTTGTCCAACTCGCTTTTCGTTTCCTGGGCCTTGTTATTCTTCGGGCTTTCTTTTGGCGGGCCGGCGGAAGCATTCAGCTTCTGAAATTCCCGGAAACCATCCAGCACTTTCTGCATATCAGAAGTATGGCTGGAAAAAAGGCGGAGTTGATCCCGCATTTCAACCTCACTGAGGCCCTGTGGTTCTTCCTGCTGAAACCCGGGCGCCGACAGGGCGCCAGGCAGGTCCCTCTCCAGCAGCTCACTGGGGGAGATATTAAAGAACAGGGCGAGCCTCAGAAAATTGATGGCCTTCGGTTCAACCAACCCCGCCTCATAAGACGCAATGTTGTTGCGCTTGAGCCCCAGTTGTTCTGCAAGTTTTTGCTGGCTCATGCCCCTCGTCTTGCGGAGGAATCGCAGGTTGTTGGCAAATTGGCTGGTTGGCACGTTCTTTATAGTCGTTGCTGATGGGAGCGCAAGTTAATTAATAATCGCCAATTCGCCATCCGCTAACCTCCAGATTTTGACCCGCCTTATTCCGCTCACTTAAGCCCTGAGGTGGGAAAATTCAGGGTGGCGGTTCATGTAACCCGACATGAACGGGCAGTTCGCCTTGATCTTATACCCCATCTTTTCGGCAAAACGGACAGCCTGCAGGGCCATGGCATCGGGAATGCCTATGCCTTCCAGTACTTCCGGTACATAGGTATCCGTAAATTCAATGATGTTGGGGGTAGAATCCGTATGCAGTTTGTATTTCAGGTATACCTCTTCACCACCTTTCATGTTGAAGTGGAACTTGCTGTTCGCTGTGTCTTGTCTGATGTCTAATGACTTGGTCGTAATTTCCATAAAAATTTTTCTCGTGTTACTCTTTTGATCAACAGGCAGCCGGCCTGTAACGATCATTTTTCTGTTACTTTCACTTAATGGAACAGGCGCCGGGTTGGCGATGTTCGAATGGGCCCATGAGACAATAAGGCCATGAGGGGGCTCCCCTTCACCCTGAGCTTGCCGAAAGGCCCTTACTGTTCCATCCGTAGCGGCTTGTCGTTGTAGTTTTTGACCTCCATGATATCGCCCGGCAGGTAGAAGCCGGCGGCATCCAGGGCGGCGAGGGTGCGCTCTATGGCCTGGTTCCTCAGTTCCATAGAGGAGATGGACCGGTCAAAAGTATCAAGCCAGTAGTAGGCGGTGAGGTTGAGGGAACTGCTTCCCAACTGGCTGATGAGAATATTCGGCGCCTTTCCTTCCTGAAGGATACCGGGCACTTTTGCCAGGACGCCCAGAATGATCTTCATTGCGCCGTTGATATCCGAACCGTAGTCCAACCCAATAGTAAACTCCTGCCGCAGGAAGCCGTCTATGGTGTAGTTGACGATCGGGTTTTTCAGGATCATTCCGTTCGGGATGAAGACATCTTTGCCGTCAAAGGTTTTTACCTGCGTATCGCGAAGGCTCAGCCCAATGATCGTGCCTTTGACCTCTCCCGTTTCGATGATGTCGCCAACGCGGAAAGGGCGTTTGAAGGCCATGAGTATGCCCGCCAGGAAATTCTCTCCGATGTCTTTAAAAGCAAAGCCGATCACGAAGGCGGAAATGCCGGCGCCGGCAAGGAGGGAGCCGGCGGCTTTGCCCAGGCCCACCACCTGCAGGAATACCAGCAGGCCGATGGTAATGAAGGTGGCCTTGACCACCCGGGACAGGAAGGCGGCCAGCAGCGGGTCATCCATCCTTTTTCGGAGCCATCGCCCGGCAGTGCTTTTGAGTAGCCTGGACAAGTACCAGAAAAGAATAAAAAGGAGAATCCCCAGCGCCAGCCTGGGCATCAGTTCTACGATCGATTCGTAATAGTTGCGTATCTGATCCAACAGGTCGTTCCAGAACTTTTCCATATATCCAGTCTTTTCCTAAGTTTTTCAGAAGGAGGTTTCCAGGATCCGCCCCGCTTCGGTGATCAGCAGTTCTGTTTCCTGCCGGAGCATGATCCAGTCGCGCATCAGGCTGTCCTGCTGCAGAAGCAAAGTCTGCTTTTCCAGTTTTTCGTAGGAGCTTTCGGCTTCCCTGATCTTTTGCCGGAGGCGCCGGGCGGTGGCCGGGCGGGCATCGTAGGCCTGGTTATTCATGGCTACCACCCGCCGGTTGATCTCCTGCTGGACCCTGCCGATACGCAGCAGCAGTTCGCCGCGGATAGAATCCCGGACGGCGAGCACCTCTTCCCGGCCGGGAGGTTTGCGGGTGTCCCGGCCTTCGCAGGCATGAAAAAAAAGGGCGCCTATGAGCAGGATTGGGATCAACTTGATATTCATCCTCGGATTTTCCCGAAAATTAATAAAAAGAAGCCGCTTTCACTAGCGGAACAGGTTGTACTTCAAAATGCAGTAGATCGCCCTGAAACCATCCTTCCAGTTGATCTTCTTGCCTTCCGCGTAGGTCCGCCCATAGTAAGAGATACCTACTTCATAGATCCGGATACCCGGAATGCGCGCCACCTTGGCGGTAACTTCCGGTTCGAAGCCGAAGCGCCGCTCCCGCAGGTCCAGGTTTTTGACGGCCTCGGCACGGAAGAGCTTATAGCAGGTTTCCATGTCCGTCAGGTTGAGGTTGGTGAAGGCGTTGGAGAGAAAAGTGAGGAATTTGTTGCCGATGGAGTGCCAGAAAAAGAGGATGCGGTGGGGTTTCCCCCCCATAAAGCGGGAGCCGTAGACCACGTCGGCCACTTCGTCGAGAATGGGGCGGAGCAGGATGTTGTATTCCTGAGGGTCGTATTCCAGGTCGGCGTCCTGAATGATGATGAAATCCCCTTTGGCTTCCCGGATGCCGGTATGCAGGGCGGCGCCTTTTCCCTTATTCACTTTGTGCTCGTAGTATTGAATGGGGAACTCCGGGTTGTTTTCCCTGTAGCGCTGTATGGCGCCTTTGGTATCGTCCTTCGAGCAGTCGTTGACGACGATCACTTCCTTATTCAGCCCTCCGGCCAGTTCTACCGCTTTTACCTTATCCAGGATGCGGTGGATGGTGCGCGCCTCATTGTAGGCGGGAATGACGATGGAGAGGGTCTGGCTCATCTTTGCGGCATTATGTGATAGAACGGGCAAAAATAGGTAAGTACGGGGATAAAAGGAAATTGCAATTTATTGTCCTTCTTTCTTATCGGCCGGTAGCTTCATGATGCAATAACCGCCGTAATTTTTTTCAAGGACATAATCGGGGTGCAGTTTTGCCGTATCTCCGGCGAACAGGTAGTAATAGTCGTAGTATTTGGTATCCGGCACTTCATAATCCAGGTTTGGCCCGATGATATTGGCGTATCCTCCGGCCTGCTTGTAGTAGGCCAGGGTAGGGGTGAACAGCCAGTACGACCCCAGGCGGATGATGCTGTCCCTCGGTTGTTGGGTGGATATGTATGCGAAGGCTTCTTCGGTGAAGTGGTCATACCACCACTCCTGAACCGTTTTTACATTGGCCCTTCCCAGAAAGTGAAGAACCAGGGGAAGCAGAAGGGCCAGCTTCAGCCAGTCGGCGGCGCCTTTGAACAGAAAAAAGATCACCAGCGCCATCAGCGG
>JAGFJE010000200.1 GCA_024103175.1 Phaeodactylibacter sp.
ATCCCGCCGTCACCGCTGCCACAGAAGAGCCTACCGGCTCTTCTGTGCTTTCGGGGCATAGCGCAGCCCGGTTAGCGCGCCTGCTTTGGGAGCAGGAGGCCGCAGGTTCGAATCCTGCTGCCCCGACTTGGTAATCAATGGGTTACGAAAAATCTGGAAAAGATCATTACAAAATTTCAGGTGTAATTTCAGGTGTAAACTTGGCCTTTATGCACCATACTTTTCGTGATTCAGACAATACACCCGGTGACGTGGGTGAGTGGCTGAAACCACCGGTTTGCTAAACCGGCATACTCTGAAAGGGGTATCGCGGGTTCGAATCCCGCCGTCACCGCTATCACAAAAGAGCCTCATGGCTCTTTTGTGTTTCCGGGGTATAGCGCAGTCCGGCCAGGGCGTCCCGGCAATAGGCCGGGAAGGCCGCAGGGGCAACAAAATTCCCGCCGGGCTGGAAACTGAAAATCACGGGGTATAGCGCAGTCCGGTCAGCGCGCCTGCTTTGGGAGCAGGAGGCCGCAGGTTCGAATCCTGCTACCCCGACCATTAAATTTTATTCAGACAATCCACCCGGTGACGTGGGTGAGTGGCTGAAACCACCAGTTTGCTAAACTGGCATACTCTTAACGGGGTATCGCGGGTTCGAATCCCGCCGTCACCGCTGCAACCCGCTTAGACATTGAGTTTAGGCGGGTTTTTTATTTCCAAAAAAGCCTGTGGAGCAGCCCTGTCAGCACATTCCTGCATGTCGCCGGGAGAGCCCCAGGTTCGAATCTTGGTGCCCCGGCTTGTCGAGGCGTCGTGTGAATGTCACGCAACTTCTTTTTTTCTATTTGCAAACAATTGTACAAACAATTGAATTCTAACGCAAATTGCGAGTGATTAACTCTCCTCGTTTGACCAGGCTCAGGATGGCTTCTTTGTCGGTCGCCCCTTCAGACTTCATTCGCAGATATTCAACATGGAAAAGAGGAGAACGGCCGCTGTACTTCTGTGGAGTTAATTCTCCTTGGCTTACCTTCCAGCGCAAGGTGGAAACCTTCAGCCCAGTTATTTCAGCTGCACCTTTGTAGCCTACGTAAGTGGGCTTTGGTTTTTCATGTAAGCGAGCCTCCAGCTTTGAAATCCGGCTCTGCATATCTTCAATGATCTTTGGAAGCTCTTCAATATTCATAGCCTTACTATTCTTCGTTTTCTAATTTCATTAGCCCTGGCTCCTTTTTTTCATGCATTTCAAGTCTTCCACTACCTGCCCCAAAACCGCCTGGCAGCCCTCTACTACCTCCAGGCTCATCTGCCGGTAAGCGCGGGCGGGCTCATCATTGCTGCTGAGGCCTTGCAGCAGGTTGATCTTGAGCTGATCCAGCTCCCGCAATTTTTGGCGTATCAGGTTTTCCATGTGCTATTTGAATAGTTCTGTTTGCTGGCCAGGCTGCTCTCCTTGCTTTCCTTTAAGCAGTTCCAGGGCGTATTTCATCCGCGCCAGCTGGCGTTCGGCGGCCGCCTTACTGAGCTTACCGGAGGTAATCCAGCCGGGATAGAGGCGCTCTCTCATCCGGATCTCACGCTGCACTTCCTTGATCGCGTCTTGCAGAGTTACTTTCATTTCTGCTGGTTTTGGTAGAATTTTTGAAATAAGGCCAGCTTTCTGGCTATCGTTTTTGCCCGCCCTTCCAGCCCTTCTCCTTCGGCCAGCTTTTCTATCTGCTTGCGCTGGAAGATGTTGGCTTTTTCTTTTTCCTCTTCGGCTTCCTCCAGGGCCAGGGCCCTGGCTTGGGCGAGCACCTCCACTTGCTCTGTTTCGGTTAACCGTATCAACCCTCTTTTCCAGGCTGTTTCGAACCAGTGGAAGGGCACTTCGCGCCAGCTTTTGGGCTGGAAGCCACGCAGGATGCGCTCAAAGTTTTCCTCGTATTCCCGCTTCAGGCGCTCCTTTTTGCTTGCCTTTTCCTGTTCCCGGTGATAGGCCTCCAGTTCGCGGAGGTAGGCGCCCAGTGCAGCCCTTCGTTGTTCCATGTAGGCGGCCAGGACTTTCCCCAGCTGGGCGGCGTTGAACTGGCCGCCGTACATCTCCGCTTCGCCTTTCCTCAGGTTCAATTCTCCGGCTGCCCACATCCGGTAGGCCTCGCGGATCTCCTCTATGCCCAGGCCTGCAAATTTTTTCCGGGTTATCCGCACGCATTCAGTGAAGGTTTCCTCCAACACGGCCTGCCTTGCTCCGTAGTCCTGGGCTACCTCCCTGAGGGCCACCATCAGGCGGGCAAAGGCCTCTTCCATGGGCATGTGCCGCAACTGGTTGTGGTAGCCTGTGATGGCGGCGTCAAGTAGCACCGGGGAAGCCCCCGACTGGGACAATGCCTTCTTCCGCAAGGAGCGTAGCGTAGACGCGCCGGGCGCTTTCCTCACTGAGGATACCGCCGTTGGTTTTGACAGTTTGTCCATTTTGATATTTTTTCGGGTAAAACAGAGGGTCTTTAACCAGCCAGCTTTCGAAGCCGGCCAGGTTCTTGCTGCTGCGGGCTTTCCAGATGTAGATCCACCGGCCGTTCTTCTGGTGGTTGCGGAAGTAGTCGGAACAGCACTCCCTTGCCTGCTCCTCGCTGCCCGGGTAGCGGGCGTTGGCGATGATGCCGGGCAGGTAGCCGTTGTCGAGGGCCCAGGACCAGAAGGTTTCGGCGGCCTGGGTGTGGTTTTTGGCTTCGGCTTCGCTCAGCCTGCAGCTTGGCCCATCGGCTTCGGGTTCGGCTTCGCCGCTGGCTTCGGCTCCGCTCAGCCAGCGGCGGGGAGGGGGCGCGCCGGAACCGGGGGGTGGGGCGGCTTCGACGCCGGCTGAGCAAAGCCGAAGCCGGACGTGGAGGCTTTCTGCTTCCTGTCGATAGCTTTCTTTCTCCTGCTGCAGGTTTTCCAGCTCCCGGCGCAGTTTTTCGTTTTCCTGTTTCAAATTTTCGGCTTCCTCGCGTGCGCGCGAGCAGAGCGCTCTCAATTCTTCCTGTTTATTCAATTCTTCTTGTTTATCCAATACTTCAAAAGGGTATTCAATACTTCCTGGCGGGTTTTCAGGGTGCTGAAAACCAGTATCCTGAAAATCAGTATGCTGAAATTCCGTATCCTGAGAACCAGTACCCTGAGTTTCCGTATCCTGAGGCGGCGTGTACTTCCTGGCAATGCGGAAGGGAATGGTATACCGGTTGCTGGACAGCCGCCTGCCGTCATCAGTGCGGCGCTGGATTTTCCGGGCCAGCTGGTGTCTTTCGAGCAGGGCGATGTCCTTGTCCAGGGCGTCGCGGCCCAGGCCGGTGATGGCCCGCAGGGTCTTGCGGGAGGGCCAGGCCTGGTTGTGTTCGTTCATGAACTTGGAGATGGCAACGAGCACGCCGATGGCGCGGGCGCCAACGATGGGCATTTTCTCTAAAACCAGGGAGTCGCAAAGGTTGATCATGGCTTATATCCATTAGAGGTGAGAGAAAAGGCCCCGGCCGGCAAGCAGCCGGAGCCAGCAAGAGACAAGACGGGTTCGATAACAATCAAAAGGCTCCCGGGCTTTCCACTAGAACACTGATACTCTACACTCCGCTTGAAGTCCACCTCTTGCCCGGGAGCAGCACGCCTACATGTATTTTTTGGCTTGGAAGAAAGGGCAGCCTTTCCGCTTTATTAAGTTTATATAGCTAACCGCCAACTGTTAGCAGATGAAAGCCCTCCTCCCTCCTGTCGGCTGCAGCGCCCTCGTTTGGGCGCCACAGCCTTGGAAAACAGGAGGTGTCGGTTGCGAACCTGTTGCAGGCCGCAAAATGCACTTTTTAGATCATGGAGGAGCGTTGGGTTCGCCGGGCTCTTCACGGGAAGAGGCGCCGCTCTTCCGCTCGAAGCTGGTTATTTTCAGCCGGCCGAGTTCGGCGCCGGCTATGGAGTGGTAAAGCAAAGTGAAGCTATCCTCCCCGTCGCCGTCATCGAACTCTTTCAGCTCCCATTCGATGAGGCCGAAGGCTTTGCCTTTGTTGCGCTCGATGAAGGCAACTGAGCGGATGGCCCGGAAGTTGTTGGCGCCGGCGAGGGCCCGTTCGGGCCCGTCCCAGGGCTGGCCCTGTATGCCGTAGAGGATGAAGTCGCCGACCAGCTCGCGAAGAGACTCGAAGGGAAGGGGCTTGTCCCGCTTTGCCCGGTTGTAAAGAGAGGCCCGGGCAACGGGGTACGGTATGGCAGTTATTCCCATTGCAGATAGTTTTATACCGAGAGTTGAAAGATTTGGATTTTGCCCCTCCTGTTCCTATATTTGAGTGGTACAGCAACCACTCTTTACTTATTTAGATGTAATCTTACATTAAATTAAATGTAAAAGGTCAATTATCCGTAGACTGGATTCAATTTTAACATTTCTTTAACATTTATTAAACCCGGCAAGATTGAAACAGGAGGTTAACAACAGGTTTATTGACGGGCTGGAAGCCCTCAAAAAGAAAGGAATCAGCTTTGTAGCCATGGCGCGGTCCATGGGGGTTCCCAAACAAAAAGTCATTGATATCCGCCACGGGCGGTCGTCGGCTGACGAGCTGCTGCTGTCGCGGTTGCTGGACGCTTACCCTGAACTAGTGAGGGATGGAGAAATTCCGCCGATGAGCCCGGAGCGGATACAGTCGGAAATCGCCGCTCGGGATGCAGAGCTGGAAAAACTTGCGAAAGAGGTGGCGGGCCTGGAGAAGCTTCTGAAGAAAGCCAATACGGAAAAGGAGGATACCCAGAAGGAGCTCAAACGAGCCATGGACATCATCGAGAAACAAACCAATACTATCAACGCCCTGCTGAAAAAGCAAGGGGTCATTGAGTAGCCGCAGCCTATCATCAGATAGAGTGCTTAATCTTCCCCCTCTATTTTTTCCTTTAGCCTCCGGACCACTTCCCTGGTTTTCAGCGCTTCCCGCTTTACGGCGGGGTCTTTCGAATTTTTTGCCTTAGCTATCAATTCCTTGAGTGCGCCAATGACAGCGCGAGGGTCTACTTTGCCCATGGCTGGTGTTTTCGCCGCCGGCGCTCAGCGCCGGCACATTAGAAAATCAATTCCGGTGATAGCTTTAAACAGTTTGAATTGGTACAGGTAGGGGTGTGCAGGGTAAAAGTAGGAAGATGTAAGAGAATTGTTCATGACTTTTTACAAGAAAAAAGACATAGCAGATTTGGGCAAAACCGGAGGTAAATAAATTATAAGTAACTGATAATGTTAGGGATGAGAACTTCAAATGTGAAGGTAAAACAACAGAATGGCTGGAATCTGAATTGCATTTTTTCAGATCCGGTTCGTATATTTAAGGTATAGTTTTAAACGTTTTAAAGGCAGCGCTGCTGAAACAGTTCGGTGGCGCTGCACTTCAACAACTACCTCAAAACCCTTGTAAATCTTCATTGATGATCCCCATAAAGGCCATCAATGCAATAATGGAACTCATATACCATTTTTTCAGAAGGGTTGTAAATACATATCTACTCAAACCTACAACCCTTCATTTTTTGTGCCGATAACGTTTTGTTGTGTTAATTTGGTTAACAAACATAGATTATTATGAAGGACTTGATAGATATGTCTCTGAATATTAATAATTTAGATTTAAAAAAAGAGTCAAAAATCGAGTTTCTGTTTGAAGGAATAAAAAACGGGGAATTCAAAACAGACAAAGATGCCAGGGCTGCTATTTTTGGTTCTGAAAATTGTACAGCGTATTACAGCGAGTTAAAAGGAAAACTCAGGGATGCTTTAGTTGATGCGGCGATAATGAATAGCAACCAAGGTTCTGAGGCAAACAAAGCATTTGCAAAAGCCTCAAAATATTATCTGGCAGCTCTACATTTCTATCGGGCCGGAAGCCGTATTGCCGGGCACGAATTGTCAAAAAAAGCATGTAATATTGCCAGAAAATACAACTTTACTCAGTTACATTTCCTGGCTAGTAATGAAATTGCTCACCATTATGGAGCGATAGAGGGAGATACCCGTGAGTTCAATTTCTTTTTGAAGGAGGCCCATACTTCCTTTGAAAACCTTCAATCTGAAGTAATGGCGCGCCTTAGTTATCTGGAGATTGCTCATAAGCATGCGAATAGCCGCAGCCTAAAGAAGAACTTGCTTCCAATCATAGACGAAAAGGTTAAGCAGATACAGTCCATACCTCATGCAAATACATTTTCCTTTGTAATCTACTATTATAATATCCAGGCTTTTAAACATAGTATTCTCCGGGACTTTGAAGGAATGATCCTTCTTTGTGACGAGGCTCTCCTGAAACTGAAAGCAATCAAAGCAAAGCCCTATATAGGCTACTTTGCTTTCAAAGTTAAAAAGCTTATGGCCTTTATCTCCCTGAGCGAATATGGCCTGGCCCAAAAAGAGTTGGACGATTGCCTTCGGCTGGCGCCCAAGGGATCTTATAACTGGGCCCTCGCCTTAGTCTACAAGGCTATCCTCGGTTTCCATTCCAACAACCTGGAGCAGACGGCTGAAGCGATCGGGCATGCCAGGAAACTCTACAATAAATTGCCGGAAAACGTCAGAGATCAATGGCTTGTTATAGAAGCTTTCCTGGATTTTCTGAAGGGAAAGAATGTGAAAATGGGCAAGCTCCTCAACCAGGTGGACCTGTTCAGCCGCGACAAACAGGGAGCCAATATCCCGGTTATCATATTAGAGGCAATTTCTTTGCTAAAAAGCGGCAAAAAAGGTGGCTTAATCGATAAAGCTGAAGCTTATAAGCAATATGCTCACCGCAACCTCAGGGTAGAAACCACTATTCGGTCTAACCTGTTCATGAAGATGCTGCTCCAGATACCGGCGGGGCGGTTCAAAAGGGAAGTTGTAGAGCGCAGGGTTAAGCAGTACCAAGCTAGGTTGTCCTCTCATGATATTGAAGCCATCGAGGTAGAAATGGTGCCCTATGAGGCCCTTTGGGAGAAGGTTTTGGAATTGCTGGATTAGCTCGCTACAGCTGGTTGAAGAAAGTCGCCGGGCTGAACCATTCTTACCCCAAACCCTATTCTCAACCGAAAAAAAACAAGTTGAAGATCCAATACTGTTCCGGCCTGCACCTCGAATTCCCGGAAAACCGCCGGTGGCTGGCGGCCAACCCGCTGATCTCCTCGGCGGAGGTACTGGCGATTGTCGGCGATTGTTTCTATTTGGGCGATGATTACGAGGCCCTTTGAATTTAAAACGACAACAGAATGTTGCTGGCCGGAACTCAACCACCCCACATCACAAACCCACCCCAATACGGCGCCCTTTGGAGTTCCGGGCCCAGCCGGCCTCGAATACAGTCCTTTTTCACGCTGGCAAGCGCTTCCGGGAACGGATGCACTTTCAATTTCCTGTAGAAGGCCTGGACGAATCGGGCGGTATGTTCATCGTGAATGGCCCATAGGGAAGCGATGACGGAATGGCTGCCGGCCGCCAGGAAGGCGCTGGCCAGGCCGATGGCCCCCTCCCCGCTATATAGCTTTCCGAGGCTGGTTTCGCAGGCTGAGAGAAACACCAGGCTGGCCTGTAGTTGCAGCCCCTCGGCTTCCATGAGTGTAAGATAGGAGTTGCCGTTGGAAGCCTCAGGCGCCAGGACAAGGGCCGAAAGTTCCGGCAGGAAAGGCAGGGAGATGGCGTGCGTTGCGAAATGCAAGATGTCAAACTGCCTTAGCTTGCCGGCCGCAGACCAATCCAAGAGGCGGGAGGGAGTGGCCTCCTTGCCAATAAGAAGTTCAGCCACTTCGGCCTCTTTCTCAATATGCTTAATTTCTTTTTCGGCAAACGGCAGGTTTCGCCAGCCGGAGATGCCGAACTCACGGTACCACGCTGGGGTAGGGGCATCCTTTTTGCGGATCCGTTCCCGCCAATTGCGGAGGGTGGTTGGTGGCGGTGCCTCTGTTCCCTTCATCATTGCCAGAGGTTGTTGGTAATCTATCAAACCGACCACCAGAGCTTTTTTCCGGCGGGCGGGCTGCTGTTGCTGTAATTGAAGAAAAACCGAAGCCGAGGGAAACAACTGGATGCTATGGGTTTCCGCCAGAAAGCTGCCCTGCCCGTCCACTAACGTATCGAAGGGCAGCTGTGATAAAACATCATCAGGACACAGGAATAACCGGGAGCAGCCGGCCAGCCCACAGGAGAAAGGCTCCAGCAAGAGCCGGTAAAAAAACCGGGCAACCTCCCTGTCCCCTTCCACTTTCCGCCGGCTCCACAAACGCGGGTCGCGTTGCAGGCGCTGCCGGTAGTAGATGAGCAGGCTTTCCATTCGTTCTGCATATACGCTGCGCTGCCGCTTCAGGCGAAACGTGAGGTGCGGCGGTTGCCCATTCAGGGCGCCGGTAGGAGGCGATGCCCTTCCAGCAGGCGCCTCCGGGCGCGCGGCCTGCTTATGCCCCGGGTAATCCGTCTCAAAAAAACGGCGAAGCGGGATAACTACTGTCTTCACCTCCCGTTTGGTGATGAAGAATGCCAGAAGGCTCTCCGCCCGGCTGTTCGCGAAGGCCAGCAGGCCCGCTCCTTCGGGCAGCGCCTGTTGAACCTCTGAAAAGCGCGGCGCCTCAGCCGGCGCTCTATCAGCCATTTTAGCCAGCAGTTCCCGGCTGCGGTATTTTTCCAGTTCCCGGAATGCATCTTCTTCCCTTCCCAGCAGAACCAGCGTATGGGCCAGCAGTTCATAAGTATGGTATTCCTGGTCCAGGAACGACATCCGGTAACCGGGGGCGCCCTGCCTACGCAGAGACTCCTTGATCCGCACCGATTCCACAAAATGCTCCAATGCCCGCTGGTAATCACCATTCTCATGATACAGAAAGCCCAGGTTGTGGTAGTCGGTGCTCAATTGAGACTGCTGCCCCAGGGCGGTATCCGCCTCCAGCGCTTCTTCAAGGAAAGGCAGGGCCTCATCTCTTCTGCCCACCCGCAACAAAAAGACACCCAGGTTATTGAAGGCCGTCGGCCGTTCCGCCATCATTCCGGTTTCCTCCACCAGCTGTAGCGCCATACGGAGATACCGCTCCGCCTCGCCATCATTTCTCAGTTCATCCTCCACGATGCCCCGCAGTGTGTAGAGGCCCATCAAAACAGAAGGAAGGGGAGGCAAGCCGCCGGCGCCCTCCAGCTGTTGCAGCTCCTCCTTTGCCTTTTTGTAGTAGCCCAGAGCATAATGAGCTTCGGCGATGCTGGCCCTGATCCGGGGAACATCCATAAACAGCTCCTGGCTCTCCGCCACTTGCAAGGCCTCTTTCAGCAACGAGAGCGCCAGTTCGTGGTTTCCCCAAAAACTTTGCATGCCTGCCTGGTTCCTCAGGAAGAGGGCCCTTTCCGAAGGCCCCAGCTCCTGAGCCAGCTTGCCCGACTCTTCAAAAAGCTGCTCTGCCCGTTCCAACTGGCCCAGTTGTCGGCAGGCGACGGCCAGGTTGTTCAGGGCTGCACAGTAAGCGGCCTGGTTGCCGCTATCGCGTTCGTACGGCAGCATCTTTTCGTGGATCGCCAGCGCCCGCTGGTAATCGCCGGTATCATAAGCCATCGCTGCCATATGGGCGAGAGCCGGCCAGTACACTTCCTCATAACCGATCCGTTTGCCAATATTGATGGCTTTTTGAAGGTGTAATTCTGCTTCCTGATAGTTCTCCAGCACCAGATAACTCAGCCCGGTGTCATAATGGAATGCCGCCAGGGTTTCCTCATCACCAGCGGCTCCTGCTTTTTCAAACGCAGCCCTGTAACAATCCTCTGCTTCCTTAGCCTTCCCCTGCCGCAACAAGGCATTCCCTTTCATTTGCCAGGCGGAAATTTCCTCCCACCACCAATCCTCTTCCGGGAACTGTTCCATTTTCTGCCGGGCCAGGCGGAGCTGTTTCAGGGAGTCTTCAGGCTGCCATGCCGCCTCATAAGCAGCTGCGAGGTCCATATGAGCGCTGACAACATCCGGAAGCCCATCCAGGGCCGCCACCCGGCCCAGGCCATAAGCAATCGCCTTACGATGCAGTTCCCGTGCCTGGTGGTAAGTAACCAGCCGCTCCCAGAAAATATTCATGTAGGAAACATTGCCCTGAGCTTGGGCCAGCTCCAGCCCCTTTTCCCAGTATTCTACCGCCCGTTCAAACTGCACATTAACGAACACATCTCCGAGGTGGAAAGCGATATCCATTTTTCCATCCGCATCGGCAGAAACAAAGGCTTTCTCAAAGAGCGCCACCGCCTTCTCCAATTCACCCTGCTCCTTATACAGCCAGGCCAGTTCCGCCTCCACGATATTCAGGTTGGCTTCCTCCGCTTTGCGGCCTAGCCTCAGCGCCTCCTCCATCATTGCGGTAGCCGGTGGATAATTTTCCGTTTCAGAATAGCATTCCCCCAGGCTCACCAGGCAGGTATACAGCAAGCTTTCATTAAGCGGTTGCGTTTTTCGGATGCGGCTCAGTAACTGCTTCCACAATGGGAGCGCTTCCGCATAAGCCCCTTCATCCGATAGCGCTTTAGCCTTATGGAACAAATCATCACTCATCCTCCAGGATTGCAATATGCTCCACCGCCCGGGCCGGCACCTGTTCCAGTACCTCCATTTCCTCCTCCGACGGCTGGGCTCCGGGCAGCCGCAGGCGGCCCTCAGGAGCCGTCAGCAGTTGCTGCAGGAGAGCCACCTTTTCCGGGCTGAGGCCCTGGATCAGTTCCAGCGCCGGGCGGTTGAGCTTGACCTCGATGGTGGCCTCCGATCCGTTTTCTTTTTTCCGCTTGGCCCACACCACGCCAACCAGGGCAATAATAGCCGCCAGGGTAGTCGCCGAAGCGCTGATGATGGCCGCCAGTACCGTAGGGTCGGCAAAAGGAGAGCGGAAATTTTGTTCATTTTCCAGGAGGGTAAATTCGAACGCCTGCTTCTCTTTCGGTAGAGCCGGCTGGAAGAGGTTCAGCAGCTCTTCGGAAGAAAGGGTATCGCAAATGATGGGAATAGAATGTTGCATAAGCCAAAGAGTAATGCCCGGCAAGTTATAAAAAACAGGAAAGCTATCCAGCTTTTGCTGGCAACAGCCCCAAACATTCCTGCACCGTTTTCAACAGCTCTTCTTCCTCCACCACAACCGGCTTGCCGAACAACCCGCGTTTATCTACCAGCGTTACGGTATACCGGCCGTTTTCCAGGGTGACGTCAGCCCCTCGTCCCAGATCTTTGTGGGAACGTACGCCCAGTTGTTTGTAATAAGCCGCCGCCTCCTCTTTCCGCCAGGGGTGGTGGGGGATGCCATTTCGAGATTTCTCGAGGCATTCCCGGATTGCCTTCTCCAGTTTTTCGTCTGAAGTATCGAGAGGGAGGATGAGGAAGGGCTCAGTGGCGATACCCAGCCCGTCGACGGTGGTGTCATTGGGGTGCATCCGGATCTTGTCGCTGGCGAACAGGCTGATGTTTTTCATGGTAAAGGATTACAGCTCGATAAATTTAACGATAATATTGTTCAGTTTCCCATAATCAACCACTTCTTCAAAGATTTTCTGCTGGGCTTCCGTGGCTCTGCCCTTTGGGATGACGACTTCCAGCTCCTTGTTGACGTTTCTGGCAACTGTCCGCCCGCCATGGATGGCGCCTCTGAAGTCGATCAATTTGTCGATATAGCCTTTAAGGCGGTGCAGCAGGCGGCTGCCCTGATAAGAGGGCAGTGTTATGTCGATGGATTTGACGCTGGTGGCCGTTCCATTCTTCAGTATATCGACCACCGGGAAGCCATGAGGCAGCCGGTAGTTGCCTGCCCGTAGGATCTCGATCTCGACGCCGCGGTGTACTGCCGGCAACTCCCAGATCGCTGAGGCATTGCCGACCGCAATCCGGGGGAAGCCATTGCGAAACAGGCTGCCCACCACGCGTGTCTGGGCAACTTGGATGTTGACAAACAGGTCAGCCAGCAACAGCGTGCCCAGGACGGCCTGGATATCCTGTCCAGCCTGTATCAGGCGCCAGGCTTTGTACACCTTAGCGGTATATACGAGTAAGCCGCCTTCCTGATAATCATAGTCAATGCCGTAGGCGTCTAAGGCATGGGGTAGTTGCTCCGCCAGGTCTTTGGCACTGCCTTTCCCTACCGCCAGCAGCCCGCTTTCTG
>JAGFJE010000202.1 GCA_024103175.1 Phaeodactylibacter sp.
GGTTAATTGGGTTGCCAACTCAATCAACCCATCAACTCAATCAACCACCTCCCCCCGTATCCGCACTGTCATCAATATCGCCGGACTTGACGCCGATAAAATCCATATCGGTAATGTCATCCACAAAATTATTGATCATAAAGAAGGGAGGTATGGGGTTCAGGAAAGGGTTGGCCGGGTTGGAGAACTGGAAATCCGCCGGAAAGAACTGCCAGGCGGGCCGCCCGCTAAACTCCAGGTCAATACCGAGGATGACCTTACGGATGCCGATCTGGTCCAGCGTGGTCAGGCTGCGGGAGCCGTTCACATCGGCGGCCATCATTTTGATGGGCGTATCGAGCAGGTCCAGCCCCAGGATGTGTTTGGCGATCAGGACCAGGTCGAAGGTAGACAGGCCGTTCTGAAAATCGTCGGGTTTCTGCAGGGCTATTCCCACCGGCTGCCCAAAGGGCATGTCGTCGAATTGATACATGCCATCGGCTCCGGTCGTCACCGAGGCGTCCACAGAACCGCTGAGGGTTACTTCCACGCCCGCCACCGGCACGCCCGCCTCATTGGTGATTATTCCGGAAATGCTCCCTAACCCCAGGGGCGGTTGTTCTATCCCATTCAGGGTATCCACCCTCAGGTCCAGGGGGTCCAGCCAGTCTTTAAGGCGGGTTTCCGGGCTGCCCCCCCCCTCCCAGGACAGGGTAAGGCGGCCGAAGAAGCCGCTGGCCAGCCCGCAGTCGTCATTAAGGCCGCCGTGCAGCTGCCCGCGCAGGCGCCCTTCCTCATCGAACAGGGCACAACCGGAAGAACCGGGCTCAAAGGTGCCCTCGTCGTACTCGATTCGAAAATGATGGTTAGCCGGTGTCGTTACGGTGGGGTTCCAGGCCAGTTCCCCGTTGTATATGGAGGCCTCGCTGTAGGAAGCGATCTTCTTTATGTCCCCGCTGGGGTGATGCAGCAACACCCCACTCTGAGGCGAGCCCGGCATGCGGTTCCAGCCGCTGAAAAAAACGTCGTAGGAGGCAGGGAGGTCGGAAGTGGCCTCGAGCAGCAGAAAGTCATTTTCCTGCCTTCCCGCCCGCCGCACGCATCCCAGTACGGAATTGGGAACGGGCTCCGTGGCCGGGTTGGCGCAGTCGGAAGACTGGTAGGAGAAGTCGAACCGCCAAAGATCATATATGGGCGTATAACTATCCTGGCAGTGATAGGCGCTCAGGATGTAGGGCGTTCCGTCCTCGCTGGTATTGTTGATCAGAGTGCCACTGCAATAGCCGGTGCCTTCGGCCAGCACCATAACCACCCGGCAAACACTGCGCTTCTGCTCCGCCCAGACATTGCCCTCGGGGCAGTTGGCGTTACGGTGGCAGGCCAGGGAAGTGCCGAAGCCAAAACTCAGGAGGGACGCCTCCTCCACCGGCTGCTCGCCTGCCTTGAATTTTTCCTTGTCATAAGCATGGTCGATCCGGAAGGCCTGCAAGCGCCCCTGCCCCCTGACTGCGGCTGGCTCGTAATATTCAATTACCGCTGTTTCTCCCTCGATGAAGCCGGTCATAAACTGGCCGGAAGGGCGGTTGTTGCGAAAGGTATAGGCGCCCAGCACCTGCCTGCCGTCTTCGCTGTACATGAATAGCTTCGAACCCGGCGGCAGGTACATATCTTTATAGAAAGCCGCCAGGCCCAGCGCCCCTTCCGAGCGGACCTTCAGCCGCCAGAGCAGGCCGCCGTCTTCCAGCTCCGTCCACTCGCCGGCGTTTTCCATCGTATAATTCACCTCCAGGGGGGCGGCAAAGCGCGGGGCGCCGATAAACTCCTCATCTTCCCGGAGTATCCGCTTCAGGTCGAGCCTCGGGATTTTTTCCGCCTTTAACTGCTTCTCTCCATAAGCCTCCTTAAAGGCATCGGTGAGGCCGATCGGCGTTCCTCCGGAACTTGGCTGGGCCCGCAAGCCGCTCCATGAACAAATAAAAACAAAGGACAGGAAGAGGGTAGATAACCGACATCTTTTCATAGGATCATCATTTGTCTGGAATAAAAGGGCCGGGTGTAAATATGCTTATTCTGCACTGACGCTCAGCAGGCAGTACATCGACACAGGTAGGTTGTAAAAGCAGGACTATAAAGAGCAAATGTAACGATTTTCAAAGCAAATTCAAGGCAGGCAGGAAAGGAAAGTTCCTGGAAATAAACCCTTTTGATGTGTGATTTTTAATTTTTGATGTGTGATTTTTGATTTACCTCCGATGGTGGCCTGGCTGTTGCAGCCACCTGAAAGAAAATCTGAAATCACACATCAAAAATCGCACATCAAAAATCGCACATCAAAAATCTCACATCAAAAATCTACAGCTCCTCCAGCCCCAGCACCTCCACGCCCTGCTCGAAGACGATATCCACCGGAATAGAAGCTTCCGACAGGCGGTCCAGGTCGGACTGCAGCTGCTCGCCGATCTTGCCCTTTTCGACCACCAGGGCCGCCACGCCGTCGTAATTGCCGTCGCCCTGCAGGGTGAGGATCATTTCGGAGAGGGAGGCCGCTGCGGCTTCCAGTTTGTCGTAATTGACCCGGTAAACACCGGTTTCGGGGTCCCGCTCGAAGGCGCCCTTCCCGGCGAAGTAGTTAAAGCGGATCATATTGGCCTTTCCATGGGCGCTGGACGCTCCGAAGCGGACCGAGCGGAAGATGCCGGCCATGAAGGTGGTGTAGTAATCCTTCAAGTCTCCTTCCAGCTCGCCCTTGTCGTGCAGTTGCTTGATCATATACAGGCCCAGGATGTCGGCCTTGCCTTCTTCCAGGGCGGAGGCGTGCTCTTTGAGCGCTTCGCGCACCGTGCCTTTGCCATTGATGGTATTCTTGATGCCCAGGCCGTGCGCCACCTCGTGGAACATGGTATTGGCAAAAAAGGCGTCAAAGGTAATGTGCTGCCGCTGATCCTCAGCGATCAGCACGCCGGCAATGGGCGCCAGGATCTTGTCGAACTTGGCGCGCATGGCGTTCTTCAGCTGCAGGCGGCGGGTGCCCTTCTGGAGCTGCACCTCCTCGTCGTTCGGCAGGTTGATGGCGATGGTCTTGCTGCCGGCATTGCAATCGCCGGCGTAGAATACCACATCATAAGCATTGAGCTGGGCGTCGCTGCCGGGTTGCTCGGCCTTGTACTTCGCCGGAACGGGCAGGCCGCGCTGCAGCTCAGGCAGGAAAGCGGCGTACTTGTCCAGGCGCTGGCTCCATTCCATGTCCTTGACCAGCACGTAACACTCGTGGGCAGCCTTATAGCCGAAGAGCTGGTCTTCGTACGTCTCGATCGGGCCGATGACCACGTCGATCTGGTTGTCCTTCATGTCCAGCCACGCCATATCGCTGGCCTGGTATTCGTCAGACAGCAAGGCGTCGGCGCGCAGGTTCAGGTACTTTTTCAGCGCCTCGTTGTCGGCCAGGGCGGCGGCCTGCCGGAGCAGCCCGGCGGCTTTCTGCACCTGTTGGGCAAACTGCTCCCGGTAGGGCACAGTAATGAGGTTGCCGGCCTCATCGCGCCGCAGGAAGGTGTACAGGCTGGCTTTGTCTTCGAGCTGTGCCGCCTCGAATTCCTCCTTCGTCATATCGGCAGGGTAGAAATTGGCGCCCGCCGGCTTGGGGCCTACGCCATAGATGAAGGGCTCATTGCCCGCCAGGCGGTCCCAGGGGCCATAGTTGATGGTAAGGTAACGCTCCAGCTTTTCATTGGTGAGCACCTCCAGCAGGCTGTCCTTCCGGCCGTAAGCCTCATACCAGAACAGCTCGTCCATAATCTTGCCGGCCTCGATGAGCACGGGGATCATCTGCTTCTGCTTGTCGGTGAGCTGGCCGGCGTCGGTTGTCAGCCGCACCGGAACATATTTTGCCAGGCGTTGATCGATATCGACGATGAGGGAATCGGCCATGGAGGCTTCTTCTGTTGTTTCCTGCCCGGTTTCGCTACCGCAGGAGGCCATCAGAATGGTGGAAAGGGCTAAAATAAATAGATTGGATAAACGCATAGGTTTTTGGTTGGGAATTTAGCAATTTTTGGGGAATGTAGGAACCTGTTAAAGCATGGCCCTATTTAATACTGTATCTTTGGATAAAAAACTACAATAATGAAAAATATAAGCATATCAGGATGACAGAAAATTAAACCTTCCCTGACGTAACCTCCTTGCCCCGTCTCTCGTAAAAAACAACAACAATCGCGTAATCTTTTGTATTACACTTTGCGACGAGATAGCCCGCCCAGCGGGCTATCTTTTTTTGGAGGGGGGGTTGTTAAAAAAGTACAGTTAGACAGCCCGCCTGCTGTGCCAGCATGGCCGGCAGGGATTGACAAGATTTTCAGGATATGTACCCCCCTGTGGCGCAAGCCACTACATCTTGTAAATCCTGTTAATCCTGTCTACTTTTGACCTTTTTTAACAACCCCTCCAAGCCAGCTTTTGGAAACTTTCCCCGGAAGAGCCGAGGGAAGTGTCTCAAAGCTGGCGCCTCAAAGGTTCATAAAATTG